>JAMFTB010000113.1 GCA_026225595.1 Terriglobus sp. | reverse complement strand
GCGCGTGAGCGCCCGCCCTCCGCGCAGGAGGCCCGTCCGGCAGGACTGATGCTTTAAGAGCAAGAAACTTGACGGCCCAGACCTTCCCGACATTCAATCGGACAATGCGGATGAAGAAGCTAGCCCGGTTGCTGTTGTTCCTCGCCCTTTGCACGTACACATGCGTTGGTGTGGCGCAGACGAATCCGATTTTGCAGCACGCTGATCCGTTCATTACGTGGCAGCCTGTGCATGGGAAGTATCTGTTGCTTGCAACAGCGCGGGACAAGGTCACGATCTGGAGCGGTGCTACGCCTGCGACCTCAGCCACGGATGAGAAGACGATCTTCAACGCGGTGGATGGCATGCGCGAGGTGTGGTCGCCGACGATATGGCATATGGGCCACTCATGGTGGATTTATTTCACGGCCAGAATAGGCACAGAGAAGCACGCGATCTATGTGCTGCAGTCCGACACTGACGATCCACTGGGCACATGGACGTATCGCGGTCCGCTCGACCTTGGGCGAGAGGCGATTGATCCGTCTGTGCTGATGGTGAAGGGCAAGCCGTACCTGATGTACGTCGGCGTCGGCGGCGGTGAGAATGCGATCTACATGACGAAGCTGGGCGAGCCGCTGAAACCAGTCGGCGAGAAGGTGTTGATTGCTGAGCCGGAGTATCCGTGGGAAAAGGGTGCGGGCAGCCCGAAAAATTATCCCGTGAATGAAGGGCCCACAGCGCTGTATCACGCAGGCAAAACGTTCATTGTGTATTCCGGCTCGGATACCGCTTCAACGTTTTACTGCCTCGGTCTGCTGACGTTCAAGGGAGGCGATCCGCTGAAGCGCGCGAACTGGGTGAAGACGGATCATCCTGTGTTTTCGCAGAATCCTGCGTTGCCAATTGTTGGTCCTGGACGCGGCACGTTCGCACATGGAGCAGATGGTGACTGGCTACTTTACGCAGCGATGCCACGTGATGATGCGCGAACAGCGAACCGTGCAATCCGTGCGCAACGCTTCACATGGAACGCCGATGGCTCACCAAACTTCGGCACGGTGCAGGCGGACGGCCCAATTCCACTTAAATAATTCTGGTTACTGCATGTCCTGCCGGACGGGCCCGCTACGCGCGGTGCGGGTGCTCACGCACCGTTTTACTGGCTTCGCCTTTTCACAAAGACTGTCATCCTGAGCGAAGCGCAGCGAAGTCAAAGGACCTGCATTTCGCTGGCAGCTGCACGAATGCCAAATTCCGACTAACGGAAGGGCCACTCCGAAGGAAGTAGGAAGGTGCGCGAGCACCCGCCCTCCGCGTAGGAGGCCCGTCCGGCAGGACATAGTTTTAAAGCCGAACAGGAATGCCGTGCAGTTGCAGCTCGCGCTTCAACGCCCAGCTATCGGTAATGCCAAAGTGGAAGATGCTGGCAGCGAGTGCGGCATCTGCATGGCCGCCGCCCTGCGCGTTGCTGAAGACGTTGGCAAAGTGCTGTGCATTGCCCGCGCCACCGCTGGCAATCACGGGGATCTGCACCGCCTGCGAGACGCGCGCGGTCAGCTCATCATCAAAGCCGTTGCGCATGCCGTCCGTGTCCATGCTGGTCAGCAGAATTTCGCCTGCGCCACGCTGCTCGGCCTCAATGGCCCAGTCCACTACGCGCAGGCCAGTCGGCTTGCGTCCGCCAGCAATGTAGACCTCGGCATCGCCAACAGGGTCAGCCGCATTCGGCGAGCGCTTTGCGTCAATCGCAACAATGACAGCCTGCGCGCCAAAGCTCGCACCAATCTCGCCAATCAACTCAGGTCGCGCAATGGCAGACGAGTTGATGCTGACCTTATCCGCGCCCGCAAGAAAGACACTCTCCGCATCTTCCGCGCTGCGAATGCCGCCGCCAACGGTGAAGGGGATGAAGAGTTTTTCGGCGGTGCGCTTCACCGTGTCGATGAGCGTGCCACGGCCCTCGTGCGTGGCGGTGATGTCGAGCAGCACAATCTCGTCAGCACCCGCAGCAGCATGGCGATGCGCCAGCTCGGCAGGGTCACCGGCGTCAATGATGTCCACGAATTGAATGCCCTTGACGACGCGGCCAGCACGAACGTCAAGGCAGGCGATGATGCGCTTCGTCAGCATTTATTTCTCGCTCTCTTTTGCAGTGCTGCGGGCTATCAGGTCGCGCATCGCTTCGTCTGGCATTGCTTTGCGCGGGACGATGATGAAGTTCGTTTTAGAAAGCATCAGCAGGACGGTGTTCTCATCTTCCGCAACATCGTGGATCACCTTCCAGTGGTAACGCGATTCGCTCAGCCCGGGAGCGGTGTAGATAAGTTGATCATCGGTCCAGCGGAGTTCAAGTATGACTCCGGTATGCGCCTTTGGAAAAGCCTGGCGATACAAGCGACGCATCAGAAGTGGCCACCGAATGCATCCGTAAATCGCGATTGCTGAAGACGCACACCACCAGCCGAAAGCGGTGCCTCTGTCTCCATGTTGGCAATAAAAAACTCCGAGGACCAGCATGCCGCACGCGCATATAAATGCCAGAGAGATGTTGACCACCATCTGCAGCCGCGCCACCGGGCGATGAGTTCGGTACAGCCGCTGTGCACGCCGGAAGTCCTCGAATGTGATCGGAATGTTATGGGTTGCTGAGTCCATTTTGTTTCTCAGTCTTACGGTTGCCGGGGCGCTTTATAACTCAATGAAGTTGCGCAACAACTGCAGGCCTGCGTCGCCGGATTTTTCCGGGTGGAACTGCACGCCCATCACGTTGTCGCGTTCCACGGCTGCGGTGAAGGCTCCTCCGTAGCTGGTGGTGGCTGCGGTGTCTGCGCTGACGGGCGCGCGCCAGGAGTGTGTGTAGTAGACGAAGCTGCCCGGTGCAATGCCGCGCAGCAGCTTCGAGTCCGGGCGAATGTCTTCAAGCGAGTTCCAGCCAACGTGCGGGCTTTTCAGCTCGGCTCCGTTGTGGGTAGCAGGGAAGCGTTCGCACTTGCCGCCAAACGCGCACAGGCCGTCGGTGCTGTCGGCCTCGGTCGATCCTTGATAGAGCCATTGCAAGCCAACGCAGATGCCGAGGAAGGGCACGCCTCGCGCAATGGCCTCGCGTGTGGCCTCCGTCAGTTGCAGGTCATGCAGCAGTTGTGTCGCCCGGAAGTGGCCCACGCCGGGCAGCACAATCTTGTCCGCGCCGCGCACGTCATCGGGCGACTGCGTGATGTGCGTCTCCGCACCAAGGTAGTTCAGCGCCTTCACCACGCTGGTAAGATTGCCCGCTTTGTAGTCGATGACTTGAATCATTTGGCATCTTCTCCTGTGGCAATCTGATCAAGCGGCAAATCCCATCCCTTGGGGGCAAGCTGAGGGTGTTGCAGGTACAGGGGTTCCATCAACTCGAAGATAATTTCCGCGCAGACCTTACCGACTCTTTGAATGTAGTCATCAATCTCAGCGGCGGAGCAGCGCTCTCTCACTTCAGCAGCGGAGTCATCTAAGAGGCGATAGCTATCTTGCAGATGCTTTGCCACGAGCTTCGCTACCTCTAAATCTTCGATCACGGTTGCTCCTTGGCGCGGGGTTTAAAACCGCAGAAACAAATCTTTAAGAAAACCACGGCGATTCCAATGGTTAGGGAAGCACGGGCCAACAACCCCGCAAAAGCACAACCTTTTTTGTTGGTTT
>JAMFTB010000112.1 GCA_026225595.1 Terriglobus sp. | reverse complement strand
TCCAGCACCAGCACGTAGCCGGTGGCGTGGCGCTGGCCTGCATTGTTGCTCTCAAGCAGAGCAACGTTCAGTGCGACGTTCAGCGTGCCTGCGGGCGAATGCATCTCCGTCTCGGCAGATGCGGTACCCATGCGATGGCTGCGCTGCAGCAGCCGGGTCACACTCTCCAGCGCGTCTGCCGGTATGACCTCTTCAATGGGCAGACCCACAAAGGCGCGCTGGCCGCCGGGGTCAAGCATCTCGCTGAAGGCACGGTTGGCCACGCGGATGTGGCGTTCCGTGTCCAGCATGACCACACCATTAGGGATCGTCTCTAGCATCGTCTCCAGTTCGCGGCGGCGCGCTTCCAGCTCCACGTTCGCCTCAAAGACCTGTACGGTGGTCTGCTCCACCAGGCGGCGGCTGGTCTCCAGGTCTTCCGCCATGGCGTTGAAGCTCTGCACCAGGTCGCCAAGCTCTTCCGTTGCACTTGCCTCAACGCGCTGCTGATAGTTGCCCTCGGCAATGGCGGCCATCGCCTCTGCCAGCGCCTCCACCGGACGTGTCACCTGCTTTGAGAGATGCAACGCAAGCCAGCTGGACACAAACAAGGCCAGGCTGGTGATCATCATCATCTGCAGCATGTATGTGGTGCGAATCAGTCGGCGCTGGCGAAAGAGCGCCCAATAATGCTGACTGGCACGGTCCAGCTGTGCCACGTGCTCCATCATGCCCTCAGGCAGAGGCACGCCCGCCACCACCAGCAGGCCGCTTGCCGTGTGCGACGAGCCAAGGATGTAGCTGGCGCCATTCACCGTCAGGATGGGACTGTCGGTCTGGCGCACGGACTGCAGCGCCATTGCATCAAACGATCCCGCTGCCTGCTGTTGCAGCGGCGAACTGGGAGCCGCCGGAGGTGTGTCGTCATCGGGCAGCCCCGGGGACTGCCATGTGCTGAGCTTCGCAGCGCCGGCCGGCGTGTGGAAGCGCGATACCGCCACGTCTCCGCTGTAGATCAGGCTGAAGCCGCCCAGCAGGGTGACCTCATGCATCTGCATCGCGTGCTGCATGGTGCCGGGTGCAAGCGCGCTGACGGAGGCTTCGTTACTTAGCAGGCCGGCAATCTCCTCGGCCTCTGAGCGCGCGTTGGCAGCAACATAGCTGGAAAGATCCAATGAAATGCGTGAGGATTCCTCACGCAGCTGCGCTGCCGGCTGCGAGAACCAGCGCTCCACGGCACGGTTCATCAGCAGATAGCTGAAGCCGAACATGCAGCTGATGGGCAGCAACGACAGCAGCACCGCGCCCCACAGCATGCGCGTTCGCAGCCGAGCGCCCAGCACGCGGTTGCGCTGTTCCGCATACAGCTTCAGCGCGTTGCGGCCAAGCAGCAGCAGTGCCGCCAGGAACAGCACAAACGCCAGCACAGTAACGGTGGTGTACAGAACAATCTCGCCCGGCGTGGTGGGGCTAAGAAAGCTGAGGCGAAAGGCGTTGAGCGCAGCCAGCCCCAGAAACAGCAGCAGAAAGCACACACCTACGACAATCAACAGGACTTTGCGCTGCCGTGTTGTGCCCAAGGTTCTGCCTCCAGCCGTGTTGCCGAGCGGTGTTGCCGATTATAGGCGCGGCGGCATCTGGCCTGTCATCCTGAGCGAAGCGAAGGATCTCTGTGACGTCAACGAACCGATGCCTTCGTGCGATTCCGCTGCACGAAGTTCGTGGCGGAAAGCTGCCGGCGGCTGAGGCGAGGCGAAGGCCCGTCGGGATCCTTTGCTCCGCTCAGGATGACAGCGGTTACAGCAGTTCTGCGATGGGCTTCCAGGCTTTGCCCTGACCCTCTGCAACGGCCTTGTAGGTCAGCGTGCCGTTGTAGGTGTTCACGCCCTCGGCAATGCCCGCGTCAGCTTGGATAGCAGCCTTCGCTCCAAGATTCGCCAGCTTCATGACGTAGGGGAAGGTGGCGTTGGTCAGCGCCAGGGTGGACGTGTTCGGCACCGCAGCGGGCATGTTGGTCACGCAGTAGTGCACCACGCCGTCCACCTCGTACGAAGGATCGGTGTGCGTGGTGGGGCGAGCAGTTTCAATGCAACCGCCCTGGTCGATGGCCACGTCCACAATGACCGCGCCCTTCTTCATCTTTTTCACCATGGCCGCGGTCACCAGCTTAGGAGCAGCCGCGCCCGGAATGAGCACGCCGCCGATGAGCAGGTCAGCCTCGCTGGCGGCCTTCGCAATGTTGTAGCTGTTGCTGGCCAGCGTGTAGACGCGACCGTTGAAGATGTCGTCCAGATCGCGCAGACGGTTCAGGCTCAGGTCCACAATGGTGACCTTTGCGCCCAGTCCCAGCGCCATTTTGGCCGCGTTAATGCCCACAATGCCGCCGCCAATGATGACCACGTTGCCCGGAGGCACGCCCGGTACACCCCCCAGCAGCAAACCGCGGCCGCCGTTCTTCTTCTGCAGATACTCCGCACCAACCTGCACGCTCAGGCGTCCGGCAACCTCGCTCATGGGCGTCAGCAGCGGCAGTGTGTTTGCACGGTCGCGGACGGTCTCATAGGCAATGCCTGTGACCTTCTTCTCCATCAACGCCTCGGTCAGGCCGGGCAGCGGAGCCAGGTGCAGATACGTAAACAGCGTCAAACCCTCGCGGAAGTGCTGGTACTCCTTCTCGACGGGTTCTTTCACCTTCACGACCATGTCGGCCAGCCGCCACGCGTCATAGGCGCTGCCAACAATCTCCGCTCCGGCTGCCTGGTATTCGTCGTCGGTAAAGGCAGAGAGATCTCCTGCGCCGGTCTGCACCAGCACCTTGTGGTCGGCCTGCACCAGCGCATGTACGCCTGCGGGCGTAATGCCCACGCGTGTCTCGTGATCCTTCACTTCCTTGGGTACGCCTACGATCATGATCTTGTTAATCCCTCTTAGGCAGAATAACCCGCGCCTGACACGCCTACAGTACGATGTAGCCACAATGGAATCGTCCGGCCGGCATTCTTTTACCGAGAGCGAAGCATCCGTGCTGCTGGACCTCCTTCGTGGTCTGGCGTCACTACTGGTCATTGGCACGCACTGGCGCAACCTGTTTTTCGTGGATTACGGCATGTTGCCCCGTCCTCTACGTCTACCGTTCTTTCCCATGTATGCACTTACCACCAATGGACATCGCGCGGTGGTGCTGTTCTTCATTCTCAGCGGCTATTTGATCGGCGGCAGCATCTTTCGGAGTTTGAAGCGCGACAGCTGGAAATGGGCTGGTTATCTAACGCATCGGCTTGTGCGGCTGTGGGTCGTCCTGCTGCCCGGCCTGCTGCTGTGCGCATTGTTTGACCAGATCGGCATGCGTTTGAACCAGGCGCCGCTGCTGTATGCCGGACTCACCGGCAATCACCTGATGGGAGCGGTGGCGCAGGCAAGCGGATGGCGTGTGATGCTGGCGAATGCTTTGTTTCTGCAGGACATCTGGTCTCCGACATTTGGATCGGACACTCCTCTTTGGAGTCTGTCGTACGAGTTCTGGTATTACATTCTGTTTCCCCTAGCATGGATCGCCGTTTCAGTGCGCGCGCCGTTGTGGAGACGCGCGGTTTTGCTGGTCCTGTTTGTGCTTTGTGCCTGGTTTGTGCGTGGCGGCATTCTGGCCAGTTTCCCGCTCTGGCTAATGGGCGTACTGCTATGTTGGGCACGCCCAGCCCCAAACATCCGTTGGCTGCGTTGGCTTGCATGGACGGTGCTGTTTACGTCGCTTTACGGTCTGCCGCTTACGGGGCGGTGGGGCACGGACAATGTCTTCGGAATCATCACCATGGTTTGTATTTGGGTGCTGCTGGGCGCGCGTGATCTCGCGCCGGCGAAATCGCTCTTCACGCGGACAGCGCGTAACCTGTCTCGCTTCTCTTTTACACTGTATGTCGTACACATGCCGCTGCTGATGCTGCTGGCTTCCCAGACGGTACATAACTCAAGATGGATACCAAGTGTGCACACCCTTCTGGTTGCGGGCGCTGTCGGTTTATTTACCATCTCGTGCGCCTGGGGCATTGCGGCAATCACTGAGTTTCGCACCGATCGCGTCCGCAGTTGGATGGAGAGGCGCATAGGACTGCAGCGCGATGCGCCCTCTCCCCACGAGCAGGCATTGGCCAACTGACTGTGGCCCTACACCTTTCCTTGTCGGAAGGCAAACGAAACAGTGGATCTGCTACTTGTATTTGTTCGCCCAAAGCCGTCAGGTATAGGCCATTCCAGCACGCGTCCTTCCCCACAGAACTGTGGGAAGTCCGGCAGCGGGTTCTGCATCCGGCCTATACAATCAGATTTACTTCGGTTACAGGTGCACGAGTCAGCATGTCCCAGAACGGTTATGGTCGGCCTTCAAGATTCCGCAACATGCGGTCTCTCTTCTCCCTCTTTTCCAACGATCTCGCGATCGATTTGGGAACGGCGAACACGCTGGTCTATGCCAGCGGCAAAGGTATCGTCGTTAACGAGCCGTCCATCATCGCCGTGAATAAGATCACGAACGAAGTAGAGGCCGTGGGCAAGGAAGCCAAGGAGATGGTTGGCCGGACACCCGGCAACATCGTCGCCATCCGTCCTATGAAGGACGGTGTCATCGCCGACTTTCGTCACACGGAAAAGATGCTGAACTACTTCATCCAGAAGGCTCACAACCGCAAGGTGCTGGTCCATCCACGCATCATCATCGGCGTGCCGTCTGAGATTACGCAGGTAGAAAAGCGCGCTGTTGAAGACAGCGCCTATCGCGCCAAGGCATCCGAGGTTTACCTCGTGGAGCAGGCGATGGTGGCCGCAATCGGCGCAGGCCTGCCCATCACGGAGCCGGGCGGCAACATGGTTGTCGATATCGGCGGCGGGACGACAGACATTGCTGTGATCTCGCTTGCAGGCATCGTGTATTCGCGCTCTGTGCGCATGGCCGGCAACCAGATGGACGAGGCAGTGATGAACTTCCTCAAGCGCAAGTACAACCTGCTCATCGGCGAGCGCACTGCAGAGCAGATCAAGATTGAGATTGGCTCGGCGTTCCCGCTGGACAAGCCGCTGACCATGGAGATCAAGGGTCGCAACCTGATTGAAGGCGTGCCCAAGACCATCACGGTGGACGATTCTGAAATCCGCGAGGCGTTGAGCGAATCCATCGCGACCATCATGAACGCAATCCGCGTGGCGCTGGAACGGACGCCACCGGAGCTGTCCGCAGACATCAGCGACCGCGGCATCGTGCTCACCGGTGGTGGCGCGTTGATCAAGAACCTGGATCGCCGCATCCGCGAAGAGACGGGCCTGCCCGTGTCCATCGCAGATGATCCGCTGGCATCGGTGGTGCTGGGCACCGGCCGCATGCTCAGCGACTTCGGCCTGCTGCGCAAAATCTCGATCGACTAATACGCACGAAAGCTTTTTGAAAGGGCGGGGCTTCAGCCCAGCCGTTACTGCACCGGATGGATCGGGGCTTTAGCCCCTGAGGGGAATTTCCTCAGTGGCTAAAGCCACTTCAACTTCGTCACCCCACGGCGCGGCTGAAGCCGCGCCCTTTCAAAGCGTCAGTGCTCTCAAAGCCCAGCCGCTCAAAGTTCAGATAAAGCAACCGCGAAACGCCTGATCCCCGATGGAATCCTTCTTCAGCCGCTACAAGAGTGTTCTGGTGCTGCTTGCTGTGCTGTTGGCGCAGGTCATCGGCCTTGCCTCGCAGATGCGGCGGCCAGACTACGCCGGTCGAGCGGATGGGCACAACGTGCGCGTGGCACGTGCGTGGACGGCGTGGACCATCACGCCGATTGAAGAGATGTTCAAGCACACCGGCGGCGGCTTTCGCGGACTGTGGCACAGCTACATTGACCTTCGCCACGTGCGCCAGCACAACACAGACCTGCAGTACCAGATTGATCAGCTGCGCCTGCGCGAAGCATCGCTGGCAGAAGACGCGCGCCAGGGCCAGCGGCTGCAGCAACTGCTGGCATTCAAACAGCAGTACATAGGCAAGACGGTGGCAGCGCAGGTGGTGGGCACGGGCGGCGGCGACGTCTCGCACGTGTTGACGATTGATAAGGGTGCAAGCGACGGTCTGCGGCCGGACATGGCCGTGATTACGCCGGATGGCGTGGTGGGCAAGCTGCGCGATGTGTTTGCGCACTCCGCGCAGGTGTTGCTGTTGAACGATCCAAGCGCAGGCGCTGGCGTTGTCCTCATCAACACGCGGTCACGCGGCATTCTGCGCGGTGTTACCGGCGGCCAGTTGCAGATTGGCAATCTGCTGCCCGATGAACGCATCAAGCCAGGCGAACCGGTCATCACCAGCGGAGGCGATCGCGTCTTTCCGCGCGGACTTACCGTGGGCAATGTGGTCTCCATGGTGCCGGACCCGGATCACCAGCCCTACGCCTCTATCATCATTAAACCTGCGGCCAACCTTGACCGGCTGGAAGAGGTGCTGGTGGTGACGGACGTGGCAGAGCAGTTGAAGATCGGCTCCGCCATCAGCGACGAAGCAGACGAGGCCGGCAAGAAAGCCGCAGAGGTGGTTGCAGACCGCCTGCCCAGCCTGAAGCAGCCGCCGCCCGCGCTGGGCCCTGACGGCAAACCGCTGCTCGCCACAGGGCCACCCGCGACTGTGTTGCCGAAGCCGCCACCGGCATTGCACGTGGATACTTATTCGCCCAACTCTGCGCCGCCTGCGTCGGACTTGAAGCCGGGTGCTGCGCATACGCAGATTGCGGTCCCTGCGCCTTCAACAACGCCGCGGCCAGCCGCTGCAGAGCCGTCAGAAAAGACACCGGCTCCCACAACGGAGGCACCCTGATGTCTCGCCGCAGCTTCGCCAATCGTCGTGAACTTGAGGAGCACAGCTTTCACCCGGCCGTGATGATTGCGGTGCCGCTGGTGGCGTTGTTTCTGCACTCGTACCTGCCACGCATATGGGCGCCGTTCAGCATCGTGGACCTGCCGCTGATCGTGGTGCTGTACTTCGCCATCTCCTGGCGCAGCCCCCTGGCGGGCACCTTTATGGGCGCGGGCATGGGTCTGCTGCAGGACACGCTCACCAACCAGTACATCGGCGTGAACGGCATTGCAAAGACGATTGTGGGCTTCATGGCTGCGTCCATTGGCCTGCGCGTGGACGTGGAGAATGTGCTGACCCGGGTGTTGATGAACTTCAGCTTTTGCCTGCTGCAGTCGGCTCTTCTGTTTGTAGTTGAGCGGGTGCTGCTGGGCGAAGGCGGCCAAGGTGTGCACTGGGTGCATGAGGTGCTGCGGGCGGCTATCAATGCAGCTGTTGCAGTGCCTATCTTCTTCCTGCTGGATCGCGCGCGGCAGGACGAGATCATGTAAAGACTTATGTCCTGCCGGACGGGCCCGCTACGCGCGGGGCGGGTGCTCACGCACCTTTTTACTGGCTTCGCCTCGCCCTCCCGTGGGTCGGCAAGATGCTTCGTCAAAGCGCCAACGGCGCGGGCTAAGATGGCGGCGCGCCTTTGGCGCTTATCTTATTCGTTTGGGAAGGCCGCTTCTTCCATAGAAATACCGCTTGTTCGCTGGAAGACCGCTACTGGTCCGACGTCCTGCTCATGGCGGAGGCTACATCCACATCTTCCGCCGGGCGCAGCGGCGCTAGCGCTGTCTGCTCCTTCTTATGGAGGCTGACATCGGCCGCAGGAATTGCCGGCAGGGTATAAATCTCCAGCTGATCGTCATGCATCACGGCCAGCTTCAAACCATCCGGTGACAGGGCAAAGTTGCCTGAGGGTCTCTGTGTGGGTGAACTTGCGACGCGCAACAACTCCTCACCCTCGCGACCACCATACACACGCACCTCCTGCCCGCGCAGATCGACCCCAGCGGGGCCGTCCGGCTGGTCCGGAACGCCGCCGTTGGTTAGCGTGTTGCGCACGGCAAAGCGCCCGGTGGCGGGCGCAGTATCCACAGCAACCCAGAACGGAGCGTCGTCAATGGTGAAGACCCACTTGGCCTCTGACAGCAGGTTGAAGCCGCCCATCAGTTTGCGGTCATCGCCGCCGCGGCAGCCATAGGCAAAGAACTCCGCGCTGGAGACAAAGACGCTGCGTGGGCGGCAGGTGCTGGTCATGCCCGCCAGCTCCACCGTCTTGCCGCTGAAGGCATGGAAGTCAAAGCCCCAGTGTGTGCGATCTTCACGCACCGTCTGCAGTACGCCCATTGCGGTAAATGCGATGGAGAAGATATCCGGCGAGCTGGCGCGGCCGCGATCCAGCAGCCGCACGGGCATACCCGGCAGCGCCTCAACCTTGTAGAAGTTCACGGAGACAGGGTGCGACTTCTGCTCATCGGGATCGTCGCCCACGCGGTCAGGCATCGTCGTTTCCACCATTAGCAGGTCGCGCTCCGGGCTGATGTCCAGCATCTCCAGTTGCTGGCTTGACCGAATCAATTCGCGCTGGCCCAGGTGCTCCGTGTTGAAGCTGCCCATTGGGTCCAGCGAATAGATGTCGCCGCGGATGCGCAGCAGGAAATGCCCATTGGCCAGCGGCCACAGGTAAGACGCGTGGTCATGCATCCGCCACTCCGCCTGTCGCACCACCTTGCCGTCGGGCAGATGGATGACCTCTGCAATGACCGCGTGGTCCTGGTCGCCTTCCTGCTGGGTGGGCTCGCGCTTCAGCAGCTTGCGTGCGCTGAAGGTGAACAACAGGTGTTCCGGGTCAATGAAGTTCAACGTGGCGTTGGCATAACCCGCGCGCATGGTCTGGTTGCTGACAATGGGGCGATAGCCAAGCTGCTCCAGTGCCAGCGCAACAGATGGTTTGGGTGGACCCTTTGGCGTGGTCTCGTCCGCGGCAGCTTCCGCACGCAGATGCACCGGCATGCAGACGCAGGCAAAGGCTGCGACGGCAAACAAGCGGTGTGCATAGCGATGGCGGATAGAGCACATATGCGGGCTGCGGTGTGAATGCGGTAGCGGCGTGCTATCCATCCTAACGCGAACTACCGCTTGCCTTGTTCCTTTCCAGGCGAAGCACGCAGGGGGAAAAGGTTTACTCGTCGCCCGGCTTATTCTGGCGCTCGCCCAGCGCTTCCAGCTGACGCCGCCAGTCCAGCTCTTCCACAAAGCCGCGCTTTGACCGCCAGTCTTCCTTCACCTTCACAAACAGCTCCAGGAAGACGCGTGTGCCCAGCAGACCTTCAATTTCCTTGCGAGCGGCGGTGCCAATCTGCTTCAGCATCGTGCCCTGCTTGCCAATCAGGATCGCCTTTTGCCCGCTGCGCTCCACGAAGATGGCCGCGGCAATCTTCGTTACGGGCAGCTTTGCCTGCTCCGCGTCTGCTGCCGCTATTGCGGCGGCTTTTCGTGGCTTGCGCTGCGGCTTTGGGTCTTCCCACGTCTCAACCACTACGGCACTGGCGTAAGGAACTTCTTCGCCGGTGAACATCAGAATCTTCTCGCGGATGAGCTCAGCTGCCAGGAAGCGCATGGGCTGATCGGTGAGCTGATCCTCCGGGAAGTAGCGCGTGCCCTCCGGCAGCCGCTCCACCACCCTCTCCAGCAGAACGTCCAGGCCGTCTTTCTTCGCGGCAGAGATCAGGATGGTCTCCGCAAAGTTATGCTTCGCGCTCCAGTGCGTAATCAGCGGCAGCAGGTCCTCGCGCTTGACCAGGTCAATCTTGTTGAAGACCAGCAGCACCGGGCAGGTAACGTTGCGCAAAAGCTGCAGGGCAAAGGCGTCTTCTGCGGCGCTCAACGCCTTCTTGTCTTCAGACGGCGTGGGCGACTTGCCCTCAACGCGCTCCGCCGGTTCGTGGATGCGATGGGTTGCGTCCACGATGAACAGCACGGCGTCACGCGACTCCAGCGCGTCGTGAACCTCCTGCATCATGCGGCGATCCAGTTGCGTCGACGGCTTGTGTACGCCGGGGGTGTCGACAATAACGACCTGCGCGGCGGGCAGGGCAGCGCGCGTCTTGGTAGAGGGCTTTGCTCCCACTTCCAGAACGCCCAGGATGCGGTTGCGCGTGGTCTGTGCCTTGTGCGTCACGATCGCCAGCTTCTCGCCCAGCAGGGCATTCAGAAGGGTACTTTTACCGGCGTTGGGCCGGCCAATGATCGCAACAAATCCAGAACGAAAAGCCATCTCACTAGTGTATGCGCCCGTGCTCGCAGTGCGTCTGCCCATGAATAAAAGAGCAGAACGCAGCGATCGCAACGAAATCCGCCGCGATCGCTGCGGAAACGTGGCGTACGCTGCGTTCTGCTTTTGTTTTCGCGCAAACGCGAAGGGGGAAAGAGGCTTAGTTCTCCGTAGGGTCAGGCAGCGGTATGGCCCGTATGCGAACGCGTGTCACCAGCCGCGATGTGGCTGCAACCACCTCCAGCCGCAGGCCGTCGCTCTCAACCACCTCGCCCGGCAGCGGAATATGCCCGGCCAGCTCCGACACCAGGCCGCCTACCGTGGTGGCCTCCAGGTCCTGCGGCAGCCGCAGCGGCTCGCGCTCTTCCTCGCCTTCGTAAGGAGTCGCCAGAAGGTCGCGCAGGTCCGCGACATCCAGGCTGCCCGGCACCAGGTAGCTGCCGTCGTCCTCGCGCACGGTCACGGCAGCCTCATCGTGCTCGTCCTCAATGTTGCCAACGATGGCTTCGATGAGATCTTCGATTGTTACCAGCCCTGCGACGCTGCCATACTCGTCAATCACAATGCGCATGTGCTGCTTCTCGCTCTGCATCTCGCGCAGCAGCTCGTTGACCTTCTTCGGCTCCGGCACAAAGGCGGCGGGCCGCATAATCTCGCGCAGGGTGCGTTTCGCCGCGTCGGTATCGGCAATCTGCAACAGGTCATGCGCAAAGGCGATACCGGTAATTTCATCCATCGTGTCGTGGTAGACGGGCACTCGCGAGAAGGCATTCTCGCGGATCGCAGCAGTGAACTCGGCAATGGTCAGCGTGTCCGACACGGCAAACATCTCCGGACGCGGCGTCATCACCTCGCGCACCACCATGTCGCCAAACTCCACCACGCTGCGCACCAGCGCGCGGTCGCTCTCCTCCAGGATGCCCTCTTCTTCGCCCGCTTCCAGCAGAGCATCCACGCCCTCGTCCGGATGGTCCTCCTGCTCCTCGGGGTCATGCTCTGCAAGTGATGCGATGGACAGCAGCAGCCCCAGCAGCAGCGTGATCGGCAATATCAAATAGAAGAGTGCCTGCAGCACCCAGCGCAGACGGCCTACCCACTCGCCCCTGGTCCGCGCAAACAATACCTGAGGCAACATGCGATCAAACACGATGACGATCAGCGCCAGCTCAAACAGCGTCTCCGCATACAGCACCCAGTGCGTCTCAGCCACAACGGCAAATCGTTTCACGCCAAGGATGAGTGCGATGGTGGCCAGCGAGGTCTGCCGCAGCAATGAAGCGGAGAGCGCAATGCTGTCGCGCGACAGGCCAAAGCGTGGCTCCATTCGCTCAACCCACGCGTCCAGGTTGTCCTGGTATTCGCGCGCCAGAAACTTGCCCATCTCGCTGTAGACACGGTCCGCGTACGACGCAATCGTAAGCACCGCCAGCAGCAGCATGACGCCAAGCACAGGGAGAAAGGTCATCGCACGGACCCCTTCTTCTCTACAGACTTTGCAGGCTTGCCCTGAGTTGCTTTGGCTGCAGACCCACGTCTCAAATTCGAGACGTGGGGCACCCGCTTCTTGGGCTTACTTTTCGGCTTATCTAAGGATGGGTGCCCCATGTCCTGAAGGGACGTGGGTTTCGCGCCACCACGGGGCTTCGATGCAGCCCGTTCAATCAAACCAGCCGGCAGCTTCAGCTTCGTGCGCAGATCGCTTTCGTGTGCGCGCATCTCGCCGCCGTCTACTTCGTGGTCCATGCCTGCAAGGTGCAGAACGCCGTGCAGCATCAGGATGCGCAGTTCCTCATCCAGCGAATGGCCGTGCTCGGCGGCCTGTCGCGCGGCCGTATCTACAGATATGGCAAGGTCGCCTGCGATGCCATCGCCGGGCTTTGTTCCGGGAACGGCGGCGGCGGGAAAACTGAGCACGTCCGTAGGCTTGTTCTTGCGACGCCACGTGCGGTTCAACTCCTTCAGCCGCGCGTCGTCTGCCAGCAGCACCGTCACCTGTCCATCCAGCGCGGCGGCCTTCTGGGCGCGCGTCAAAAAACGCGACAGGGCCGTGCGGTTCAGGGCAGGGAAGGTGCCACTACTCGGAGGTTCAAGAACGATCAAGGATCCTCGCAAAGAAATCAAAAGCAAAGGGGGAAAATCATGAAGCAAAAGCAACAGGAGAGAAACACCGCGTGGGAAAAACTCCCAGTGCGCGCCTCTCTCCTGTTGATGCTATCGTGCTGCCGCCAGTTTTGCGCCGTTTGCTTGCAGCACCGGTTCAGCTACTGTGTTTTGCGTTCGGGCTGCTTGGGCTGTGCCGCGGGAACAGCGCCGTCCATTGCCGGTTCAACCAGTCCCAGGCTGAGCTGTTGCTCGCGCTGATGCGTGTCATACGCCCGCACAATGCGCTGGACCAGGTTGTGACGAACCACATCCTTGTCCTCAAAGTGGCAGAAGCTTACGCCCTCAACACCGTTCAGAACGTTCAGCGCCTCCAGCAGGCCGCTGCGCTTGGGGTTGGGCAGGTCAATCTGCGTAAGGTCGCCCGTGATGACCGCCTTGGAGTTCATACCCAGGCGGGTTACGAACATCTTCATCTGCTCGTTGGTGGTGTTCTGCGCCTCGTCCATGATGATGAAGGCGTTTGAGAGTGTGCGGCCGCGCATGAAGGCCAGCGGAGCCACCTCAATGATGCCTTTTTCCAGGAAGGCATCCACGCGCGCCTTATCCAGCAGGTCATACAGGGCGTCGTACAGCGGCCGCAGATACGGATCGATCTTTTCCTGCAGCGATCCGGGCAGGAAGCCCAGGCGCTCACCCGCCTCAACCGCAGGGCGGACGAGGATGATGCGCTCCACCTTCTTGGCCATCAACGCGCTGGCGGCCATGGCCACGGCCAAGTAGGTTTTGCCGGTGCCGGCTGGACCAATGCCAAAGGTCATGTCGTTCTGCTCAATGGCCTCGACGTACTTCTTCTGGTTGGGTGAGCGCGGGTTGACCATGCGTTTTACGCCCTGCGCTGTCCGCTGCCGTCCGCTGTCGACCAGCGACTTCAGACTTGTGGACGGATCGGCAACCGCCAGCTTCACCAGCGCATGCAGTTCCGGCCCGGCAAGCTGAACGCCGCTGCGGCGCAGGCTGTCAAAATCGTTAAAGAGCCGTTCCACCACTTCGACCGATTCCGCCTTCCCCTCAACCACCAGTCCGTGCGATCGAAGATCGATCGTCACCTCCAACTCTCTCTCCATCAAACGCAGGTTCTCATCGCGAAGTCCAAACAAAGCTTCCGTATTCGGCGTGATCTCGAGCGAGCTCTTTACCAATTGGGGTATGCCTCCATGGGGCTGGGGTGCGTTTGGTCCTGGGTATTGGACTGGGTTGTGGGTAGAACCGTTGCGCTGCTTTGCCAATCAGCGTCCATTCGGCGGGAGCCGAGGGCGGGCGCTGAGGTTCCCATGCGGCAGTTGCCGTGGGCGGCTTGCGGCGGGATGGCGAAGGTCACCAAATCGGCTCGAAGTTGCGCTGAGAATAGCTCCGGGTTTCCGTGTCGTCAAGGGGGTGCTTGTGGGTTTCTCGGGTTTTTCTCCGGAGACGTATATATCCGTGTCCTGCCGGACGGGCCCGCTGCGCGGAGGGCGGGTGCTACGCACCTTTTTACTGGCTTCGCCCCGCCCCCTCCCGATGGTCGGGATCAAATTTCATCCTGACCAACGGGAAGGCCAAGCGAAGCAAAGGGCGTGTGAACGCCCGCCCCGCGCGCAGCAGGCCCGTCCGGCAGTAGTAAGAAGCGGTCCCCGCGCCGTTTTCGGAACAGACCCCAGATTCACAGCCAAATCTGGGAGATATAACCGTCCGTTCACACTTCGTTCTCAAATCATTCATGTCGGCAGCCCAGCATGGTTCCTAACGGACATACAGGGCAAGGAACGTGCTATGCGTCGCGAAAATGCGTCGCGGACCGCAGTGCGCCTTAGCCGTTCCGTTCCGAGGAACGATGAAACGACTTACCACACTGGGCGCGATCATGATCGCGTCGACGTTGGTTCCGGTTGCTGCCTATGGGCAGGCAACCTCTGCCACGGCCACGAAGACGACCAAGCGTCCGGTGAAAAAAGCGCCGGTGAAGCAGAAGCAGGAGACGGCAGCAGACCGCCAGATGCGTGAGCTGCGTGAAAAGCTGGATGCTCAGCAGGCGCAGATTGACTCCATGAAGCAGCAGCTGTCTGCCCGCGACCAGCAGGTACAGGCTGCCCAGCAGAGCGTAACCGCTGCACAGACACAGGCAGCAGCAGCAGCCGATTCCGCCACCCAGGCGAATGCAGCTGCAACCGCCGCCGCCGCCAAGACCGACACACTGCAGACCTCTGTAACCGACCTGAAGAACGCAAACGTTGGCCTGCAGGAGACGGTTGTCGCAAACCAGGCGAAGCTCCAGGACGATCTCCTCTCGCCCACCGTTCTGCACTACAAGGGTGTGACCATTACGCCGGTTGCCTTCTTCGCGTTTGAAGGTGTGTGGCGCCAGCGTGCTGTGAACTCTGACATCAACACCCCCTTCAACTCCATCCCGTTCCCGGGCGCCAACGAAGGTCACGTCAGCGAACTGAACTTCTCTGGCCGCCAGAGCCGTATCGGTGGTCTGTTTGAAGGCAACGCTGGCAAGTACAAGCTGAGCGGCTACTTTGAAGGTGACTTCCTCGGCGTAGGCACCTCGTCCAACAACAACCAGTCCGACTCCTACGTCTTCCGTCAGCGCCAGTTCTGGGGCCGCGGCGAAACGCAGGGCGGCTTCTCCGTCACGGGCGGCCAGATGTGGTCGTTGGTTACTGAGAACGGCCTGAGCGCAAACAACCGCACGGAAAAGCTGCCGAACACGATCGATCCTCAGTACATGGTCGGCTTCTCCTGGACACGTCAGCCTGGCCTCCGCCTCGCGCAACAGTTTGGCACTGTGAAGACGGGTCTGTTTACCGCTGCTGTCGCGGTGGAACAGGCACAGATCACCAACTTCACCGCTTCGGGCACAATCCCCACGGAGTTCTTCTTCGGCGGTATCGGCCAGAACGGTGGTCTGTACAACGCTGCAGGCAACATCGGTGCGAACAACACGGCTCCTACCGGCGCAATCACCACCTACGCGAACAACGTTGCTCCTGACACGATCGTGAAGTTTACCTATGACCTGCCCCACTCGCACTTTGAGCTGGGTGGCATCGGCCGCTTCATGCGCAACATCTACTTCCCGATCACGGCTTACACCGGCACCGCGGCAGCTCCCACCTACACCTACGGCAGCAGCTACATCCGCCACACCTCGGCTGCCGGCGGTATCTTCGGCAGCGCCCGCGTCTCGGCAGGCAAGTTCGTCGACATCGCGGTACAGGCAATGGGCGGTCAGGGTGTTGGCCGTTACGGTTCGGCCCAGCTTTCAGACGCAACGCTGCGTCCTGACCAGTCGCTGGAGCCCATCCGCAACTACCACGGTATGTTCTCGCTTGAGACGCATCCCGCACCCAAGCTGGACGTATATGCCTACTACGGTGGCGAGTACGCACAGCGCACCGTCTACACCACGCCCCAGGGCAGCCTCATCGGCTACGCTCCGCAGAACCTGAACAACAGCGGCTGCTACGCTCTTCCGATTCCTACCGGCCTGGCGGGCGGTGGTACGGGCGGCGCAATCAGCGGCGGCAATACCTGCGGTGGCTCCACTCGCTACATCCAGGAAGGTATGTTCGGCTTTACCTACCGCATTGCAAGCAGCCCCAAGTATGGCCGTCTGCAGTACCAGGCGACCTACCAACTGATTCAGCGCAACCTGTGGGCAGGTACGGCTACCACTCCCGGCCTCATCACAACCGGACCGCGCGCCCAGGACAGCATGATCCACATGGGCATGCGTTACTACATTCCGTAGACTGCAAGTTGCGGAAGTTGCCTCACCCCTTCGGGATGCTCACCAGCGTGGGCATCCCGAAGGCTTTGATACGGTCCATTCATCGCGCGGGATTCATCAAAGCCTCACACTTCGCAGCGATGATTCGGATACTGTTCAGAACAGGACAGTTCCACAGTTTTTCAGGAGATCGACCATGAAGCTCAAGTTCCTTTCGGCCATCGTCGGCGCGGCCATTCTTGCCGGCTCTGCCAGCGCGCAGCAGCTTAATGGCGCCGGTGCTACCTTTCCGAACCCCATCTACTCCAAGTGGTTCAGTGAGTACTCCGCCAGCCACTCCGGCGTGACCATCAACTACCAGGCTGTGGGTTCGGGCGCAGGCATTCAGCAGGCTTCCACCAGCATCGTGGACTTTGGCGCAAGCGACATGCCCATGACCGACGCCCAGATGAGCTCGGCCAAGACCAAGCTCTTCCACATCCCCACGGTTCTGGGCGCTGTTGTGCCGACGTATAACATTCCGGGCGTTGGCGAACTGAAGTTCTCCGGCGACATCATCGCGGACATCTACCTGGGCAGGATCACGAACTGGCACGATGCACGCATTGCAGCCATCAACCCGGGTGTGAACCTGCCGGATCACGCGATTCTGCCGGTCTACCGTTCGGACGGTTCGGGCACCTCGTTCATCTGGACTGACTTCCTGTCGAAGAACTCGCAGGACTTCAAGGACCGCATCGGCAGCAACAGCTCCGTTCGCTGGACAGTGGGTATCGGCCAGAAGGGCAACGAAGGCGTTGCCGGTATGGTTCGCCAGAGCCCCTACTCCTTCGGCTACGTTGAGCTGATCTACGCCATCCAGAACAAGATGAGCTACGGCGTGGTGAAGAACCCCGCAGGCAAGTTCGTGAAGGCATCGCCGGAGACCGTCAGCGCAGCTGCTGCGGGCGCTGCGGCACACATGCCCAACGACTTCCGCGTGTCCATCACCAACGCTCCCGGCGCAGACTCCTACCCCATCTCGTCGTTCACCTGGCTGCTGGTTCCGCTGCAGTCCAAGGACGCCCAGAAGGCCGCGGTGCTGAAGGACTTCCTGAAGTGGATGCTGGAGCACGGCGAGTCTGAGGCATCTGCTTTGGCCTACGCACCGCTGCCAGCGCCTGTCGCCGCCAAGGTGCAGGGCGCCATCGGCTACCTGAAGTAGAAAGCAGTAAACGGTAGAAGCAGGGGCCTTTAGGTCCCTGAATCCACCACCACAAGAAAAGGGGCTTTAGCCCCGGCGCAGTGACGCAATACCAATCGCAAGCCTGTGCGTCCTTCTCGGACGCACAGGCTTTCTTCTTTCCGCGCCAATCTCCGCTGCGATCTGTACTTGTCCCGGACGGTAGCGTAGCCTCGTCTCGTACCGGCAACAGAACTTCATCCCGACCAACGGAAGGGCCACCCAAAGGAGTAAAAAGGTGCGGGAGCACCCGCCCCGCGCGCAGCGGGCCCGTCCGGCATGACAAGTGCGAAGACCAGCAGAAAACGCGTCATTTACCGGCGAATTCACGAAGCATTCACAATTGGCCGGACGTACATTCACACCCTCCCGGTAATCTGGATAAGTTCCGAAATAGAACCGCTTTACCAGTTTTCCTCGACTCACACGATGGCTGAACCAATTCAGACAGAAGTTACAACAACGCCTCCCATGGTGAGTTTTCCCATGCAGGAAGTTCCTCGGTCGTCTGTGGACGC
>JAMFTB010000111.1 GCA_026225595.1 Terriglobus sp. | reverse complement strand
GCATACGTTTGGAGTTACCGAAGGCTCAGCGATTTACCGCGCTGTGGGTGGCGGCAGGGTTGGGTACGTGATGCCGAAACCGACGGAGTAGTCGATCATGGCCTGCAGATCGTGCGGCATGGTGAAGGCGGATAGACCTTCGAGAAACGTGTCGAAGCGGTTGCCGCTGCAGACGAACTGGATGACGCCATCCACGTCGCCGCAGTTGCGGAAGGTGTGTACGTGGCCGCGCGGGCCCAGCACCAGGCCGTTTGGCGGAATCTCTGTCCAGCTTTCACCGTTGAAGATTTCAAAGCGGCCGCTGATGACGGAGAAGGCCTCATCCTCATTGGCGTGGATGTGCGGTGGTGGTCCACCGCCCGGCTTGCAGTGCTCGCGGCTGACGGAGTAGCAGCCGTTGGTCTGCGCGCTGGTGATGATGATTTCAACCGGTTCGCCAAAGACTTCGAATTTCGTTCGCATTGCGGGTGCTCCTTACAGTACGTGAATACCTGAAGCTATTGTGCCGAATTGCTTCCGCCGCGTGATCCCCGGTATTGTTGCGTGAAGCTGCTTCTTCTACTTCTTCACAATGATTCGACTCACTTCAATCCGTCTGCTCTCTGTTGTTGTATGTGCGTTGAGCATATCTGCCGCACATGCGCAGGAGACTGCGGTTGCCGCGCCCGGCGCAATGGGCAAGCCTGATGTTGCTCATGGACAAGCGACGTTTGTGCAGAAGTGCGCAGCATGCCATGGCACGGCTGCGACTGGCGGCATGGGGCCAAACCTGATTACGTCTGCGGTGGTGCGTCATGACGTTGGCGGCAATGAGATTGGTGTTGTCATCCACGATGGCCGTATGGACAAGGGCATGCCCGCCTTCCCTGAGATCACGGTGGCGCAGGCTGCGGAGATTGCGGCCTTTCTGCATGCGCGTGTGGCCAGCACGTCGCGCGCCTCTGCGCTCAGCGGCAGCACGGCCGATGCGGGCCATCTGCTGAGCGGCAATGTTGCCGCGGGCCACGCTTTCTTTAACGCGAAGTGCGCTGGCTGCCACAGCTCTACAGGTGACCTGAAGGGCGTTGCAACGAAGCTTCAGGGGTACGAGTTGATGACGACGATGCTGTATCCCAAGGGCGCTGCAGATACCGGCTCGGTAACTCCGAAGGCATCTCCAAACAAGACGCTGAAGGGCACCTTCATTCATCGCGATGAGTTCACCGTAACGCTGCGCACAGCGGACGGCATGACACACACATGGCAGACACCGGAGGTGACGCTGCATGTGGACGACGTGCTGCGTGGCCACCGCGAACTACTGCACACCTACACCGATAAGGACATGCACGATGTCTTCGCGTACCTGGACACGCTGCGCTAGCGCCGCTGCATTCGTGATGAGCGCCGGCTACACGCTGGCGCAGATGCCTGTTGCTGCGAAGACGCCCGCACCGCAGAGCATCGCGAATGTCAGCGACCAGTGGACGACGTACAACGGTGACTTCAGCGGACGACGCTACAGCTCGCTGGCACAGATCAATCGAAGCAACGTGGAGAACCTTGCGCTGGCATGGAGCTTTCCCACGCGCGGCCTTGCAATCAAGAGCACGCCGCTGGTGGTGGATGGTGTGATGTACCTGACCAGCCCTGACCATGCGTGGGCCGTGGACGCGGAGACAGGCGTGCAGCTATGGGCGTGGACGCGTCCGTCGGAGGGCAACAAGATTGCCAACCGCGGTGTGGCTTACCTGGATGGTCGCGTCTACTTTGGCACACCAGACGCGCACCTGATCTGCCTGGATGCGAAGACGGGCAAGCAGCTGTGGGACACAACTGTGGCGGACTCAAAGTTCAGCTACTACATTGCCGTTTCGCCGCTGGTGCTGAAGGACAAGATCATTGTCGGCACCAGCGGCGATCAGGCGGATATTCCGCATGCGCTGTATGCGTATGAGCCCACAACGGGCAAGCTGCTTTGGAAGCGCAACACCACTCCCGCTCCGGGGGAGCCGGGCTTTGACACGTGGCCCAATGCGTACGCAGCCACGCATGGCGGCGGCCCGCTGTGGGTGACGGGAACGTACGACGCCGCGCTGAATTTGATGTACTGGGGCACGGGCAATCCGCACCCGGTGCTGGCGGGCAACGTGCGCGAGGGCGACAACCTGTACACGTGCACCGTCCTTGCGATGGACCCGGACACGGGCGAGATCAAGTGGCACTTCCAGCCCAGTCCGCATGACACGCATGACTGGGATGCGGTGGAGACGCCGATTCTGTTTGACGCCGTATGGCAAGGCAAGCCACGCAAGCTGATGGCGCAGGCCAGCCGCAACGGCTACTTTTTTGTGCTGGATCGCACTACAGGCGAGCATTTGCTCACCTCTCAGTTTGTGCCTACGGACTGGGCGAAGGGCACTGATGCGAAGGGCCAGCCCATTGCCGATCCTGCGAAGGCTTTGCGGCCCGACGGCATACTGATTCACAGCGTGGCCAATGGATCGACGAACTGGCAGCCGCCCAGCTACAGTCCGCAGACGGGTTTGTTTTATCTGAATGGAGAAGAGGGCTGGAGCTTCTGGTACTCCGCGCTGAATGCGCAGGGCAAGCCGGAGGACCACCAGGGCGGCGGCGCTACGGAGCTGACGGAGCACACACTGCTCATCGCGCTTGATCCCAAGACGGGCAAGGTAGTGTGGCAGCGTGAGGGTGGCGATCGCCGCGTACTTGCCGGCGTTATGACGACAGCCGGAGGGTTATTGTTTAGCGGCGACACCAACGGCAATCTGTTTGCTCTGGATGCGGCTACCGGCAAGGCGCTGTGGCACACGCGGCCCGGGGCCAATCTTGCCAATGGGCCCATCACCTACACCATCAAAGGCAGGCAGTACGTAGCCATGTCTGCCGCGGATACGATGTACGTCTTCGCGCTGCCGCAGTAAGATTGCGCGCCTCTTCGGAAAGGCGATTTCTCAGAAGGGCACGCGACTTCGGAGGGGCCAGTTTTCAGAAGGGCACGGCTTCAGCCGTGCCGTAAAAACGCCCTATGAGAGGGCTTTATCCCCTGAGGTCAGCTTTTCGATGGCAGAAGCAAAAAACTAAACCTCAGCGGCTAAAGCCGAGCGAAGATTCGCATATATCGGCACAGCTAAAGCTGTGCCCTTCCGAAAGCACGAGCCGTGAGCCGTTCTGCATGCAACAAAAAAGCAGGACACTGTAAGAACCGTGCCCTGCTCGTCCTTGATTAAATTGCGGGCTGAATTGCGCCCTATTTCGGAGCAGGCCCTCGCACTACCTGCACCAGGTCTTCTACGCGCAGGTTGCGGTTAAAGGCGTCCTTCACCTCGTCTGCGGAGAGTGCAAGGTACTTCTTTGCGGCGTTGTCACTCTCGTTGAGCGGCACGCCGAGTTGTGCGCGGGCGAGCAGAGCGCCTGCCACTGCCTCTTCGCTGGACTCCTGCAGTTGCAGGCCGCGCAGCAGCAGGCTCTTTGCCAGCGTGAGCTCACCCGGCGTTACCGCAGTGGTCTTCATCGCGTTCAGATCACGCTCCACCAACGCGCGCGCCTTCGATACGTTCTCCGGCTCGGAGCCGTAGTCCACCGTGTAGGTGGCACGCGTCTTCGAAGCGCGCAGCGACACATCCACCGTGTAGACGTAGCCAGCCACCTGCCGCAGGTCGTGGTAGAGGCGGCTGGCGTAGAAGCCGCCGCCAAGCACGTATGTGCCCAGCTGCATGGGGTAGTAGTCCGGGCTGAAGCGGTTGATGCCAAGCTGCTCGCTCAAAGCGACGGAATCCTGCACCTGCTGCGGGTCTGCCACGTTTGCGGCGGATGCCTTGTTGGGCGGCACCGCGGGCAAATCGACCTGCGGTTTGGGTCCGCTTGCGGTCCAACCACTAAAGGCCTTCTCAATAGCGGTGCGAGCCTCTGCCGGTGTGATGTCGCCCACGACGACGATGGTCGTTGTGTCAGGACGAATGGCGGATGCGAAGTACTTCTGCACGTCCGGCAGCGTCAGCTTTTTGATGGTGGCCGGTGTCTGGTCGCGCAGTGACGGATCACCCTTGGGCAGCAGAGCCTCGCTCATGGCGCGGTGTGTGCGGTACGCGGGCGACTTGATCTGCCCCGCCGTCAGGTCTGACACCTGCTTCTGCACCACGGAAAACGCCTCCGCAGGCAGAGCGGGGTGCAGTTCGTTATCCGCCAGCAGATCGACGCCGCGGGTGAAGTTTTCTTTGAGCACCTTCAGGCCAAAGCGGAAGCCCGCATTCTCCGTTGCGCCGATGTCATCCAGCGCCTTCTGGAAGGCGACGCGGTCCAGCGTCTTGGTGCCGTAGCCGTAGAGCTCTGCCAGCAGGTCGTCAACACCCTCCTGCCCCTTGGGCGTGTCCAGGTCTGCGTTGTGCTGGACTGATCCGTCGAGCGTAACGGTGGGGCTGGTGCGGTCTGTGCGCACGATGAGCCGGATGCCGTTGGGCAGTGTCTCATCGCTGGGCATGACCATGGGCCGGGGCAGCCGCAGCTCAGCCAGCGACTTCTCTGCCCAGTCCGGCAGCACAACGTCCTTGGTGGGTGATGCGGTGAGCTTCTCGCCGCCGCCAAAGCCCTGCGCTGCCACTGCCTCTCCGCTGGGCACAGGCTTCAGCGTGGCAGTGATGGTGTTTACGTGCAGCAGATACTGCCGTGCCACGCGATTCACATCCGCAACGGTCACACGGCGGATTGCATCGACGTCTGCCTCCGGTGAGTTGCGTCCCTTGGCTGCCAAAGCGTCAGACCACACGCTTGCAAGGCCCGGGATGGAGTTGCGGCGGAAGGCGGCGTCCGTCAGTTCGCTGCGCTTGGCCGCAGCTACCAGATCTGCGGGCACACCAACGGTTGCGTAGTGGTTGATGATGCCGCGCAATTCTGCAATTGCGGCGTTTGCGTCTGCCTCCGCTGGTACGACAACTTCGCCGTAGCCCACGCTGGCCTTTTCATACTCTGCGGTTGAGCCAAAGCCTGCATACAGCGCCTTGCCGCTGACCACCATGCTGTACAGGTCTGCGCGCTGGCTGCTGAGCACGTCATTGAGCACCTGCACCGCTGCGTAGTCCTTTGATGCCGTACCCGGCATGCGGTAGCCAATGATCGCCATGGTGTACGGCAGGTTACTGTCGAGCGTGAAGGTGTCGTTCTTCACCGGAGCCATGGTGAAGGCCGTGTGCGTGGGTATGCCGTGCGGCTTGATGCTGCCGAAGATGGTGCGCACTTGCGCCATGGTGGCTGCAGGGTCAACGTCACCGACGATGACGAGGATGGCGTTGGAGGGCGAGTACCACTTGTCAAAGAACGCGCGCAGGTCAGCGCCGGTGGTCTTCTCAAAGCTCTCCTTGGTGCCCAGCGGATCGTGCGCGTAGGGCGTGCCCGCAAACATATCCGCGTTCAGCCGCGTGATCATCTTGTAGGTGGGACTTGAGAGGTCGCGCTGCACCTCCTGCGTGATGGCTCCGCGCTCCTGGTCCCACTCCTTGTCGCTGTTGTCGATGCTGTCAAGGCAGACGGCTGTGGCGCGCATGGCCACCTCAACATCTGTTGCGGGCACGGTGGAATAGAACTGCGTGATGTTCTGCTGCGTGTCTGCGTTGTTGTCGCCGCCCAGCCGCGCATAGATGGCTGCGGTCTGGTCAGCATTCATGCCGTTGCAGCCGCGGAAGGCCATGTGCTCCAGCGCGTGCGCCGTGCCGGGAAAGCCATCGGGAGTTTCATTGCCGCCGGCGAGCACGTTCAGCTCTACCGTGACGACGGGCGCCAGCCGGTTGTGCACCAGCACCACGCGCAGACCGTTGGGCAGCGTGGCGCGGCTTACGTCCGCATCGGCCGGGGTGCGCATGGCGACGCGGGGTGCTGGAGCCTTGGGGGCCTGGGCGGTTGCTACGGAGATGGGCGCGGCAAATGCCAGCGGCAGGAACAGCGAAACGGCAAGATGGGGAGCGGCAGACGTACGCAGCTTCAAAATAAGGAACTCCTCGTGCTGGTTAGACTGTACCGTCTCCGGCATAGTCAACACACTGCCTGCAAACGCCTTTGCATTCCTGCTTTGAAAAGCCGCCTCCACGCCACATGCCGTCATCCTGAGCATAATTTTGAACACAGAGGTCACGGCTCCAAAAACCGTGTACTCCGTGAAACCTTTGTGCACTTTGTGTTCGAAGGCTTTTCTTGACCATTTCGTGCAGCGGAAGGGCTCGGATGCATGGTCCATGAAGCGCGTCGGGATCCTTCCCTTTGCTCAGGATGACGCGCTTGAGACGGCGGCCATTTATCCTAGAAGGTGATGGATTCCCTGTTTGGCAAATCGCTGCCGGAACTGACGGAACTGGCCGCCGGGCTGGGGCAGAAGCCGTACCGTGCCCGCCAGCTTTACGACGCGCTCTATAAGCAGCGCGTGGCGTCGATGGACGAGATCACCACCTTCCCCGCTGCCTTGCGCGAAGCCCTGGCTGCCGAGTACACGCTGGGCCTGCCGGAGCTGGTGCAGACCGCCGTCTCCGTCGACGGCACGGAGCGCTACCTGGTGCGCACCGGGGATGGCGAGACGGTCGAGACCGTCTGGATGCCGGATGGCGATGGCGTAGAGAACACGGATGAAGCGGAGGAGGCTGCAGACAATCGCGCTGACCAGAAGCTCGCTGCGCACTCCAAAACTCTGTCATCCCGACCGGAGCGCAGCGGAGT
Organism: Terriglobus sp.; assembly: GCA_026225595.1. GTDB lineage: Bacteria > Acidobacteriota > Terriglobia > Terriglobales > Acidobacteriaceae > Terriglobus. The sequence continues at coordinate 2,222 of JAMFTB010000111.1, read as the reverse complement.
GGAGGGACCTGCTTCTACTCGCAGCGTCAAGAATGTAGACAAACGAAATTGGGGTGCGCTGGCTGAGGCAGGTTATCGGCGCGCAACCATCTGTGTGTCGTCGCAGGTGGGCTGCGCTGTGAACTGCCAGTTCTGCCTGACGGCGAAGCTGGGCATCAAGCGCGACCTGACACCGGGCGAAATCGCCGGGCAGGTGGCCGCCGTACTGAACCGGCATGGCGTGAAGATGGGCAAGGATCGCATCAACCTGGTGTTCATGGGTATGGGCGAGCCTTTTTTGAACTACGACAACTTCATGAAGGCCGTGATGATTCTTGTCGAGGGCATTGGCATTCCGCCATCGCGCATGACGGTGAGCACCAGCGGCATTGAGCCGGCCATCCGCCGCTTTGCGCTGGAGCCGGTGCGGCCCAAGCTGGCGCTGTCACTCAACGCATCCAACGACACCGTGCGCGAACAGATCATGCCCATCACGCGCAAATGGAATATTGCGAAGCTGCTGGATGCGGTGCGGACCATCCCCATGACCAAACGCGACTGGGTGACGTTTGAGTATGTGCTGCTCGGCGGCGTGAATGACCAGCCACACCACGCGCATGAGGTGCTGGCGCTGCTGAAGGGTATGCACGCCAAGGTGAACCTGATTGTGTGGAACCCCGGCCCCGGCATTGACTACACGCAGCCCGCGCCCGCGGATGTTGAGGTCTTTCAGCAGACGCTGATCCAGAACGGCCTGCCCACGTACATCCGCCGGCCTCGCGGCCGCGACATCTACGCAGCATGCGGGCAGCTGAAGCGCACCACGGAATCCATTCCCGCCGCCGAGCTCGTCCAGCTTACGGCTTAACTGGCGCTTTCGTGAACGGCACGTGCATCGTGACCCACTATGCACGTGAAAGCACCGCTTACACGGCGATGTACAGCTTCAGTAAGCGCCAACGGCGCGCCGACATCTTCAATCCTTGCAACTTAGCTTGCTTCGCCCAGACCAAGTGCTTGCCTTAGTTGCAGCACGGTGTGGCCTTCCTGCTGGAAGTGACGCACGACGGTGCCGCTGTGCAGCGTGCGTGAGACGAGCATTGGGTTTGGACAGCCGATGCGAACTCCGCCCGATACAAATTGCATGCCGTTCGCGTCTTCTGTTTTGTCCGCAATGCCGTCGCGGCCCAGGATGTGGTTCAGCGCCAGCTGATCATCACGTTCCACCATCACCTCCGCGGCGAAACGATCCACGAGCGCGAGCGCCGCAGGCGTTGGGCGCCACAGCATAAAGCCGCAGCACAGTATAAAGCCAAGCTGGCGGTTCACATCCATGGGAATGCTGTGATCCAGCTGCGCGATCAGGTCCGCATCAAGCATGTTGTCAAAGACCGGCTGCACATTGCTGATGGCAATCGCGTCCAGGTCAAGCACCAGCACGTTGCGGCCACGGTACACAAGCGCACGCAGCAGCAGCGTGCGCACCTGCCACAACACTCCGCGCGACGCGTTGTGCAGAGCGCCGGGTGACTTCCACGCGAAGAACTCACGCGCATCGACTACGGCGACGTTTGCCTCTTTGCTCAAAGGCCCAAGCACATCGTCATCCAGCGCAATGGCAACCACCGTTCCGCCAATGTGTTTACGCACCTGTTGGATCCACAAAGCCCACATGTCCATGTAACGGCTGCTTACAGGCACCAAGGTCAACAGGCCATCGCCCGGCACGACTGCGTCATCGATCAGCGCCGCGATGCGTTGGGATAACGAACCATCTGCCAGCGATTGGTGCAGGCTGAGCAGGGTTGCGGCAGCATCGTGCGTTACGGTGTCGTTCGATTTGGATACCGCGCGCGTGAGCAGTTCACAGGCAAGCGGCTCATCACCAGTGCGCGTTGCAGTCGTCGCCAGCTCCACCAGCAGCGGCGCATCAAACCCACCTTGCGCCAGCACCCGTGCCAGCAACGATTTTGCCGCAGCAGGGTCTGTGCGATGCAGCATGAGCAACGCATAGGACAGCCGCCCGCGCGGCGTTGCATCGAGCGATGCAAACGGCATGCGCGCCAGCAGCGTGGCAGAGATGCGCCACTGATGCAGCCGCATGAGTATTTGCGTGAGTTTGAGCAACAGATTCAAGATGCCAAAAGGCTAGCATGCGCGTTTGAATCAACAAGCATGTCCTGCCGAACGGGCCTCCTGCGCGGAGGGTGGGCGTTTACACGCCTCTTTACTGCTTCGCGTGG
>JAMFTB010000110.1 GCA_026225595.1 Terriglobus sp. | reverse complement strand
GTCCTGCCGGACGGGCCTCCTGCGCGGAGGGCGGGCGCTCACGCGCCTTTTACTGCTTTGCGTGGGACTCCCGTTGGTCGTCTCGGAAGTTTGATAGCCGCCTTGAATCCCACGTCTCAGAAGCGAGACGTGGGGCACCCGCCTAATCAGGATGAAGTTTGATCCCGACCAACGGGAAGGCCAAGCGAAGCAGTAAAAGGGCGTGCAAACGCCCGCCCTCCGCGCAGGAGGCCCGTCCGGCAGGACAAGTCTTTAAAATGAAAGAGACATGTTGATACCTTCGATTGATTTGATGAACGGGCAGATTGTGCAGTTGGTGCAGGGCGAGAAGCTGAAGCTGGCCTTTGACGATTTTGATTACTGGATTGAGCGCTTCGCGAAGTATCCGCTGGTGCAGCTCATCGATCTGGACGCGGCGATGCGACAAGGCGACAATCGGTCGCTCATTCAGCAGTTCACTTCAAAGCTCACCTGCCAGGTGGGCGGCGGCCTGCGGTCTGCTGACGACGGTAAGGCGATGCTTGATCTTGGAGCGAAGCGCGTCATCTATGGATCAACGCTGTTTGGCGGCGACAACCAGGCTGACCGCAAGCGGCATCCGGTGATGAACCTGGACTTTGCCGCGTCGCTGAACAAGGCGCTGGGTGAGGAGCAGCTTGTCTTCAGTGTGGACACCAAGGGCGGCAAGGTTGCGGTGAAGGGCTGGAAGGAGCAGGTGGATCTGACTCCGGAAGAGGCGGTCACGTGGCTGGAGAACGACTGCGCCGCGTTCCTCTATACGCACGTGGATACGGAGGGCACGATGAGCGGCTTTCCCATTGATGTTGCGGCCATCCTGCGCGCGTGTACCGCGAAGCAGCTGATTGTGGCCGGCGGCATCAAGGAGCGCCAGGAAGTGGACGACCTGGACGCGATGGGTGTGGACGCCGTAGCAGGCATGGCTGTGTACAGCGGAGCGATGGACGCTTAGTTAGTTCGGTAAATTAACTATCGCCGCGACCGCAGGTTGCGCAGCGTCTCCACCAGCTTGTCGGGGTGGATGGGTTTGGCGACGATGTTGTAGTGCGAGTCGTCAACGCGCTGGCGCTGCAGCAACGCGCTGGTGCCTGCCTGGCCAGAGAAGAGCAGTACCTTCACCGACGGCAGCATCTCCTCTACCGCGCGGGCCAGGTCAATGCCGTTCATCACGGGCATCATCACGTCGGTCAACAAGTAGTCCGGGCGGAAGCGCTCAGCCAGCTTCAGCGCCTCCGGTCCGTCGTATGCGGTGAAGGCGTCATAGCCGTGCAGGTTTAGAACCTGCGCGACCGTATCGGCAATGAGACGCTCATCATCCACCACCAGCACACGTCCCACTGGGATGGGTGCTTCGCCTACTGTGTCTGCATGAAAGCCATCATCTGGCGGCGGCAGATGCGATCCGTCCGAAGCGCGGACGATGTCGAAATCGGGAAGAAAAAACTGCGCGGTCACGATGGTCTCCTCTCTGCCGGCCCCGCCGGCGACGACTCGGTTTGAAGTCCATTGAGGTAAGGCAAAAAGATACTGAAGCTTGTGCCCTGATCGGGTGGCGCGGTGCGGCTGGTTACGTCAATCGTTCCGCGATGGGCTTCAATGAACTGGCGCGAGATCCACAGGCCAATGCCCGTGCCATGCCGCTGCTTGGTGGTGAAGAAGGGTTCAAAAATCTTCTGGAGCAGTTCATTGGTGATGCCGGTGCCGCCGTCCTTCATCTGTATGCGGACGCCACCGGCGGGCGGCACGCCCTCCTGCTGAACTGTAACGGAGAGGTCACCGCCCTGCGGCATGGAATCAATCGCGTTTGAGAGCAGGTTGGCAAAGACCTGCGTCAGTTCGCCGCGGCGCATGGTTAGCGGATGGGTCTGCTCATAGTCGCGCTGCACGCCAATGCGGGTGTACGCCAGCTTTGATCCGTAAACGGTCAATACCTCGTCCAGCAGTTCATGCACCGGCAGCTGCGTGGCAAAGGGAGACTCGCGGAAGTAGCCCAGCGTCTGTTTCGCAATCAGCGAGACGCGCTCAATCTCCTGCTCGGCCAGCTTCAGATAATCGCGCACCTGATCATTTACTGACGGGCTTATTCGCGCCAGGTAGATGAGGTTGACCACAGCCTCCAGCGGATTGTTGATCTCATGCGCGATGGTTGCGGCCATGCGGCCTGTGGCAACGATCTTCTCCGTCTGCAGCAGCATGCGCTCCATCTCTTTGCGGTCCGAAATATCGCGAGCGACCTTGGAGGCGCCAATGACCTTTCCGTCGGCATCGCGGATGGGCGAGATGGTCAGCGACACATCCACCGGCGTGCCGCTCTTGTGCAGGCGCGTGGTCTCAAAGTGATCAATGTGTTCACCCTGGCTCAGCCGCTCAAGAATGGACGCTTCCTCCTCGTGCAGATTCTGTGGAATCAGCCGCAGGACAGAGCTGCCGATGATCTCACCGGCCTCATAGCCGTAGATGCGCGTGGCTGCGCGGTTCCAGCTGGTGATGGTGCCGTTCAGGTCTTTGGAGAGGATGGCGTCATCAGAGGATTCCACGATGGAGGCCAGAAGGGACTGGTATGGCGGCACGTTTACCGGTGTCTGTGCGGCAGACGTCACCGGGGACTGCGCAGCAGAAGTAGGAAACTGCCGAAGATCAGTTTTATCCGTCACGGGGGCCTGCGTGTACTTTACCCCAACAGACGCGTGGCTGGCCCAGTGGAATCGCCGCAGCCCCCCCGCCGATGAACGGCTTATTCCGTACGTCGAACAAACCGCTTACTCGGTATTGCTGTCCGCGAGGGCGTAATAGCCCTTGCGCGCCTGTACCTTCACGTCCTTGCCGCAGGTAATGGCAATGTTGCGGAAGGTGCCGTCAAAGTTGGGGTTCTTGGGCGTGTAACTCACCAGGTATTGCGTGCGCAGCTCATCGCTGATCTGGGCAAAGGCAGCGTCCAGCCGTTTTGCGTCGTGACCAATGTTGATGACGCGCCCGCCCGTTTCGGTGGCCAGCTTATCCATGTCATAACTGGGGTTGAAGCCCATGTACTGGCCGATGAAGTGTGAGTCGCTGATGAGGATGACGTAGATGATGGTGTTGGCCTTTTGCGCGGCCTCAATCGCCTCTTTCAACTTCACCTGGCTGCCCTGGTCGCCACCGTCGGTCAGCATCACAATTACCTTGCGGCCTGCTTCGTCATGCAGCTTTTCATGCGTGGCCAGGTAGACGGCGTCGTACAGCAGCGTTCCCTTGGGCGTGGCATTGCCGGTGATGGAACCGGTGCCAGCGCCGGTATTGATCTGCGCCTTGTTCATGGCGCGACGCAGTTCACTGGTGCTGCTGGTGTAGTCGGCCAGCAGGTCTACGTTGATGTCAAACGAGATCAGAAATGCCTCGTCCTTTGAGGTGAGCACGTCCTTCAAAAAGGTGACGCCGCTCTCCTGCTCCAGCGGCAGCACATTCATCTGCGATCCGCTGGTGTCCAGCAGAATACCGATGGTGAGCGGCAGGCTCTTTTCCTGGGTAAAGTTCTTGATGGTCTGCGGTTCCTTGTTCTCCGTCAGCCCGCAATCGTCCTTGTGCAGGCCGGTAAGAAAGCCGCCCTTGTCGCGCGCGGAAAAGTAGGTATTCACCAGGTTGACGCGGACGCGTATGGTCTGGCCCTCTTGCAACTCCTGCTCCTGCTTGGGGGCGCTGCTGGCAGGCGGCGGCCCCATGGGCGACGGCGCATCCTGCGCATGGAGGAGCGGGGTGGCGGCAAGCAGAAGGCCACAGACGGCAAGCAGGAGAGGGCGCATACAGCTATTGGACGACGGAGCAGGCCTGCTGGTCTACGGAGAACTTCAACTACGGCCCTTTCGGGCGTGGGGAAAGAACTAGAGCAGAACGCGGAGTTCGCGGTGTTTCTCGCGGAGTACGCGGTGGCTCTCCGCGAACTCCGCGGCCTACTCCGCATACACCGCGTTCTGCCTTACCATCAATCCGGCGCGGCGTGGCCGACAACGAAGCGGCACCTCCCTGCGTCCAAGCGAAGAGCGTCCAACTGAAGGTAAGCGACGAATCGCGCCGCCGGGCTGGTACTCTGGAAGGCGCATGTGTTTTGGAGGATGATCTGGTGAAGCTTGGATTGGTAGCGGCGGTTTGGGTTGGATTTGCAGCGGGTTCCGCTGGTGCGCTGATGGCGCAGACCGGTGGCGGTTCCGCCATTCCGGATAGCCCGCGGCCGCAGATTCTCCCCAATGTTGGCACCATTACGCCTGGTAAGGGTGCCACGGCAAGCTCCAGCACGCCCGTAGATGACGGCGCCAACGGCCCCGCGCCTACGGCCACTTTGGGCAGCACTGCCCCGGCGGCGGGCAGCCCCGCCCAGGCGGCCACACCGGCAGACGCCGATAACAAAGCACCGGAGATAACGCCTGAGGTTGGCCCGGGCGGTCGCGTGACGCGGCTGAACGTCACCGTCAACTTTGTGCAGATTCCCTTCACCGTCAAGGACAAGAGCGGCGCATTGGTGCCTGCGATTGACTGGCGTGAGGTCCGTGTTTCTGAAAACGGCCTGCGCAAGCACATCAGCCTGTTCACGGGCGAGCCTTACCCCATCTCCGTCGCCTTCGTCATCGATCAGACACTGAACTTTGAGGTGATGAAGCGTGTGAACCAGGCGCTGGGAGCGTTGCAGGGTGCGTTCACGCCCTATGACGAGATGGCCATCTACAGCTACAACAACGGCCCGCGCCTGCGCACCGACTACACCGGCGCACAGAGCCCTCGCATTAGCGCCGTCATTGCGCAGAGCAAGAGCGATGGCCGCGATGCGCAGCTGTACAGTCCGGACGGTCCGCTGTCACAAACCACCACCATCAACGGCCAGCAGTTTGACCCCAACACAGCTCCGGTGCGTAACTCCTCCTCCGTGTTCATCGCGCCTCCCAAGGAGACGCACACGCTGAACGACGCCATCTGGATGGCCGCGCAGAGCCTGGCCAAGCGCCCGGACGGCCGCCGCCGCATGATCTATGTCATCAGCGACGGCAAGGAAAATGGCTCAACCGCCAAGTTCAAGGACGTTGTTCACTTCCTGCAGACGAATCGGATCGCCGTATACGCAACAGTTGTAGGCGACTCCGCCACGCCGTATGTGGGCTGGCTGGACCGCTACCATATCCCCTTCACCAGCCTGCGGGATAACATCCTGCCGCAGTATGCGGCGCAGACCGGTGGCGAAGCCATCTCCGAATTCCGCGTCAAGGGCATGGAACAGAGCTTCCAGAAGATTGCCGAGGATGTGCGGGTGCAGTACACCGTTGGCTACTACAGCAATGAGCCCATCCTGGACGGCAAGTTCCGCACGGTGAATGTGATGGTGTTGCGCCCAGGCCTGGACATCATCGCACCGAAGGGCTACTACCCCACGCCGGAAAACACCATGCGTTCCGGCGGAATGGGAACTTCGACCACGACACCAAATCAGTAACGCCATGCCTTTCCTGATTGAGGCGAACGCCGCTCTGGGCCTGCTGGCCGCGGCGCTGTGGGGCGGCGGCGACTTCTCGGGCTCCATTGCGGTGAAGCGAGCAGGCGGTACCGTGCGCGCTGCCCTGATGGTCGTACTCATCGGACATCTGCTAAGCCTTTCCGTCGTGGCTGCGCTGGCAGTCATGCACGGGGATGCCTTTCCGCACGGCGCGCAGCTGGCGTGGGGTTTGGGAGGCGGCATGATCTCTGGTGTGTCGCTAGTGGCCTTTTATATTGCCCTTGCCAGCGGACACATGGGTTCGGCCGCAGCCATTAGCGGTCTGCTGTGCGCTGCGGTTCCCACGATCGTCTCAGCCTTTACCGATGGTCTTCCGGGTTGGCGCCGCCTGCTTGGATTTCTGCTGGCCGGTGCGGCCATCTGGTTGATTGCCAGCGCGTCCGAGCATGGAGCAACCGCCTCCCGTCGCGCCATGGTGCTCTCAACGTTGGGCGGCATTGGCTTTGGCATCTACTTTGTGTCGCTGAAAATTGCGGGCGAGGCAGGCGTGTTGTGGACCATGGGAGCCGCTCGCATTGGTTCTGCAACAACGTGCGCGGTACTGTTGCTGATCCTGTTGCTGCGACGGGATGGTTCCGATGTTGCTGCACGGGAAGGCACAAACAACCGCATGCGCACGTTCGCGTGGATTGCCGCTGGAGCCGCGCTGGACACGAGCGGCAACCTTAGCTTTCTGGCTGCAACGCGCATGGGCCGGCTGGACGTGGCGGCAGTACTGGCGTCCATCTACCCTGCGGGCACCATCCTGCTGGCAGCGGCGGTGCTGAAGGAACGCACCACGCCGCAGCAGCGCTGGGGCATGGCGCTGGCATTACCGGCTGTGGTGCTGATCGCGCTGTAAAGAACCTTGCAACGCAAGTGCTGCGAATCGTAAGGGGCACGCCTTCAGCCGTGCCCCTTACGTCGACTCTCGATTCTTTCGGAGAGGCATGGCTTCAGCCATGCATCAACCCGCCTCAATAAAACGGGCTTTAGCCCCTGAGGGCTGCCTGGCAAATTTCCAAGCGAACCGATTACTTCGCGGGCTGCAGCTCCGGCCGCACCGGAACTGCTGGTACAGGCGCAACCGCTGCGCTGCAATGACCATGCGCATCGCACGATCGGATGCCGAAGTACACGTTGTCCTTTGAGATGGGTACGGTGATGGTGTGGGCCGCGCCCTTCACCATGTCGCTGTATTTCGCAGCGTTGCTGGCGTACTGCCAATCAGACGCGCTCGTCTCACGCCACACCACCTGATACCACGTGTCTGAAGGAGCGCCGTCCGACGCGGTAAAGCTCATCACCGAGTTGTTGTCCTGGTTCTGCGCAAACATGGTTGCGCTCTTCGGCTGACCCGGTGCACTTGCCATCGTCGCGAGGGTTGCGGCATTCAGCCGCGCGACCTTCGCAATGTAATCAAAGTCGTCATACTGCAGCAGGTCGCCGTACTGCACGCCATTCTCCACGCGCACATTGTTGTGCTGATGGTTGTAGTCCTCGCGCCACTCCGTCAGACGCACAGCAGCAAAGCCCTGGTTGTTGAACGAACGATGATCACCGCCTCGGCCATAGCGATCCAGACGCATCTGCATAACGGGCGACAGCGTGTAGGGCAGCTTGGAATCCGCAGGCGTGGCGGGTGGTACATGAAAGTAGGTGCGCGAAACATCCAGCGTCTCGCGGGCCAGCTCGCGCGAGGGCGTATCACTCTCATTGCCGTACTGAATGAGCCGCTTCATCTCATCCACCGTTGCGTTCTGCGGCACGTTCTCGCTGAAGACGCGGATGCGTGTCTTGCTCTGGTGTGTCTCACCCGGCGTGGTGTTGCCGCCAACAATGTCGTTATTCAGCACGCCTTCCAGGTCCCAGCCTTCGCTGCGCGCCATCTTTGCAAAGTGCGCGCTGGCCTGCAGCCCCTGCTCTTCACCGGGCACGGTCAGGAAGATGATGGTGGCCGGAAATTTATGTTTGCTGAGCACGCGCGCACACTCCATGCTGACGGCCGTACCGCTGGTGTCGTCGTTCGCGCCGGGGGCATCGCCGTGCGCGTCCATCACGTCTGTGTTGCGCGTGTCGTAGTGGCCTGTGATGAGGTAAATACGCTTGGCCTGCGCGGGGTCTGTGCCCTTCAGCACGGCATACACATTCACCATGCGCGCGTCACGCAACACGCGCGATCCGTTTGCCTTTGAAGCAGGCTGGATGAAGTCATCTGTCTTCACCTCAAGGCAGCCGCCGCATGCCTTGGAATACTCTTCAAATTTCCCCTTGATGTACTCGCTCGCGGCGATAGCGCCGACGCCCGGCGGCAACGTCTCCGCGCTGCCAATGCTCAGACGCGTCTTAAATGCGACCAGCGTCTCAATGTTCCTGCGGATCACGGGGACGGAAACATCCTTGAGCGCCGCGGCAATCTGCGCATCCACAACAGCAGGCTTCAGCGGCGCGCCCGTGTCCTGAAAATCAAGCTTCTGTGCAGAGAGCACGGACGCGGCAAGAACACAGCCCACAACAAAAGTGGAAAGCTTCAGCATGGATGTCCCCCGGAAGGCGTGTAGCGTGAGTTGATTCACGATACCCCAAACCCTGCCATCCTGAGCAACCACAAATCTTGTCATCATGGGCGAAGCACGCACCACTTCAAGATTTGTCATCCTGAGCGGAGCACGCAGTGCATAGTCGAAGGACCTGCATTCTGCCGGCGGTTGCAGAAATGTACACGGCAGGAGCAACGCCGTATCCCAGCACCTTTGTGCCGCTGCCAGCGAAATGCAGGTCCTTCGACTTCGCTGCGCTCCGCTCAGGATGACAAATCTTGAGATGACTACACGCTGCGATCTGTAACAAATTGTTACTGATCACAGCTACAGCTTCAGCTTGGAAACATCCACCGTAGCAGCGGGGTATTTCAACTTCATACGCTCCATCACATCCACCAGAATGCTGGAGATGGCCACGTTGCGGTACCACTTGTTGTCCGCCGGGATGATGAACCAAGGCGCGTCTTTCTTGCTGGTGCGCGAGAAGATGTCTTCGTAGCTCGCCTGGTACTTGTCCCAGAAGGCGCGTTCCGCAAAATCAGAGGCGGAGAGTTTCCAGCCCTTGTCTTTGTCGTCGATGCGCGCCTGCAGCCGCGCTTTCTGCTCCTCCTTTGAGATGTTCAGGAAGAACTTGAGAATGGTGATGCCGTTGCCTGCCAGCATGGTCTCAAAGTCGTTGATCTCGTCCATGTGACGGTGCGCATCTTTGTCGCTCAACAGTCCGTGGACACGCGGCGACAACACATCCTCATAGTGCGAGCGGTTGAAGATGCCAATCATGCCGCGCGGGGGCACCGCGTTGTGGCAGCGCCACAGAAAGTCGTGCTTCACCTCAAGCGGCGTGGGCACCTTGAACGGAGTGACATCGCAGCCCTGCGGATTGACGCCGGAGAAGATGTGCCGGATGGTGCCGTCCTTGCCCGCCGTGTCCATGCCCTGCAACACAATCAGCAGTCCCTGCTGGCCGCCCGCGTAGAGCACCTCCTGCAGCTTGTCCAGCTTCTTCAGGTTTTTCGCCAGCGTATCGGCTGCGTCCTTCTCGTCCTTGAAGGATCCGGTCTCTGCGGTTTTGTATTGCTTCAGCCGGACCTTGCCATGTGCCGGTACCAGGTAGTGCGAATGGATCTTCAACGGCGCGCTCGCTTTCGTCATGCAACGTTCTGATGCTGAAGCATACGCCGGACGATACCACCGGAAAATGCGAAAGGCGCAGGATGACCCCTGCGCCTTCAGCAAAACTTGTGGTCGGCAAAACTATTATTTGCTGACGGTCTCTTCTGTCTTCACGGCAGCGGGCGGCGCAGGCGTCACGACGTGTGCGTCGTTCTTCGCGTCATCGGTAACGCCCTTCAGGCCCTCTTTGAAGCCCTTCAGGCCTTCGCCAAGTCCCTTGCCCAGCTCAGGAATCTTCTTTGCGCCAAACAGCACGACAAGCAGGACGCCGATAAAAATAAGGTGCGGACCCTCGAAAAAGCTACCCATATGCCCTCGCCTGGCGCGAATAAATCGCGCACTGTAGTCACATTGTCGCACAAACCAGCGCACGCGATTCACCGCCAGCGGGCCCGTTTGAAGCGCCGAACGGTATATCTTTAATGAGGCAGCACCCCGCTGAGAGTCACCCGCGCCTTGCGCCGGCTCTCAGGACCGATTTATGGTGCTGCGCGCAGTGGAGGAACATGCATAATCACCGCCCCGGGCCGCAGTTGCCGGCCAGCTTCGGGCCGCAGCGCCAAACGGCGTTTGCACACCGCATCATCCGTACCGCAGCAGTTTTGTCGCTGGGTTTTGCCGCAGCCGCGGTCGCACGTGCGCAGGACACCTTCAAGCCTCCGCCGCCCGTGACCTACACGGAAAAGTACGAGGTCTACGGCGGCATCAACTTTCTGAACGGTCAAGCCGGCCAGAACCTGCCCAAGCGCTACAACATGGGCGGCGGCGAGGCCATGGGCACATGGTGGGTTACACCCCGCTGGGGTGCCGTTGCGGACTATCGCTGGGACGGCGGCACCACTCCCGTTCTGCCCGGCGGCCAGGCATCAAAGCCTCCCGTGCAGACACGGCCCTTCGTCTCCCAGAACATCTTCATGGGCGGTGCACAGTACCACTGGCTGGGCGACCAGCACATTGGTGTAAACCTGCACGCACTGGCAGGCGCCACGCATGGCACCTTTGATCACAGCAACCCGGGCCTGCCCGCAGATGTGTTCTTCAACAACACGGGCCTGTACACCAACCGCACCTCGTTCATGGGTGTGGTGGGCGGCAGCTTTGACTTCAACCGCAGCGCGCATATCGCCATCCGCCTGTCGCCGGAACTCGTATTCGAGCACTTTGGTACGGAGCTGCGTGAGTACGTCTATGTCTCCGGAGGCGTGATCTACCGCTTTGGCCATCGGAAGTAGCTGATAGCCGTCATCCTGAGCGCAAGCGAAGGATCCCGACGACGTTTGCTTCACGAGAAATTCGGCGCCTTTCAGCCCACGAATCCGTGGCTGAAAGGCGCCGAATGTTTTTGAACGAACATACTGCGTCGGGATCCTTCGCTGCGCTCAGGATGACAAGCTACATCGTCTGCATGAACTCAGCGCTTACCGGGTTCTCATACGGAGAGATGTCGCGCGTCACCACGGTCAGGCCGCTTGGCGTTACATGGTACTTCTTGCGGTCTTCTTCCACGTCATAGCCAATCACGGTGCCGTCTGGGATGTGGACGTCACGGTCAATGATGGCGCGGCGGATGCGGCAGTGCCGGCCAATGTTGACGTGGGTAAAGATCACCGACGAATCAATGTCAGAGAACGAATTGACGCGCACATCCTGCGAGAGCACGCTGCCACGCACCGCCGAACCCGAGATCACGCAACCGGGCGAGACAACAGAGTTAATGGCCATGCCGGTACGCCCCATCTCGCCAAAGACAAATTTTGCCGGCGGATACTGCGTGGGCCGTGTCCGCATGGGCCAGCTCTTGTCATACAGGTTGAAGATGGGCGAGACCGATGCGATATCGAGGTTGGCCTCGTAGTAGGCGTCCAGCGTACCTACGTCGCGCCAGTAGAGCGCTTCCTTGCGGTTCTCATCCACGAAGTTG
>JAMFTB010000109.1 GCA_026225595.1 Terriglobus sp. | reverse complement strand
GTCGCAGTCGACATCCTCACCGGCAAGGCAACGACTCTGCAACACTTTGATCACGCGCAGTCACAGGCAAGCTGCAGTGTTTCGCCCGATGGTAGCAAGCTGCTACTTGCCACCGCGCAGCGCTTTGAAAGCGACATCTACCTCGCCTCTCTCACACACTAAGTCCAAGCGTTTGAAATTCTTCCTGTGTCTCTCCCAGGAAGGCATCGTCTGACACGGGGTGCGATGGCAGGCGCCGGAGCCGATGCATTGTGAGATGGACGATCGAGGCACCCGCTACAAACTCGCCCATCCTCAGCAGTGAATGTCCGACGCCGCGCTCCACAGTGAGCATCAGGATGATGCTTGCCGGAATGCCAAAGATAAATACCGCAAGGGTGAGCGGAAGACTGGTGCTGTCTGGCAGCGGAGGGCGCGTGAATGGAATGCTCGACTCAAAGAAGAAAAATAGATCAATCAGCAGCATTGCGAACATGCCTGCAAACAGTGTCTGAAATAGCAGATCGTAACTTGACCAACCGCAGAGGGCCAGCGCTGTAATTCCAAAGACAATCACAAAGCCGCACAGCATAAAGACGAATCGCTTTGTCGTTGTCACGGCCCGCGTGGTGTTGAGCGGCGCCACGCGAAAGATCCATCTCGCAGCCAATTCCTCAGGCAGCAGAAAGCAAACGCGCAATCCGGCGACGGTCCAGAACAGAAGTATGGGCAGTGCAGCCTGGGCTCCCGGCTTCCACACGCTCAAATAGAGGTGACCACCTGAATTGCTGTGGATGGAAAAAACCTGAGCCATTGAAAGCGAAAGGCCAACGCCGGCATAAAGCGCCAACAACGTGTGGTATCGGTCAAGCCGTCCCAGTGTCTTGCGGATGAAGTGAAAGACCGCACGTTGATCGGTACTGCGCAGCAGCAGCGGCTCCAGCAAGAACGGCCATATGCGCGCATCATGCAGTTGCGCGCTGCGCTCACCCTCAAGCGCCATACGGTGCCGCCGATACCATGCCGCGGGATACGTGACTGCAACCGCGGCCAACAGCGCAGGCACAGACCACAGCGCGCAATGCGCAAGCTGGGTCGTGAATGCAGTTGGCGGTATGCCTCCCAAAAGCGTCTCGTACAGTGCCTCAAACCACAGCGGAACGATCCACGCAGCAGACGGATTCTGTCCGTTCAGCAACATCGGCAGGTGTTCAACCACGGGAAACAGGCGCAAAAACGCAGTTAGAAACACTGTGATGAGCAGCGTCTGGATCACCGGTGTAACGCTTCGGTAGAAACGTTGCGGCGTCAGCACGATGACGATGCCTTCCAGCGTGATCACCAGCAGCGGTGAAACAAGTGCTGCTGTGACTACCGCAATGGCCGGCGCAAACATCGCGCGAACATAATGCTCGTACGCCAGAGTTGGCAGCAGCAGCAGGGCGAAGATGCTGCTGGCAACCAGGAACAGAAAAAGGTAGATGGCATTCGCGCTCAGCTTCGCTGCGAACAAATCGCGTGCGCGGATGGGCAGTGGCAGCAGGATGAGGAAGTCCGCTCTGGAAGGGAACAGCCGCTCCCACTGCAGCGTGGTGATGCAGCCCATGGCGCTGAATGCATACGCCACAAAGATGTAGTGGATGCCGGCCGCAGCCCATGGCGTCAGATGCTTCACTCTTCCGTGTGGCGCAAGCAGCACAATCCAGAAGGCGGCCAGTAACACAGGCGCAGCCACCGCAGCTAATGAGCGAACGACCGTGGTTTCGGAGACTTCCGCGTTGTGCGTCGCGCGAAACAGTCCGCTGTAGAAATGCCGTGTCAGCGCGCGGTATGCGTCGTTATACATACGACTCCTGCATCACGCTGAAGAGGTCTTCCGCCACCGTGGACGTATCTTTCTGCTGCACCAGCTGCGCAAACACGCGCTCCAATGACGGCAGCGCACTCATCTGTATGAGTTGTTGCGGAGGTGCGTCGGCAAGCACGCGGCCATTCGCCAGGATGATGACGCGGTCGCACACTTGCTCCACTACCTCAAGCACGTGCGAGATGTAGAGCACGGCCTTGCCTTCTCGCTTCAACACAACAAGCAGGTCCTTAAAAAGCCGCGACGTGATTGCATCCAGGCCGCTCAGCGGTTCGTCGAAGATGATGAGGTCCGGGTTGTGAATCAGCGCAGCACTCAGCAACACGCGCTGCTTCATGCCCTTGCTGTAATCCTGGATGGGAGCTTCCAGCGCATGCTGTAACCCAAACAGGCTCAGCAGCGAACGCGCCTTACTCTCAATCACCTTTTCCGGCATGCCGCGCAAACGGCCAACCAACTGCAGGTATTCCAGTCCGCTAAGGTGTGTGTAGACCTGCGCCTCTTCCGGCACATAGCCCAGCCGCGCACGGTAGCCGACCAGGTCATCGTGAATACCGCGTCCGTTGAAGAGGATTTCCCCATGCGTCGGCTCAATCAGGCCCGTCACCATCTTTACGGTTGTGGACTTACCCGCGCCGTTTGGCCCCAGGTACCCCAGCACCTCGCCGGCGGCAATGCGAAAGCTGACCTCCTGAACCACGGCAATGCCGCGGTAACGTTTTGTGACCTGTCGAAGCTCCAGCATTCGGCGTACCCCTATGTAGCAATCTATTTACCCTTGACGTGCAGCGAAAGTCAAGTAGATTGCTACATAGCTGGAGGTTCGAACGTATGAGCGATTCAAAACGCCTGTCCCACACAGCGGCCCTTATGCTGAAGGCGGTCTCGTCCGGCCACAGCTACGGCTTTGACATTATGGAGATCACCGGCCTGCCCAGTGGCACGGTCTATCCGGCGCTTCGGCGCATGGAAAACGACGGATTGATTCAGGGCGTGTGGGAGAGCGAATCGAAGGCGCGTAAGGAAGATCGACCAGCGCGCCGGTATTACAAGACGACGCGTCCCGGTGAGCAGTCGTTGGTAGAGGCAGAGAAGCGCTACCCGCTGATTGCGCACTTCACGTCGGAAAAAACGTCCGCAAAAACGTCTGAGAAAACGGTGAACGCATGAAGCCGCATGAGCAGCTACGGACGATGGACCGCATGCTGCGCGTTGCGGCGACGCTTGTACCGCAGGCCTCGCGCCAGGAGTGGTGTGCAGAGTGGACTGCGGAGCTGGCCTATCTCTATCGCATGAACCCGGAGACAGCGATGGAGTGCGCAAGAGGCTTGAACCGCGATGCCCTCACCATGCGCTGGCTCGCCGTCATCAACTGGTGGAGAGCCATTGACTGGAGCGAGCCGACGCTCTGTCTG
>JAMFTB010000108.1 GCA_026225595.1 Terriglobus sp. | reverse complement strand
GATGCGCTGCTCCAGATCATTCAATGGCATGGGTTGAGTTTATCAAGCCGCCTTGTGCAAGATGTGCGGAGCATGCTGGACGATCAGCAATTTGCGGTGAGGGCATTATTCGGAAGGGCACAGCTTTAGCTGTGCCGATAGGCTTCCCGCTGGATCGGGCTTTAGCCCCTGAGGTCAGCTTTTGTTGAATCAGGCGAGGGAGCGAACCTCAGCGGCTAAAGCCGTTTTAGACGAGGCAGTCGTTGGCACAGCTGAAGCTGTGCCCTTCCGCTTATTGATGGAAGCTACTGAATCGATAATCCCAGCGTATCGGCCACAGCGCGCAGCTTCTCCCGCGTCGCGTCCGTGACGGGGATCATGGGCAGCCTTAGCGTGCCACCTGCAATGATGCCCATCATCGTCAGCAGCGCCTTTGTTGGCGCGGGATTGGGTTCCGAAAACAGCACCGCGTTCAGCGCCTTTACCTTCTCCGCGGCTTCGTTCGCCGTAGCGGTATCGTGTGCCAAGGCAGACTTCACCACGGCGCTTACTTCGCGTGGTGCAACGTTCGATGCAACGGAGATCAGGCCCGCGCCACCAGCCGCGATGATGGGCACCGCAAGGTGGTCGTCCCCCGCGAAGATGGAAAGGCTGGCGGGCGCGGTGGAGAGCAGCTCGGTTATTTGCGCCATGTTGCCGCTGGATTCTTTCACGCCAATAACGTTTGGCAGTGCGGCCAAACGAACGATGGTTGCTGGCTCCATGTTTGCGGCGGTGCGGCCGGGGATGTTGTAGAGCACCAGCGACAGCGGCGCAATGGCCTCTGCAATCGCCTTGAAGTGCAGGTACTGGCCCTGCTGCGTGGGCTTGTTGTAATAGGGGTTTGCACTCAGCATGCCGCTGAGGCCCTTGATCTTTGCGATGTGCGTTGCGCGCCGCACAGCTTCGCGCGTGCTGTTGTGTGTACAGCCTGCAATAACCGGAACGCGACCGTTGGCAGCCGCAATGACGGTGGCAATCACGTCATCGGTTTCGTCTTCACTTAGTGTGCTGGTTTCGCCGGTGGTGCCGCATGCCACCAGGAAGTCAACGCCGCCAGCGATCTGCGCCTCAACCAGTTTCTTTAGCGAAGCGTGAGCCACGCTCTCATCGCTGTGAAAGGGAGTGACGATTGCCGTGCCCAGACCGTGCAGGCGCTCGCGAATAATTCCAGGTTCCATGACGCTTCCCAGTTTATCGCGAGTCGCGAGGAAAGACATGGGCAACGTGCGCGGCATGTTGCTCCATGCAGGCCTCCGTCTTGTTCAGGCCCAGCTCCGGCGCAATCCAGATCAGCGTCACGCTCAGGTTCAGCGCAAGCGACAGCAAGGGGCTGTAATACGCCGCTGGAATGGCAGCCACGTACAGTGCAAGGCAGCCGAGGTGCTTCACTGTCTCCATGCGGTCGGTCTTTGCAATGACCTCGCCACGCCGCTTCCGCAGGCTCTCCAGCGTAAGCCGCAGCACAAGAAAGCCTTGCCCGGTAATCAGCATCACGACGGCGTAGAGCGCGACAGAGAACGAGTCGAAGTGCTTCTCGCCCACGTAGTCGGTGAAGAAGGGAATCAGCGACAGCGTGAACAGGAAGAGCAGGTTCGCCCATAGCACGCGGTAATTAACCACTTCTGTGCGGCGGCACAGCTCGTGATGGTTGATCCAGTAAATGCCCGTCATCACAAAGCTGAACGCGTAGATGCCGAGCCGCGGCGCAACATGCCACAAGCCGGCGGGGCCGTTGGCCTCAGGCACGTGCAGCTCCAGCACCATGATGGTGATGATGACGGCAATCACGCCGTCAGAGAGCGCTTCGAGACGCGTTGACTTCATCTCGTGCGAAGCCATGCTTAGACCCACTCGCCCTGGCGCATCAGCGGCTCTTCTGTGCCGTCTGCGTGTACGCCGTCCACATCCATGCCGCCGTGGCCAATCATCCAGTCCACGTGGATCAGGCTGGTGTTTGCGCCCTTGCTGTTCAGCGTGGCTTCGTCCAGAGTCTCGCCGTTCTTGATACAGGTGGCGTACGCCTGCCCCAGCGCGATGTGGCTTGCGGCGTTCTCATCAAACAGCGTGTTCCAGAACAGCAGGCCGCTCTGCGCAATGGGTGACGAGTGCGGCACCAGTGCAACTTCGCCCAGGTGGCTTGCTCCCTCATCCACAGCAATCAGCTTGCGCAGCGCCTCTTCACCAGCGGTCGCGTTGGCCTCAACAATCTTGCCGTTCTCAAAGCGAACGCGGATGTTCTCGATCAACGTGCCCTGGTGCGAGAGCGGCTTGGATGCAGTGACGGTGCCGCTGACGCGATCCTTGTGCGGCGTGGTGAAGCACTCTTCCGTGGGGATGTTCGGGTTGCAGAAGATACCGTTGCCGCTGGTCGATCCACCGCCCGCCCACAGGTGATCGTCCGCAAGTCCAACGACAAGATTAGTGCCCGGCCCGCGGAAGTGCAGCGAGTGAAAGCGCTTCGCATTCAGCACGTCCACACGCTTTGCGATGTTCGCGCCGTGGTCCTTCCAGCCCTTCATAGGATCATCACCGGTAATGCGCGATGCGTGGAAGATCGCTTCCCAGAGCGCGGTGACAGCTTCGCTCTCAGGCAGATTGGGGAAGACAAGCTTCGCCCACGCGGGCGTTGCGCCTGCGACGATGGACCAGTTGATGGTGTGGCGCGTGACCAGCTCCATGGCGGGCTTGGCAGCGCGCGATGCTGCGATGTTGGCGCGGCTTACCTTTGCGGGGTCCTGATCCTTCAGCAGCGACGGGTTCTGGCCCGTGATGCCCAGCCGCGCGGCGCCGCTGCGGTAGGCCTCTGCAATGCCATCGGCGAGCCACTTCGGGGTGTAGTCAAAGGCCGCATCGGGCGCGTTCTGGTAGCGCGACAGCGTCGTCACATCATCGCCGTAAAGGACGGTGACGGCGTATGCACCGGCCTTGTAAGCCTGGTCGACAACCTTGCGCACAAAGGCCACGTGGTCCAGCGATGCGGTCAGCACCACCTCCTGGCCGGGGCGCAGGTTCAGGCCAACGCGCACGGCAACAAGAGCAAGACGGTCAAGCTTCTCATCAAAGGAAAGGTCGGCAAAGGTGCGATGTGCTTCAGCGATGGCTGCCATGGTTCCCTCAGCGGCTAAAGCCGCAGGTTATTGCGGGTTTGATGGCATGGCTTAAGCCATGCCCCTCCGAAAGAAATTCACTACAACGCGCAGCCGCTTACAGCTCCATGAAGACGTCG
>JAMFTB010000107.1 GCA_026225595.1 Terriglobus sp. | reverse complement strand
TCTTCTTCGAACTTGATATCGTGATCGGCAAGCACAATGCCGATGGCCTCAAGGCTCTGCAGGTACAGCTCCTGAATATTCGATGGCGGTGGCTTCAGGATCACCTGGAACTGCGTGTGCTTGTACAGCCGATTCGGGTTCTCGCCATAGCGACCATCCGCAGGCCGGCGCGATGGCTGCGCGTACGCAATACGCACAGGCTTTGGACCCAGCACGCGCAGGAACGTGTCCGGCGACATGGTGCCGGCACCTACCTCAATGTCATAGGGCTGCTGCAGAACGCAGCCGCGTTCCGCCCAGAAGCGCTGTAGAGCGAAGAGCGTCTCCTGAAAGGTCATCGCCGTGGCGGGCATGACTGTCGCCGACGCGGTCTGGGGTGTTTCTGCAACGGCAGACATGCTGGGTTCGTGCTCCTTCGGGTGTCCTGCAAGTTTACCCGAGGATGGCCCTGGAAAGGCTTTGTCCTGCCGGACGGGCCCGCTACGCGCGGGGCGGGCATTTGCACGCCTTTTTACTTCCTTCGGAGTGGCCCTTCCGTTGGTCGGGATTGAAGTTTTGTGCCGCTGCCAGCAAAATGCAGGTCCTTCGACTTCGCTGCGCTGCGCTCAGGATGACAAGTTTTGTGGTGATGCGTTGATCCCGACTATCGGGAGGGGCGTGGCGAAGCCAGTAAAAAGGTGCTTGAGCACCCGCCCCGCGCGCAGCGGGCCCGTCCGGCAGGACTAAATCTTCAGAAGCAAAACAAGGCCTTCAGGAACAGAGGAGACCGGATTGCGCCGGACGCCGCTCCATTTAGATGTGGATGCCCCAGCCCAGTTCGCTCAGCTGCGTTTCAATTTCAAGCAGCGCAGCTTCCAAAGCGGAACGGCGGTGCGGGCTGGATGTGCGCTCGCTCAGGACGCGTTCGCGCTGCAGCTGCAGCTCCTGCAGGCGGCGCTTGCGCGTGTTGTCTTCTGACTTTGCAGCCTGTGCAGGCGTTGGCGGTTTTACGGGTTTTTCCGGCGGCATATTGTCTTCCTTTTCCCAACCACGGGCCATGGGTCGATTCTACGCGCACTGGCCGCAAACCCTGCTGAAGGAGTACCTTCAGCAGTACAAGATCATTTCTGTTGCGGTTTTGTTTTGCGGGTTCAAACCTGCAAAACAACTCGTCCGCTTAGCGCACGACCTGCGCGGTAATCGGAAAGCGTCACCTGGGCTGGATGCAGATGGCGCAGATGCGCGCTATCGAATTGGGCGCTAAGTTTGGCACAATAAAAGACGTACCCTGCAATTGAAACCGGAGTCCTGACCCATGTGGATCGTCCGCCTTGCCCTTCGACGCCCCTACACCTTCGTGGTGATGGCTGTGCTGATCCTCGTTCTTGGCGTGGTGTCGATTGAAACGATGTCCACGGACATCTTTCCGAATATCGATATCCCCGTGGTTTCCGTGATCTGGGGCTACAGCGGCACCAGCCCGGACGAGATGGAGAAGCGTTTCACCACCATCAGTGAACGCGCCATGACCACCACGGTCAACGACATCGAGCACATCGAGTCGCAGTCGGTCTCCGGCGTTTCGGTTATCAAGATCTTCTTCCAACCCGGCGTGAAGGTTGAAGCCGCCGTGGCGCAGGTTACCGCCGTCAATCAGACCGTGCTGCGCGTGATGCCACCGGGCACCACACCGCCGTTCATTCTGCAGTTCTCCGCGTCCAACGTCCCAATTCTGCAGGCGGTTATGTCCTCCGACCGCCTGTCCGAGACGGAGCTGTATGACCTTGGCGCACAGTTCGTCCGTACGCAGCTGGCCACGGTGCAGGGCGCGCAGGTGCCCAACCCGTACGGTGGCCGCGCGCGCCAGGTGTCGGTCGATATTGATTCCAACGCCATGTTTGCCAAGGGTGTTTCGCCGGCGGACGTGGTCAATGCACTCAGCGCGCAGAACATCATTCTGCCTGCCGGTGATGCCCGCATTGCAGACCGCGACTACCTCGTCCGCACCAATGCATCGCCGCAGCTGGTGGCGGAGCTGAACAACATCCCCATCAAGCAGGTGAATGGCGCCACCATCTACATGCGCGACGTAGCGCAGGTGCATGAAGGCAGCGCCGTGCAGGTAGGCATTGTGCGTTCTGACGGCCGGCGCGCCGTGCTGCTCACCATCCTGAAGGCATCAAATGCCTCCACACTCGACATCGTCGCCCGCGTAAAAGAGGCATTGCCGAAGATCCTGGCCAACCTGCCACCGCCCGTGCCAGAGATCAAGATGCTCTTTGATCAGTCGATCTTTGTGAAAGCCGCACTGCAGGGCGTGGTGAAGGAAGCTGCGATCGCGGCCGGACTCACCGCCGTGATGATCCTGCTCTTCCTCGGGTCCTGGCGATCGACCGTCATCATCGCCGTCTCCATCCCGCTGTCGATCCTGGTGTCGATCATTGTGATGAAGGCGCTGGGCCAGACGCTGAACACCATGACGCTTGGCGGCCTTGGGTTGGCCGTCGGCATCCTCGTGGACGACGCAACGGTGGAAATTGAGAACATCCATCGAAACCTGGGCCTGGGCAAGGAGATTGAGCCCGCCATTCTGGATGGCGCCGCGCAGATTGCCGTGCCTGCGTTTGTCTCCACGCTGGCCATCTGCATTGTGTTTGTGCCGGTGGTCTTCCTCTCCGGCGCGGCAAAGAGCCTGTTCACACCGCTGGGCATGGCCGTCGTCTTCGCCATGATGGCGTCGTACTTCCTCTCGCGTACGCTGGTGCCCACCATGGTCAAGTTCCTGCTGGCCAAGGAGGTTGAGGTGTACGCACTGGCCGAGGCAGAGCATGGCGACCATGTGCTCTCTGCAGAAGAGATGGCTGAGCTGGAGCAGAAGCGCAGCAGCCTGGGCATCATCTGGGGCGTGCACTTCGCCTTCAATCGCGTCTTTGAAGCCATCCGTTCGCGCTACCAGAAGATGCTGGCCTGGGCGCTGGAACACTCAGCCTTTACGCTGGGCTGCTTTGCCATCTTCATCCTCATCTCGTTCTGCACCATTCCGTTCATTGGCCGCGACTTCTTCCCGGATGTGGACGCAGGCAGCTTCCGTCTGCACGTGCGATGCCCACCCGGCACGCGGCTGGAACGGACGGAAGAGGTCTTCGGCATGGTCGACCAGACCATCCGCGACGTGATTCCCGCGAATGAGATCGATGGCGTGCTGGACAACATCGGCGTGCCGCAGGGCTTCAACCTGGCCTTTGGCGATGGCTCACTGACCGACGTGCAGGACGGTGAGATTCTCGTCAGCCTGAAGGAAGGCCACAAGCCCACCGCGGAATACCGTGCCAAGCTGCGCGAGCTGCTGCGCAAGAAGTATCCGGAAGAGATCTTCTACTTCCAGGCTTCGGACATCGTGAACCAGATTCTGAACTTTGGTCTTCCCGCGCCGATCGATATCCAGATCAGCGGCCGCCTTGCGCAGGCCAACTACGCCACCGCGCAGGAGATTGCGAAGGCCGTTGCACAGGTGCCGGGAGCGGTTGACGTTCACGTCCACCAGGTAATGTTTGCGCCGGAACTGCGCATCAACGTGGACCGCGTCCGCGCGCAACAGGTCAACATGACTGAGGCCGCAGTGGCCAACAGCGCTCTGTTCGCACTCTCGGGCTCCGGCCAGGCTTCGCCAAATTACTGGCTCAGCCCCGTCAACGGCGTGAACTACCAGGTGGTGGTTCAGGTGCCGGTGTCCGCGATTAATTCGGTGGCCAGCCTCAACGCGTTGCCCATCACATCGAGCAACCCCACCTCGGGAACGCCGCCGCAGTTCAATGGCGGCACGCCACTGCCGGGCAGCACGCAGCTGCTCAGCAACCTGGCGCAGATTCAACATGCAGCCAGCCCGGGCATTACCAACCACTACAACGTGCAGCCTGTGTATGACGTCTTCGTCAACACGCAGGGACGCGACCTGGGTGGCGTTGCTACCGATGTGCAGAAGGTGCTGAAGACCTTCCAGGGCAAGCTCTCAAAGGGCGCGACACTGACCGTTCGCGGTCAGGTCCAGAGCATGCAGGACAGCTTTACCGGCCTGGGCCTCGGCATGATCTTCGCCGTGCTGCTGGTGTACCTGCTGATGGTGGTCAACTTCCAGAGCTGGCTTGATCCGTTCATCATCCTGATGGCGCTGCCCGGTGCTGCGTGCGGCATTCTGTGGATGCTGTTCCTCACCAGCACGCGCTTCTCCGTGCCGTCGCTGATGGGCGCCATTATGACGGTGGGTGTGGCCACGGCCAACTCCATCCTGATGGTGACCTTTGCTAACGACCAGCGGGCGCTGGGCATGAACAGCCTGCAGGCCGCGGCTTCCGCGGGCTTTACACGCCTGCGGCCGGTCATGATGACGGCGCTCGCCATGATCCTTGGCATGCTGCCCATGTCACTGGGTATGGGTGAGGGCGGCGAACAGAATGCACCACTGGGCCGCGCCGTCATCGGCGGTCTGCTGGTCGCAACCGCTACCACGCTGGTGATCGTGCCCATCTTCTACTCGCTGCTGCGCAAGGCGCCGCCACTGGGTATGGACGAAGCCAACGCCGATCAGGAGGAATACTTCGTTGAACATGCCTAGTGTCCCTTTGAACCATCTGGCCCCTTTCCGGATGCCACACGCATCCCCAAGCCTTCCCGTATCAACCGTTACAGGAGCCGCGTAAGCATGGCGCAGAATCTAGTTGAAGCACCGGCAACGGCCGGCACACACAGCGCACCCACCGCACCCACGGGCAAAGGTCCCTTTGTTGCCGCGGCGGCATTCTTTCTGCTGCTGATCATCGTCGGCATTGCCTTTCTCATTCCCAAGCTGCACCACACCGCATCGCTGGAGCAGGATGTGCGCGACAACGCCGGCCCCACGCCGGTGGTCGTCACGCAGGTGAGGCTGGGGCAGCCCTCCAATTCGCTGGACCTGCCGGGCACCGTGCAGGCGTTCTCTCAAACACCAATTTTTGCGCGCACCAACGGCTACATCACCAAGCGCTTTGTCGACATCGGCGACCACGTGAAGGCCGGGCAGCTGCTGGCCCTCATTGAAGATCCGCAGACGGAGCAGTCGCTGCGCCAGGCACGCGCCACGCTGCTGCAGTTGAAGGCGCAGCTGGTGCAGGCACAGGCCAATGCAAAACTCTCCACGCTGAACAACACGCGTAACCAGCAGCTGCAGCAGGAAGGTGTTATCTCGCAGGCCTCTGCAGACACATTCACTGCGCAGGCCGGCGCAAACGACGCCACCGTAAACGCCGCCGTGGCGAACATTGCTGCAGGTGAAGCCAATGTGAAGTCGCTGGAAGAACAGGCCAGCTTCTCGCGCGTGACCGCACCCTTCACCGGAGTGATCCTGTCGCGCGGCATCGATACCGGATCGCTCATCACCTCCGGCTCGGCAAACTCTGTAACGCAGCTGTTCACCATCGGCCAGTCGGGCACGGTGCGTGTATTCGTCAACGTGCCGCAGGCAAACGCACCGGACGTGATGAACACCAGCACGGCGAAGGTCGCCTTCCGCGAGCTGCCGGGCCGCGCCTTTGCGGGCAAGGTCACACGTTCTGCCAACTCCATCGACATTGCTTCGCGCACCATGCTGGTGGAGATCGATCTGCCGAACCAGGACAACTCCATCCTGCCCGGCATGTTCGCCACCGTCACCTTCAACACGCATGACCCGCAGCCGCCCGTGCTGATCCCGGCGAATGCGCTGATTGTGCGCACGGCTGGCCCGCAGACCTTTACGGTGGACGCCAACCATGTGACGCACCTGAAGAACCTGACACTGGGTCGCGACTTTGGATCGTTCACGCAGGTGCTCACCGGCCTCAAGCCTGGCGACACTGTGGTTCTGTCGCCCTCAGACGCCGTGACAGATAACGCCAAGGTCGATCCGCAAACCCAGAAGTAGACTGCTGTTTTCGTAAAGCAAAAGGGTCGGCGAAAGCCGGCCCTTTTATCTGCACTTACCTCAACAGTTTGTCATCCTGAGCGAAGCGCAGCGAAGTCGAAGGATGACAAATCTTGAAGGGTCCGTAGGAGAAAGCCACCTACGCCAGATGATCAGCCAGCACCTGCGCAGCTGACTGCACGATACGCGGCCCACGAGGCACGCCGTCATACGGGAAGAAGATGGAAAAGACCGTCCCCGACCGATCGCCGCGGAAGTGCGACTGACGGCTGCGCACCAGCAGCGTACCGCGGTGCTTGGACAGAATCTCCTCACTCACCCACAGCCCCAGGCCCGTGCCCGTAGCCTCCTTGGTGGTGAAGAAAGGCTCGAAGATGCGGCGGCGAACCGCGTCCGACATGCCCATCCCGGTATCCGCAACGGTAACGCGCACACCAGCCTTGCCATCGCGACGCATGTTGCGCGCGCGCAGGTACAACACGCCGCCTGTGGGCATGGCGTCCACCGCATTGCCCACCAGGTTTGCAAACAGCTGGCGCAGCTCGCCTGCGTAACCAAACAGCATGGAGTCTTCATCCAGCCGCTGGCGCACATCCACATGGGGCGACTTGAGCCGGCCATTGTGCAGCAACAGCACGGACTGCATCACGTCCGGCATGCGCACATCCACGGCATAGCTGGACTGGCGATAGAAGCGCAGCGTCTGCAGTGTAATCTCGCCCACGCGCGCCAGCTCCGCCTGCGCCATGGAGGCGTACTCCTGTCCTGCCGCGCTCAGCGAAGGGTCCTGCCGCAGCAGGTACATCAGGTTGGTTACAGACTCCAGCGGGTTGTTGATCTCATGCGCAATGGACGCTGCCAACCTGCCCGCAGCAGCCATCTTTTCGCTGCGGCGCATCGCCTCTTCCTCGCGCTTGCGCTCCGTCACTTCGCGCGCAATCACACCCACCCAGCGCAGGCCGCCGCCGCTGTACACGGGAAAGTAGCTGACCTGCCAGGTGCGTGTCTCATCGCTGCCCGGTAGAACGCCCACCAGCTCTTTTTCAGGCACGGCCTCTTCGGTGTCAAACACAGACTGCACCAGAGCTTCTACCTGGTCCGGCACGCCCATGCTTGAGCCCGGCGGCAGCAGGTCGCGCAGCCGCTTGCCGATATGGTCTTCAACCGCGATGCCATGCAGCTGCGCCAGCCGCTGATTGATGCGGATGTAGCGATACTCGCGGTCGTAGAAGGCAAAGCCGATGGGCGCGCCTTCCAGCATACTGTCCAGCAGGTGCAGCGTTTCCTGCGTGCCCTG
>JAMFTB010000106.1 GCA_026225595.1 Terriglobus sp. | reverse complement strand
GCATTGCGTCTTCAACGCGAGCCTTCTTTTCCTTCATCTCGGTCTCAGTCGCAGCGCCAACCTTGATGACCGCAACGCCGCCAACCAGCTTGGCAAGGCGTTCCTGCAGCTTCTCGCGGTCGTAGTCCGACGAGGTCTTCTCAACCTGCGCACGAATCTCACGCACACGGCCGTCGATGTCCGCTTCCTTACCAGCACCGTCGATGATGGTGGTGTTGTCCTTGTCGATGGTCACGCGCTTGGCGGTGCCCAGGTCCTCAATCTTCACGGACTCCAGCTTGATGCCGAGGTCTTCGGTGATGGCCTTGCCGCCGGTGAGGATGGCGATGTCGCCCAGCATTGCCTTGCGGCGATCGCCAAAGCCAGGAGCCTTGACTGCAGCAACGTTCAGCGTGCCACGCAGCTTGTTGACCACCAGCGTTGCAAGAGCCTCGCCGTCGACGTCTTCCGCAATGATGATGAGTGCCTTGCCGGTGCGGGCAATCTGCTCCAGCAGGGGAAGAATGTCCTTCATGGACGAGATCTTCTTCTCGTAGATGAGGATGTAGGGATCTTCAAAGGCAGCTTCCATGCGCTCTGCATCGGTGACGAAGTAGGGCGAGAGGTAGCCGCGATCAAACTGCATGCCCTCAACGACGTCGAGCTGGGTCTCCATGCTCTTCGCTTCTTCCACGGTGATGACGCCGTCCTTGCCAACCTTCTTCATGGCTTCGGCAATGATGGTGCCGATCTGCGAATCAGAGTTTGCCGAGATGGTGCCGACCTGAGCGATCATGTCGCCGGAAACAGGCTTGGAGAACTTGGAGAGAGCTCCGCCCTGAACCACACCGTCGTTGTCGCGAACGCCAACGATGGAGGCAACAGCCTTGTCGATGCCGCGCTTCAGCGCCATGGGGTTTGCACCGGCAGCAACCGTCTTCACGCCCTCGCGGAAGATAGCCTGTGCCAGCACGGTTGCGGTGGTGGTGCCGTCGCCGGCTACGTCGCTGGTCTTCGAAGCGACTTCCTTCACCATCTGCGCGCCCATGTTTTCGAGCGAGTTCTGCAGTTCAATTTCCTTGGCGACGGTGACGCCGTCCTTGGTAATGGTGGGCGAACCAAACTTCTTTTCGATAACAACGTTGCGGCCCTTGGGGCCAAGGGTCACCTTGACGGCGTCGGCGAGGATGTTGACGCCGCGGAGGATAGCCTGACGGGAATCTTCACCGTGCAGAATTTGCTTTGCCATTGTGTTCTTCCTTTTCGCGCGTTGTGGAGCGCGATTGATTTTGTGGCTGAAAGGGTTCAGCGGGCTTACTTATGTCCAGGGTTGCTGGGATCCTTCGCTTCGCTCAGGATGACAGCGCAAGGGGCAATGCCTACTTGAGGATGCCGAGGACTTCTTCTTCACGCATGATCAGCAGGTCTTCGCCTTCCAGCTTGATCTCCGTGCCGGAGTACTTGCCGAAGAGAATGGTGTCGCCAGCCTTGACGTCCAGCGGGAAGACCTTGCCTTCGTCGTTGCTCTTGCCTTTGCCGACGCTGATGACGGTACCCTGCTGCGGCTTTTCCTTAGCGGAATCGGGGATGATGATGCCGCCGCGAAGCGTTTCGCCCTCTTCCAGACGACGGACCAGGATGCGGTCATGCAGCGGTGTAAAAGTCGATGCCATGGTGATTTGTTCTCCTTGGATGTCAGGGGGCGGTGAGCTTTAGCACTCCACCCCTCCGATTGCTAATGTACACAGGGCGACACTGGGCGCGCAAGGCTCTGAGGTGAAATCTGAGTGAATGACGCTCATATGCCGCATGCGCGCTGCCGAATCGCTTCGACAGGGCCCCAGCAGTCTGAGACGATGGCAAACATGAAGATATTTCTGTGGGTATTGCTGGCCACGGTGCTTGAGGCCGGCGGGGATGCGGTGGTGCGGGTGGCAATTCACTCCACGGCAATGGCAATGGCTATGCGGGTGGGGCTTTTTCTGACGGGTGCACTGTGCCTTACGCTTTATGGCACATCGCTCAACATGGCGCCGGTAGAGTTTGCGACGGTCACAGGCCTGTACGTGGCCACGTTGTTTGTGGTCTTCCAGGTGGTGAATTACCTCTTCTACCATGAAGTTCCAACGCTGCCGGTGCTGCTGGGCGGGTCGCTGATTGTTGCGGGTGGGGCCATCGTGTACGTCTGGCGCTGATCGCCCGATCATGTGCGTCAGACCGCGACAAGTGAATCCGGCGGGCGGTAGAATGCCTTCATGCTGTCGCGCCGCCTGCTCCTGCCCCTTGCCGCACTTCTTGTTGTTGCCGCACCGTTTGCCGCCACACCGCTTGCTACGGCGCAGTCGGAGCGCCACGGACGCAAATTCAAGGCACCGCCTGATACCAGCCATCTTGAGGTGCTGGTGGTGCGCGATGCTACCGGCAAGGTCATTGAGAACGCCGCGGTCATCTTCCATCCGACCAAGGACGGCAATGACGAGGGCAACCTTGAGATCAAGTCCGGCCCGGACGGCAAGGCGTTCATCGACATTATTCCCACGGGCTCTGACGTCGCCGTGCAGGTGATCGCCAACGGCTTTACCACCCACGCGCAGAACATCAAGCTGACACAGCCCTCGCAGCAGATTACGGTGCGCATGATGAGGCCAAAGGCGCAGGTCTCTGCCTATGACGAGACAGGCAAGACCGTGAAGCTGGGCGTGCAGGAGCCGGTTCAACGCACACTGCCGCCTGCCCAGGCTGAGCCCAAACCACTCTCAGCAGACCAGCCTGTGCTGAAGCTGCCCGCGCTGCCGGCGAAGGCGAAGGGGGATCCCACCATTCCGGGCAGCAACGGATCGCCTGCAAACAGCACCCCGGTCAAGCCGCCTACGGATACCTCCGCGCCGGCCACTCCTCCAGCTCCTTCGAACTAATGCAGACCACGCCTGCGGTGCAACCAAACAGCCTGCGCGGACGACGCGCACTGGTGACCGGTGGCGTCCGCAGGCTGGGGCGCGCCTTTGCACACGGCCTTGCTGCTGCAGGTGCAGACGTGGTGGTGACCACGCGCACACTCAGCTCGGAATCGGACGCTGTGGTGCAGGAGTTGCAAGCCCTTGGCGTGCGTGCTGCGGCTGTGGTGTGCGATGTGGCTTCGCCCGCATCCGTAACCAGCGCGGTGGATGCTGCAGTGGAGTTTCTAGGCGGGCTGGACGTGCTGGTGAACAACGCTGGTGCGTTTGAAAGCTCTGCGCTGGAGGACCTGACGCCGGAGCAGTGGGACGCTGTTTACGCAGTGAATACGCGTGGGCCGTTCCTGGTAGCGCAGGCGGCGCTGCTGCATCTGCGGGTCTCAGGCAGTGGACGCATCGTGAACATCGGTTCGCTGGGCGGGCTGCGGCCGTGGACGACACACGGCCACTACTGCGCCAGCAAGGCGGCTCTGCACATGCTGAGCCAGACCATGGCCAAGGCGTGGGCGCCAGAAGTCAGTGTGAACTGCATTGCTCCGGGCATGATCCGCTTTCCCGGCGAACCGGAGCGGATGGCCGCGAAGACGCCCATGCAGCGCGACGGCGCACCCGAGGATGTGGTGGCAGCAGTGCTGTTCTTTGCAGGTGCGCCGGAGTTCATCACCGGACAGGTATTCGCGGTGGACGGCGGCTTGTCGCTCGCTTAGCTCTCGAGGCTATCGGCGGCCAAGTAGCCGCTTCCAGAACGAAGGCGTTTCATCATCGTCATCGTCAGGCTGCTGGAAGGCTTGCGGCTGCGCGGGCAGTTGTTTGTTCTCATACACGGCCAGCGGATTGCTGATGCACAGCCGTTCTGCAAGTGCAGAGCCCAGCTTTTCCTCCACCATTTTGCGCGCAACGCTCAGGACGGGCGGACGGCGCTCAAGATTGTGCGCGTCCGTCGCCAGAAAGTGCACGGAATTCGCGCGCAGCAGATTCCACGCCATCTCCTCTGCACGCGGGCCAAAGTTGCCGGTGACGGAGCCTGCGGTGACCTGCACCAGCAGGCCGCTCTGCACCCATCCGCGCAGCAACTCGGGCTGGCGTTGCAGTGTCAGGTTGCGCTCCGGGTGCGTCAGGATGGGCGTAAGGCCGTCCACACGCATGGTGTACAGCATCTCCTCCATACGAGCTGAAATGCCCATGTCTGGCAGCTCAATCAGCAGGTATTCGCCCTCATTGATGGAGTAGCGGCGGCCGTTGGTGTGCGCATCCTCGGTGTTCTCAAAGTTCATGTGGAAGTCGCAGCCCAGGCCCAGGTGCATGCGGTCGCGCGTGTCGGGCGGCAGCGCCTCGCGAATCTGCGCGAGCAGGCCTTCATTGCGCGCGCGGTCATAGCGCCAGGTGTCGTTGGCATGCGGTGTGGCTACGATGTGCGTAATGCCGTCTTCCGCAGCCATCTGCACCATGGCGACGGACTGCTCCAGCGACTTTGATCCGTCGTCAATGCCAAACAAAAGGTGGTGATGAATGTCGACCATGCCGTTGGTTGGATGCGCTACGCGGTCTGCAGGCTTGTGATCAATCCGTGAAACAGCTGCAGGCCGTCGGCCGATCCCAGCAGCGCCTCGCTCGAGCGATCCGGGTGCGGCATCATGCCCAGCACATTGCGTCCCTCGCTCAGCACGCCTGCAATGTTTTCAAGCGATCCGTTGGGATTGGCCGCGGCTGTGATCTCACCCTGAGGTGTGCTGTAACGGAAGGCGATGCGATCATTCTTCTTTAACGTTGCCAGCGTGGCGTCATCGCAGAAGTAGTTGCCTTCCATGTGGCCGATGGGCATCTGCAGCACCTGATTCCTTTTCAGCAGGTGTGTGAAGGCAGAGTCGGTCGTCTCCGTGCGCAGATGGACCTGTTTGCAGATGTAGCGCAGGCCGGCATTGCGCATGAGCGCGCCGGGCAGCAGGCCGCTCTCACACAGAATCTGAAAGCCGTTGCAGATGCCCATCACAGGGCCACCGGCAGCAGCAAACTTCTTCACCGATCCCATGATGGGTGCAAAGCGCGCCAGAGCACCGGTGCGCAGGTAGTCGCCGGATGCGAAGCCGCCGGGCACCAGGATGGCGTCAACGCCCTGCAGGTCTTCGCTGGCATGCCACAGAAACGTGGCAGGCTGGTGCGCTACCGCGTCAATGACGTTGTAGGTATCGTGGTCGCAGTTGGAGCCGGGGAAGACAAGCACGCCAATCTTCATAGCTTCTAGGTTATCAGGATAGCTTTACTGACAACTGTCCCAACTGGCGTCGGTATAGAACGGCACGACGTACCACTGAGATTCCATGCGACGCACTTGAGGAACCTCGCACGGAATTCCTTTGAATTTTCCGGGGCCTGTCGTCCGGTGAGGCAGGGAATCCGAAGGGTCGTGTACGAGATATTCAACAGTGTCACTCCCCGCGAACCCCCAGCCATCCCATTCGATGTGACGAAATGTTCCATTCAGGGGGCTTGGTTGTTGGAGCACCTGAGCTTTGTAAAACTTTGACCGAAAAAGCCAGCGTGCATTCGTTTTGATAGATTCCTCAGACCTAAATCCGAGTAGTGTCGCAATGAGAACAGCTGGAATTATGCAGAGGACCGATACAGCTAAGCGGTAGCTTCGATCGAAGATCGCCACGAAAGTCAGAACCAAACAAAAGGCCAAAACGATGAACTCGATAAATGCCGTGCTGAAAAAAGCAGCCAGATCGTCCGTTACTATCTCACCGCCAACCACTAGTGCAAACGTTAGCGCGGCCGCATAAAGCGGCACGCGCCAACGGAACTGATTTGGATGCTCAAAAAAGTTCGCCACGCCACGAATGTACCAGCACTTACTCAAAGACTGGGGCGTAGACGCAGTAGCCGCGGGGTGGGGCGGGGAATTCGCCTTTGCCCTCAGCATCTGTGCGGCGTTCGTCTGGTTGTGACTGATCGTCGTGGCCGTCCCATGCGACGGGCTTGAATTTTGAGTTGGCCCACTTGGTCTGCACGGTGGTGCCGCTCCATTGATTGCCAAGGTTGTTCAGCACGTAGATCAGGCCGCTTTGGCCCTCATTGCCGCCTCGCTGCGAGATGTACAGGTCCGGGTCGCAATGCAGGATGGTGCTCTCGCCACCCGCATGTTCGTGGTGCGCCTTGATGAGCGCGTCAATGCCGTTGGATGTGCCGGGGCGTGAGAGGCCCAGGTTGTAGTAGTCGTGCCAGAAGACGCATGGATAGCCGTCCTGCGTAAGGATGAACGAGTAGCCGAGCATCTTGTCATTGATGACGACGTTGTCGCCCATGTCGTGATTCTCAGTAAACGTGACGGCATTGAATGGCCGCGCTGCGCTGACAGATTCCCCATCGGTCAGGTTACGCAGATCGTAGTTAGGAGTGTCGCAGAGGTCCTTGAGCTTGTAACGCAGAGGGAAGTCGAAGGCTGCAATCTGCGAATCCGTTAACTTACTTACCGCATCGAGCCAGTCGCCAATATCGTCGTGCCCGCTCCAGTACTCGCCCACCACAAAGGGAGCGAAGTTGGGGTTGTTCTTCTTCTGGTATTCGTACTTCGCCAGCAGGCCAATCATCCACGCGCCAAAGCCCTTCACGAAGTCGAAACGGAAGCCATCGAAGTCCAGATCTTCAATGATCATGCGGGCGTAGTCATACATGGCCGCGTAGACCTTTGGATTGCGGTGGCACAGGTGCGGGAAGCCTGCGAACTGCTCGCCCTCAAGCATCACCTTCTCGTAGCGCGAGGGGTGGAAGCAATCCCAGTTGCGCGGGAATTTGCCGCTGGCAGGCGTGAACTTGGTCCAGCGCTTTTCGCCGTCCAGTGGATTTTCTTCTTCGCCGTCTGCGCCGCTGTTGTGGTTGATCACCATGTCGGCGATAGCGCCCATGCCGTTTTCATGGATGATCTTGACGAGGTTCTCAAGCTCTGCGCGATTGCCGAAGCTGGTCTTCGTGGAGCCCTTCTGGTCGAAGTCGCCGAGGTCGAAGTAGTCGTATGGGTCGTAGCCCATGGTGCCCACGCCCGCGCCTTTGCTGATGGGCGGCAGCCAGATGCTGTCAAAGCCTGCGCCGTCCTTGCCCAGGCCCGGCATCTGTTCGGCGAGGTAGTTCCACCACTCACCCAGCTTGTTTTCTTCCTTGGCGCAATCCCAATAAAAGCCCTGCAGCATAACTGCCATGTGTTTGTTCCTGCTTCCTTTGCCCGCACTCTATTGAGCGATACTTGCGGTCAGATGCATCCAACGAATAGACGTTTGTATCGGCTATGAGCAGCGAGATGATTCCCGGCAATTCGACTTCACCCGTGCGTGGTGCGCGCGCTGGCGGACACCTGCGTACGGCTGGTGGCGCGTTGGTGGGCTGGTGGCGCGCCACCACGCTGGATGCCCTGTGCGTGGGACTGATGTGGTTTGTGGGGCTGTACTTCATCCACGTGCCGTGGGCGCCGCTGTGGGCGCTGGTGGCCGCGGTATGCCAGTTTGTACCCGGCATTGGAACGGCGCTCAGCGTATGCGGGCCGGCAATTGCGGCGTTCTTCGCATCGCTGGATACGGACTACGACAAGCTGTGGTGGACGCTGGGGCTTTACGGCTTCATTGCCATTGTGGATGGCTTGCTGATTCAGCCGCTGCTGCTGAAGCGGGAGACGCTGGTGCCGTGGTGGGCTGCGATGCTTGGGCCCATCGTGGGCGGCATCCTGCTGCCGCCGTGGGGCGCATTGATTGCACCGCCAGTGCTGGCTGTGATCTTCGCGTTTCGGCGTCGTAACACTTCAAGCTAGTCGGCACTTCAAGCTTAAAAGCAGAACGCAGCGAACGCAACGATTTCGCTGCGTTCGCTGCGGAAACGTGGCGTTCGCCGCGTTCTGCTTTACCCGATCTTGTACTTGCTCTCCGCCAGCCTGAATAGCGGACGCCACACGAGGCGGTTGATGGTGACGACCATCATGGCCATCACGATGGTGGCCAGTAGCAGTACGGCAAAGCGGCCGCTGTCTGTGGCTGCGCTGATCTGTGAACCCAGGCCGAATGTGGTCATGGTCGTACCCTTCAGCCGGAAGTATTCCGCGATGATGCTGGCGTTCCATGCGCCGCCGCTGGCGGTGATCAGCCCCGTGAGCAGGTAGGGAAAGATGCCCGGCAGGATGATCGTCTTCCAGCGCTGCAGCGTGCCAAAGTGGAAGAGCCGCGCCACTTCCTTCAGGTCATTTGGAATCGCCATGGCACCTGCGATGACATTGAACAGGATGTACCACTGCGTGCCCAGCAGCATCAGCAGGATGGCTCCGGTGTTCATGCCCGCGCCGCTTTTCAGTAGCAGCAACAGCAGCACAGGGAACAGCGCGGTGGCAGGCACGCTGGCTGCAATCTGCGCCAGTGGCTGCGCAATGCGCGCAAGGCGAGGATGAAATCCAATGGCCACACCTGCGGGCACCGTCCACAGTGTTGCCAGCAGCAGCGACACGATTACGCGTAGAAATGTAGCGCCAGCGCCGCCAAGGATGCGAAGGAACTCCCCGCCGCTGATGGTCTGCAATAGATGTAACGCCTGCACCGCGGCATATCCAATCACAAGCAGCACCACCACCAGCACTACGCTACGCACCCAGCGCGATGAAGCAGGCAGACTACCGTCGTCAGAGTTGGTGTGCGTCGAGTGCTTGACGGCTGCGTGCTTGTAGAGCCGCTCTGTCAACGGCGTCAGCGTAACGGAGGAGAGTCGCTTTGCCACGTTGGACTGCTGCAGGATGTGCAGCAGTGGCGAACGTACATGGCGGGTGCCTTCCACCTGCTCAAACTTGAAGCGGTCGCTCCACACAATGATGGGCCGCCACAGCAGCTGGTCTGTAGCGACGATGATGAAGATCATCACCGCCAGACCCCAAAGGATGGCGGGCGTGTTGCCGTCGCTGGCTGCGGTTTGCAGATAGCTGCCAAGGCCCGGCAGGCGGAAGTCACGCGAGCCCAGCACAAACATCTCGCAGGCCATCAGGAAGAACCAGCCGCCCGCAACGGAGACCATGCTGTTCCAGATGAGGCCAATGGCGGCGTACGGCAGCTCCAGCTGGAAGAGGCGTTGCCAGCGGCTGAAGCGATAGATGGTGCTTGCCTCCACCAGCTCGCGCGGCAAACTCTTCAGCGACGAGTAGAAGGAGAAGGCCATGTTCCACACCTGGCCGGTGAAGATCAGCACCACCGCACCCAGCTCCAGACCCAGCTGGCGCGATGGAAACAGCGCCACCATGGCAAGCATTACGCCCGGCAGAAAGCTGAGCACTGGAATGGACTGCAGAATGTCCAGCGCGGAGATCATCAGCGCCTCAAGCCGTTTGTTGTAAGCGGCCATGTAGCCATAGCCAATGGCGAAGAACAGGCTGAGCAGGTACGCCGCGCCCATGCGCACAATGGAGTACAGCGCATACCGCGGCAGAGCGCGTGGCGACATGGAGAGCACCACGTCCGGCTGCGGCTGGCCCAGCCATAGCCGCGCAATCTGCACCACGCCGTAGAAGATGGCAAGGCCAATGCCGGCGACGATCAGGTCAAGGATGAAGGGCCACGAACGGCGGACAGCCTGGCTGCGTGCCAGCGTCTGCGGTATGCCCATTTCGCCCCGCGCGCGCAGACTGCTGAAGCTGCCGGGGAGCAGGTTCATCCATCCACCTCAGACGCCTGCTTGCTGGGCAGGATGAAGCGGCGGCGGCTGGCGTCAAAGTCAAACAGCTCCGCAAAACGGCCCCAGTTAATGGCTGTCTCCAGCTGGCGCAGCGTCTCTTCTTCGCTGAACTGTTCGTCCAGCATGTCGTGGAAGAACTCCTCAGGAACTGTGCCGTCGCTCTTGGCCTCAAGCGCGCGCATGATCTGGCGCAGCAGCAGCACGTTCTCAACGGCGACCTCGCGGAAGATCTCCTTCTGGCGAAGGATCTCCGCGTTGCCATACTCCGCGCCGACCGGCGTCAGCGATGCGTCACCTTCGTTCACGCTCAGGAAGCCCAGCAGTGACGACGCATCCACAATGGGCAGCAGGTCGTCGATCTCAAATGCCAGGTCGTCCGCCAGCCGATAGATGTCCGCCTTGCCGCCGTGGTCGATCATGAACTCCAGCAAACCTGCAATGCCGCCGGGGCGCGCATGCGGCAGCATCTGGTAGCTCATCAGCCGCTGGTCGCGGACGCGGCGGCCGTCGCCGGTTACCGGCAGCGCGGGCATCTGCGCGTCGGGCTGCGTCAGCACTTTGTAGATGTAGTCCACCAGCTGCGTAAATGCGGCTGCCTTGCGGTCGCGCGGATGCTGCAGCGCCACCTTAAAGTCCACGCGTACGTGGCCGGGGTTGCGGCCCAGCACGATGATGCGATCTGCCAGCAGCACAGCCTCTTCAATGTTGTGGGTCACGATGAAGATGGACTGCGTGGGCATGGACTTCTTCTGCCACAGCTCCAGCAGTTCCGACCGCAGATTCTCTGAGGTGAGCACGTCAAGGGCAGAGAAGGGCTCGTCCATAAAGAGCACTTCGGGCTCAACCACCAGCGCGCGCGCAAAACCAACGCGCTGCCGCATGCCGCCGGAAAGTTCCTTGGGGTAGGCGTGTTGGAAGCCGTCGAGACCCACGGTGTCCAGCATTTTGATGGCGCGCTTGCGGCGCTCCACGGGTTCCATGCCGCGGGCCTGCAGCGGAGCCTCAACGTTTTCAAGGACAGTCAACCACGGAAACAGCGCGAAGCTCTGGAAGACGATGGAGACGTTGGTTTCGACAGTATCAATCGGTTTTTCATGCCAGTAAACCTGCCCGGCAGACGGAATGCTGAGGCCGGTGAGCATGCGCAGCAGCGTCGATTTGCCCGAACCGGAAGGGCCAAGCAGCGCAACAATTTCGCCTGGCACAATGGACAGGTCGGTGGGCGAGATGACCTGGATACGGTTCTCGCTCGGTTGGGCGTAGTACTTCTCAACGCGCTCGGCGCGAATGATTGCCTGTGGCATGCCGTCTCACATCACTTAAGAAGAGCTTAAGAAAAAACTGCTGGTGAATCAGGGCTGGATGAAGGCTTCGATGGTCTGCAATTGGGCCGGATGGCTGATCTGAGCGTATCACCTTCACACGGCGGGTCTTTACGCCCATGTGAACTTGCACTTGTACAACCCGGTGGGGTAGAACTGAGGTTGATATGACGACTTCTTCTACGAAACAGCGCGTCCTGGTTGCTGATGATGAACAGGTAATTGCGAACACGCTGGCGATCATCCTGAACCAGGCTGGATTTGAAGCAAAGGCTGTGTATTCCGGCGAAAGTGCCGTTGAAAGCCTGGCAGAATTTCAGCCAAACATGATGATTTCTGACGTCATCATGACCGGTATGACGGGCATTGAAGCAGCCATCAAGGTGCGGGCCCAGCTACCGGGCTGCAAGATTCTTCTATTCAGTGGTCAGGCCGCTACGGCCGATCTGCTGGAAAAGGCACGGGCCCAGGGCCACGAGTTTGAGATTCTGGCAAAGCCGGTGCACCCCACCGACCTGCTGGCCAAACTTCGCGGCTAACAAACCCCGGTTCTGCGTCAAAAGCTGCAATCAACATTTTGATACCTTAAACGCTATGCCGTCTATCAGACATTAGTGCCAAGCGAAAAATACGAAGCAGCCCGGCTCCAATGCCGGGCTTTTTTGTTTGGGTCGATTGAGGCTATTCGTCGTTGGATGGATGTTGTAATTCGCGGACCTTCAGCACGATGAAGTACTCGTAGATGCTTTGCAGAAGGGCATACGTCAGGCCGGCACGACCGTCAAGAAATCCACGCTTGGCGATATAGGTGAACAGGAACTTGATCACTGGCCTGCCCGGTAAGCGATAGAACAACTGCTTCTGCTGTTTGCGGCGTGCCTGGAAATCTTTCTCGAAGAAGAGCCCACGCAGGCTGAAGGGTGGAGCATCCGCACGATTCAGCAGGAGTTGCTGTGCTTCCTTTGTGCTGTAGTCGTTGTGCCGCTGGATCCAATAGCCAACCCCCTTGCTGAAGGGAAAGTGGTCCAGGTAGCCGGTGATTTTGCCTGTGCTGCCTGCAACCACCGATACGGGGTTGACCAGTCGCTCATAGCGCATCTTTGATGGCTGGAAGAGTCGCGCGTACCAGGCGGAAAGCTGTACATGTTTGAGCCAGGTGCCATCCAGGAAGTCGCGGCGCTGGACT
>JAMFTB010000105.1 GCA_026225595.1 Terriglobus sp. | reverse complement strand
GCAGGAACCGCCAAGGGAACCTTCATGGCCGTCATCCTGAGCGATAGCGAAGGATCCCGACGAAGTTGTGGTTGCCACAACTGCTGAAGCCTTCCGCTGTAAGAATTCGTGGCTGAAAACTACCAACGGCTTCGGTATGACAAACGCGTCGGGATCCTTCGCTGCGCTCAGGATGACGGGCACAAGATGACGGGAGGCTCACGCGAAGCAGGAAAAAGCGTGCGAACGCCCCGTCCGGCAGGCAAAACAGAACGGCCGGGCTTGCGCCCGGCCGTTGCCTGAATCCCCCTGGGAGAGGAGGGTTGCAGATTTTAGAAGCGGATACCCACCAGCACCGGGATCGTCTCCGTGTTGCGGCGGTTGAAGGGGAAGAAGTCCTGGTTGTTGGTGCTGCTGATGGGCAGCCACGTGTAACGCGCATCGATAAACAGACGTTCGCTCGAGAACTCCGACAGCTTGTATGTCAGGCCACCACCAAAGTTGAAGCCAAAGGTATCTGCAGATGCCTGGTCAACGTTGTAGGAGGTTACGTACGACTGGCAGAAAAACGAGTTGCAGGCTGTACCCACAGACGGCAGCGTAAAGTTTGTGGTCTTGCGATACCAGCCAGCACCACCCGTTACATATCCACCCCACTTGCCGCCACGCCGCCCCGGTGCCCAGCTGATGACGGGGTTCACCGTGAACGAGATGATGTGTGCGTTCGCGTCAAAGCCCACCAGGTTGTCCGGAGTTGCACCAACGGCGAGAAGGTTGTTGTACTCCGTGTTGATGGCGCCGCCGGTCAGACCCATGCGGTTGTACTGGAACTCGCCCAGGATGCCGAAGGTCTTGTTGAAGTTGATACCCGCGCCGCCGCCCACTGCGAAGTGCGGCGTGTAGTACTTGCCGGTGTTGCCCACGGGAATGTTCATGCCCGCGCCTGCCATGAAGGCGATCTTGGTGGAGCCATCGGCGTTGTGCATCTTGTCCTGGTAGCGCGAGCGGCCATAGGTGCGGCGGCGTCCCGGCGGCGGCTGGCCCGCGTCGTCGCCCAGGCTGTCGCGCTCACCTGCCAGCGAGGCTGCAGGATCGGCTGCAACAATGGCTTCCTCGCTGCTGCTGACGCCTTCGGACATGTAGCGAACATCGCGCGTGGGATTGGGCACGGAGATGGTAAAGGGCGAAGCTGTAGGGCTGAAGGTGGCAACGGGCATGCTTGCTGCCGTGGTCGCCTCAGTTGCTGCGGGACCTTCCGCGCGCAGCGCCGGTGCGGCGCAGATGGCCGCCAGCGCAAGTCCGGCAGTGAATGCCGTGGAACGAGTCATACGAAAGCTCATGGTGTTGGCGCTCCTGAAACAAAGGTGGTTCATGGGTAATGACACACGCTTTTCGCGATTGTTGTGTGTGACGCTGCAACAGCGGATTTGGATCACTGCCGATCAACGTCGTTTCGTAAAAGAATCAACATCTTTCATGACAAAACATATTCCGGGCAAAGGCAAGGGGCCGGCACACATCTGTCCCCGGCCCCTGCACTTCATTCCCTGCCCCACCGTTTAGTGGATATCGAATGATTCCGGGCTCAGCGCTGGATCGCTCTTGACCAGGATGGTCTTCTTGGTCATATCTTCCAGCTCCTGCAGGCGCTTGCCGCCGTTTGCCTTCAGCGTCTTCACCACCTCAGGATGCACGCGCAGCATGACGTCCGTCTTCTCCAGGTGGCGATGCATCTTCTTCATCTCCACGTAGATCTCGTTGGCGATGGTTACCGGCGACTTGATCATGCCGGTGCCCTCCGTAACGGGATCGGGCATGCACAGCGTGCGCTCAAGGCTCTGCTTCACACGTTTGCGCGTCATGATGACCAGGCCAAAGTCGTTGAAGGGCAGAATCTTTGACGGCGCGCGATCAGCGCGCATGGCATCTTCCAGCGCCTGCAACACCTTGGCGCGATTCTTGCGCTCGTCCATGTCAATGAAGTCGATGACGATGATGCCGCCAAGGTCGCGCAGGCGAATCTGGCGGACGATCTCGGGGATCGAGTCCAGGTTCGTCTTGACGATGGTGTCCTCAAGCCGCGCGGTCTTGCCCACATACTTGCCGGTGTTGATGTCGATAGCGACCAACGCCTCCGTCTGGTTGATGACGATGGAGCCGCCGCTCTTGAGCCATACCTTTGACTTCAGCGCCTTATCGATCTCTGCCGTTACGCCAAAGTGTTCGAAGATCGGCGTTTCCTTGGTGTAGAGCTTCACGCGGCGGATGAGCGAGGGCTGGAATCGCTGCAGGAAGCGCAGAACGCGCTCGTACTCCTGCTCGGTGTCCACCCAGATGGCACTGAAGTTGTCCGTAACCTGGTCGCGCAGGATACGCTCGACGAGGTTGAGGTCGTGATAGATCAGCGCAGGTGACTTCGACGCCTCCGAACGCTGCTTGATGTCTGTCCACATCTGAATGAGGAAGCGCAGGTCGGTGCGCAACTCCTCTTCGCTGGCGCCATCGGCCGCGGTGCGGACGATGAAGCCACCGGATGCATCACCCTTCTCAGAAAGCAGAATGCTCTTGAGGCGGCGACGCTCTTCGTCCGACGAAATCTTGCGCGAGACACCGGTGTGGTTGACCGTGGGCATAAAGACCAGGAAGCGGCCCGGCAGCGCAATGTGCGAGGTGATGCGTGCGCCCTTTTTGGCGATGGGCTCCTTCGCAATCTGCACCAGGATTTCCTGACCCGGCTTCAACAGTTCGTTGATGGCCGGCAGGTCCGTGGTCTGCATGGACTGGCGGCGTCCACCGCTGCGTCCACCACGGTCACCACCGCTGCTGCGACCTCCACGGCGATCGCGTCCACCACCACTGCCACCACGGCGGAAGCCACCACCCTCACGGCGGCGCGGCTCTGCGGTGCCCGTGTTTGCGGGCTCGCCTGCTGCGCCTTCCTCTTCCTGCTCACCGCCAAAGTCGTCTTCCGTAAAGCCACCGGCAGCAGACTCTTCAAAGTCGTCTTCGTCGTCGCCGGATGCCTCACGGTCAATTGCCATATCGTGCAGCATGGAGCCAACGTCTGCCGATCCCTCAAGCGTCTCTTCCTCGTACTCTTCGGACTCTTCTTCGCCACCGGCTGTGGCTTCGTACTCAAGATCGTCGTCCAGCTCGTCAATCTCTTCTTCGTGGAAGTCGCCCTCGCCGTAGGCGTGAATCTCAAGGCCCATCCCATCGGCGTCCGCCTCTTCCTGCTCTGCCGCAGAGACAGAGAGAGGAGTCGTTGTCGCGTCCGCCAGGTTGACGGACTGCACTGCATCCTGGTGTGCGATGGGGCTTGCGGGCGTGGGCTGGTCCTGCGATGCAAGCGGCAACACGCCACCCTGCTCCACAGCCTCAGCCGGGACGGAAAGCATCTCGCCCGAGCTTTGCAGCGTGGTGAAGCTGGTTGCTTCAGCAGCTGCCTTCGCTTTGGCCTGCTTCTTCTCTTCCTTGTCCTTTGATCCGAACCAGCGCAGGTCGCGGCGGTCAGCGTCGGTTGTGCCGGCGCTTGCGCCCTCATGCGGCTCGTACTCTGTGGTGGCTTCCGCTGCGGCTACCACCGCGGATTCCTCTGCGGTCTCCTGCACAGCTTCGTGCGCGAAAGCAGCTTCCACTGCGGGTGGTGCCTCCGCAGCAATCTCTTCGCTGGGAGTTGCGCCCAGGTCCACTTCACCGGGAGCCTCTGGCTCATCGGCGACTGGTGCTGCTGCTACGGGCGCGGGTGCAACCGGCTCAGGGGCCTTATACGTTGCTACAGGCGCGGGTGCTGCATGCGATGCCTTGGGCGTGTTCGAACGGCCACGGTTGCGGCCAAGCGACTCACCCGGCAGCACTGCGCCGCCATCCCAGCCCACAATCTCAATGTTCGGAGCGGCTACCACCAGCACCTCAGGCGCGGGCGGTGCATTGCGGCGTGCCTCTGCATCTTCTGCAGCGACCTCTTCCGGATCACGATACTTGCGGATGGACTCACCCGGCAGAAGAGTGGGTTCGCCCGTCGGCTCCGGTGCGGTGTCGTCGTAGTAGCCCGCGTAGCTGTTGTCAAAGGCAGGTGCAGCAGGACGGTCCGCAGCAGCTTCGCTGCGCGGTCCACGATCTCCGCGATCACTGCCGCCACGGCCACCACGATCACGGTCGCGTCCACGGCCACCACGGCCACGTCCGCCGCGATCCTCACGAGGACGACCGCTGGCAGGAGCCGCGACTTCACCGTTCAGATCAATCTCAATCGGGTTCGCTTCGTAGCTGGTCTCAGTAGCTTCAATATCCACAGAGCCGGCATCTTCTCCGGCAAACTCTGCTTCCTGGCCCGGCTCTGCAGCTGTACCCTGCGCCGGCTGATCTTCACGCGAGCCACGGCCGCGACGACGGCCACGGCGGCCACGCCAGCGGCGGCTGCCGCCCTCACCCTCAGCGTCCACGGAGCCAATGGCCTCACTGGGAGCGGGTGCGAT
This sequence comes from Terriglobus sp., assembly GCA_026225595.1. Lineage (GTDB taxonomy): Bacteria > Acidobacteriota > Terriglobia > Terriglobales > Acidobacteriaceae > Terriglobus. Next base: position 11,280 of record JAMFTB010000105.1, on the reverse strand, counting down.
TGGTTCCTCAAACGATGTGGTGCTCTCTGCCTCTGCGCCTGCAGCTGCTGCGGGACGACGTTCGCCACGGTCTGCGCCACGGCCACGGCGATTGCGGCCGCCACCTTCACGTCCACCCTGAGAACGGCCTTCGCCGCCCTCTGCCTTCGGAGCCTGAGGACGGCTCTCGCCACCCTCTGTCTTAGACTCTGTGCGGGGAGCCTGCTGACGGCGCGATCCGCCGCCGTCGGTCTCAAAGTCAGCGGAATCACCCGCCTCTTCCATGAAGTCGGTGACGTACAGGAAGGCATCGCGCTCCAGGCCGATGTCCACAAAGCTGGACTGCATGCCGGGGAGCACGCGGGTGACTTTGCCGTTGTAGATGGAGCCGGCGAGCGTGTACTCATTCTCGCGTTCGTAGTAAATCTCCGTCAGCTGCTCGTCTTCAACGATGGCCAGCCGCGTTTCGTGCGGCGTTGTGGAGATGTAGATTTCCTTTGACATGTGTCCTGCTCGTTTCCGTCGACGGACACAAGGGACTACAGGTCAGAAGCAATTTCGCGAAGAAAACTAGCTAGCGCGAAACTGCAAACGCGGATGGGCAGGATTCTGATACGGAGAGAGCCCCACGACGCAGCGCAAACACCAGCAGCCCCGCGGGCGCTGTGCGCCTACCGGGTGGCCGTGTGCCTGTATGCGTCAGGGACCGCATTGCTGCTAAACCCTCTCACCAACTCATCGCCCGGGATTACGGTGACCACGCTTGCCTCTGAAACTACAGTGAGGCGGGGCCGTTTGCCGTCCGGCGAGGACTTGCTTTCTCAGATTCTTCCCAGCCGCGGCTGACCCTTAGGGACCTTTTGCCGGCGACTGTAAATCGTTGTTACTAAAACCTTTGTGTACCGCTCCGGCGACCTGTGCGCACGTCTTGAGCGGCTGTTGACCAGTACGGTTGCGGCGACACGCCTGCGCCCGTGCTGTGTGACTGCACCTATTGTGCATCACCGGCCTCTGAATTGGCTACTTTCGGGCTTTGCGAGAATTTGATCCCGACCAACGGGAGGGCCAAGGCAAAGCCAGTAAAAAGGGGCGAGAGCACCTGCCCCACGCGCAGTGGGCCCGTCCGGCAGGACATGTTCTTAGTTAACAAACCGCCGCATGCGAACGTTCATGACCATGCCCAGCGCCAGGAACGTGAACAGTACGGACGATCCGCCGTAGCTGAGCAGCGGCAGCGGAATGCCGGTGACCGGCATCATGCCCACGACCATGCCCACATTCACCGCAATCTGGAAGAGCATAACGCCCGCCACGCCCATGACCAGCAGCGTGCCCGGAGGGTCCTTGGCCGTTTGCGCGTTCTGCACCAGCCGCACCAAAATGAGGAAGTAGAGGATGAGCACCAGAGCGGCGCCAACAAAGCCATGCTCCTCGCACAGCGCGGCAAAGATGAAATCGGTATACGGAATGGGAAGAAAGTCACCCTGCGTCTGCGTACCCTTGGTGGCGCCCTTGCCCCATATGCCGCCGGAGCCAACCGCAATCAGCGACTGCCGCACCTGGTAGCCGGAACCCTTGGGATCATCCTCAGGATGCTGGAAGCTGGTAAGCCGCGCCTTCTGGTACGGCTTCAGCACCTTGCCGCTCTTCCACACGCCAACAATCAACACCAGGAAGGTGAGCACCAGGATTGCGGCCTTCTTCCACGAGATGCCGCCCAGGAACAGACCAATGATCAGGATGGGCGAATAGGTAAGCGCCGTTCCAAGGTCCGGCTGTGAAAGGACAAGCAGCATGGGAATGCCCACCATGGCAAAGGCCTTGGCAATGTCTGTCCAGGTCAGATCGTCCTTACCGCACAGCCCCCAGAAGTAGCGCGCGACCGCTGCAATCAGCACCAGCTTCACCCACTCTGATGGCTGGAAGTGGATGCCGCCCGGCAGCGCAATCCATCGACGTGCACCCAGCACTTTTTTGCCCACAAGCTTTACCGCAATCAGCGATGCCAGGCTGATGCCGTAGGCCCAGTACGCGATGCCGATGAGCTTGTGGTAGTCGATCATGGAGATAAGGAACATGAGCGCGATGCCCGCGGCAAGATACTCAAGCTGCTTGGTATGGAAGCCGTGAAACTTGGTGTGCAGCGTCGCAGAATAAATCTCAAACACGCTGACGATGGACATGAGCAGGACGAAGACAAACAGCGTCAAGTCAAAGTCGCGGTAAGAAGAGAAGCGGGTCATCGGCTCTGTTCAGTATATGAGGTCGGTTGCTGTCATTCTGAGCGAAGCGAAGAATCCCTGCGATGCAAACTTATCCGATACATCATGCGTCTTCCTGCCGCGAAATTCGTGCAGCGAAAGCTTAGTACTGCATCAGTTGGCCAGAGTCGTCGGGATTCTTCGCTTCGCTCAGAATGATGGATCAGGCGGCAGGTATTGTCTTTGGCTTATCTACAGCCGGAGCCGAAGCTGTGGGTGTAGAAGCGGGCTTCGATGGTTTCGTTGGGGGAGTACCAGCATCCGATGGTTTCGCGGTGGCCGTTGGCTTGGCAGCTTCATCTGCTGGCTTCACAGGCGCAGGTGTTGGCTGTGGCGTTGCAGCCTGTTCCAGCCGCAGATTGCCTGCCTGCTTCCGCCGCTTCTCCACAAACGCGTTGATCACCTGCGCGGCCAGCTTGGCGGAGTTGTTGCCCCAATAACCATGTTCCCAAAGTACGGCAACGACGATGTCCGGATTACGCCGCGGCGTCATGCCAACGAACCATGCGTTCGGTAGCGTGGCTTTATCGGCAGTGCCCTTTTGCCGACCGCTGATCACGTCTGCCGTGCCGGTCTTGCCGGCAAAGTCAATGCCTTCCAGGTGCGCCTCATAGGCCGTGCCGATGGGGCTCTGGGTGACGTTGGCCATGTCGTCTGTGACGATCTGCCAGTTCTCCGGAGTAATCTCAATCTGCTTTTCGCCGCTGCCGGGATAGGCTTCCTGGATCTCCTGCAGAACGTCCGGCGGTAGCTCATCAGCAAAGACGCTGTGCGGCCGCACCATGGCGCCACCGGAAGCGATGCCACTGAGAGCGCGAGCCAGCTGAATGGGGCTGGCCTGCACCGCACCCTGGCCAATGCCAACGGAAATCGTCTCACCGGCATACCACGGCTGGTGCTGCGCCTTCAGCTTCCACTGCGGCGAAGGCATAATGCCCGCCGCCTCTTCAGGCAGGTCAACGCCGGTCTTCTGCCCGATACCAACCATGTGCCCATACTTCGCAATGGTGTCGATGCCCAGCTTGTTGGCCAGCGTGTAGTAGTACGAATCGCACGAGTAAGGCAGTGCACTGTGAATGTCGACGGGACCGTGGTGCCGGTCACAGTGATAGAAGTGTCCGTAGAAGTCGACACCGCCGTTGCACACCACATGCAGATTCTGCGCAGTGTTCTCCTGCAGACCTGCCAGCGTCATCACCACCTTGAAGGTTGAGCCCGGTGCCAGCTGCGCTTGGATGGCCTTGTTCAGCAGCGGATGGTTGGGGTCGGTGATGATCCCGTTCCAGTAGCTCTTCGACAGGCGCACCGCGAACTGGTTGGGATCAAAAGCGGGCCGCGATACCATCGCCAGAATTTCACCAGTGTGCGGGTCCATGGCGACAAGGCCGCCGTTCTTGCCCTCCATCACTCGCTCAGCCACGGTCTGAATGTCGAGGTCAATGGTCAGCTTCAGGTCCTTGCCCGGCGTGGCCATCTCCTCACCCAGCCGGCCAATCTCGCGGCCGTGGCTGTTCACAATCACATCGCGCGATCCGTCCTTGCCGCGCAGCAACGCGTCGTACGACTGCTCCACGCCAGACTTGCCCACCACGTCACCCGGCTCGTAATACGCATACTTCGGATTGTTCAAATCCTGCTCGCTGATCTCGCCAACGTAGCCAATCAAATGCGCCGCAAAGCCATCGCGGGGATACAGGCGGCGCTGCTCTTCCAGCGTTTCCAGCTCGGGCAGCTCATTGGCGTGTGCGGAGATAAACGCCTGCTCATCCGGCGTAATGTCCTGCTTAAGCGGGATCGGCTGATACTTGGGCGCGTACTGAAAATGATGCAGCGTGTACTGCAGCTGCTCCAGCGGCAGGTGCAGACCATCGGCAATCATGGGCAGGTCGCCGTCCTTCATTTGCTCGCGCAGAAGGAAGCATGTGACGGAGGAGTAGTTGTCCACCAGCAGGCGGCCCTCGCGGTCAAACAAACGGCCACGCGGAGCAAGAATCGGCACCTTGCGAACGCGGTTCGCCTCAGCCAGCAAACGATAGTTTGCCGCGCCAAGAACCTGCAACCGCCACAACCCCATCACCAGCACCACCAGCACGGCGGTAATGATGTATTGGGCAGCAGCAAGCTTGGTGGGCGAGATCTTCTCGTCACCGCGCCGAGGCATGTTGTGAAGGTCTGAGAGCGGCATGGGCCGATGCTTCTCCAGCTCCAGTATGTACTAAAAACGCACCGCGCACACGGCTCTTCAAGCGAAGTGCAAACGCCATGTTGACCGGCAGAAAAACACGTCCTGCCGGACGGGCCCGCTACGCGCGGGGCGGGTGCTCACGCACCTTTTTACTGGCTTCGCCTCGCCCCCTCCGCACCGTTTGTCATCCCGCAGCGAAGCAGAGGGATCTGCATTTTGTTCGAACAGCCATAAACGTCCCATGAGGCAGGATCGTAAGGGCACGGCTTCAGCCGTGCCGCAAATCGGTAAAACGCCATGCCCAAATTTGGTGCAATTTAGGCAGCTGAACTGCACAGGCAAACTGTACAGTTACCTGCATAGTTCAAAAGCCGCATAAACAGGCCACTTTTAAGTTCAAAAGACCCCAAAAGTGCCAGATTTCGAACATGATATTTCGGAAAATCATCTCAGAAAAAATTACCGGCACCAAAAAGCAAAAAAGGGACACGGCATAAGCCGTATCCCTTTGCAGAAACTGATGAGCCGAAGTTACGCGGCCTTGGTAGCCGTTGCCAGTGCCTTGACGCGTGCGTTCAGGCGGCTCTTGTAACGCGATGCGGTGTTGTCGTGCAGCACGCCCTTCTGGACGCTCTTGTCGAGGATGGAGGCGGTTGCGCGGTACTGCTCTGCAGCGACCTTCACATCACCCTTTGCAAGGGCCTCACGCAAGGTGCGCAGCGAGCCACGCAGCTTGGTGCGGTTAGCGCGATTCACGGCGGTCTTTGCAAGGGTCTGCTTGGAGCGCTTCAGGGACGAAACATGATTTGCCATCGAACTCTCTTCTCTTCTATGCCGCTGCCGGCTGAAATCTTTTGGGTAGCCGCACAAGGCGGCGATTGGGAGCGTCCGGAGGCAGAACTCACACCGTTCGGTCCAACCCTGTAAGGGTAGCCGATTTCCGGATAAAACGCAAGAACTGAGAGATTGACACGACCGTCAGGTGATCGGCAGATGGAGCTACGTTGCGTGGTTATATCCGGCTGGCCCTCCCGCGATGAAGCCTGACTTCTGATATTTCTCTATTTCTTGAACGTAACGGCGGCAAAACCAAGTCTCGCGGCTGACGCCAAAAGCATCTCGGTACTTGATGTAGCCATATACCCACAAGACATCCGCGCCGCGACCGATCTTTACTGGGTCTTGAGCCCACGTTCCCTGAAAGCCTCTATGCTCATGGTCGTTCGGCTGCAAGGGGAGCCCCTTGCCCTTCCATTTAGATATTGCTTTCTCTTCAAACGGAAGATGCTTTTCCGGGAGGGAATCTTTGTAGGACAAAACCTTTGCGGCATGTCCAGTTTCAATTAGATAGGCCGGTGTCTTGCCTTTGTTCACGAAATTTATGGAATACCCCGTCCATCTAATTCCGGTGGCTCCATCTACCTCAGGTGGAATTCCGTCGAGTTCGATTTCAGCCACCATCCAAGCACGCTCGGACGTAACGATGTGACCACCCTGCTTTCTTACGGCAGAGACAGTCACAATGGCGACAACTGCACCAATGATACCCAGCAGTGCCAAAACCCAATTCGACAGATTTCCCGGAAGGAATGCGAACTTCACATACTCAACCTTGTGCGACCTGTAATAGGCAAATCTGTCTTCATTGTCTTTATTTTCCTTTGTCAATTCTGATTCAGGTGGTGGTGTCTTTTGCTGGATGACCTCGGATTGAGACACGGGACGACTCTGCTGACCACTGCTATGCGCGGGATGTGGCTTCTGTACAGCCAACAAAAGCAGACCGAATATCGCGAATATTTTCAGCATGAAGCAAGCCTAGCGCCACAAGGACGCTCAAGCCAAAACTTACTTCGAATGAATCAGGTAGAAGCTGGTCTGCAGCGGCAGGAATGTTTTGTAGCCCTCGCTGGTGAGGTAGGCATCGTCCTCACCCATGCTGTAGACCTTCTGGCCGCCCCACTCCGCCACTGGCGTGACCGTGCTCAGCTCAATGGACAGGTACGTCCCCTCCTGCTGCAGCTTGTCGTGCATGACGCCCGCTGTGGATGACCGGCTATCGAGCGCTGCGCCGAGGCCGTGGCCCTGGTCGCCGATGGGGTGGCTGTAGACGTGGGCTTCAATGCCATCCTTCGTCATCTCTGCCATAATGTCCGCATAAACATCGCCCGCCTTGCGGCCCGGCCGCGACTTCGTCTCCAACGTGTGCTGCAGCGTTTTGGTGTTGGCCATCGCCGCCTTCAGCCCTGCAGGCGCGTCCTTCTCGCCGGGCAGCAGAACGTAGCCCATCTTTTGCCAGTCCGTATTCATGCCCATGGCGGTCACGCCAAAGTCCAAGTGCAGAACGTCGCCGGGCTGGATAATCGTCTCCTCCGGCTCAACCGCCAGGAAGCCGCGCGACATGGGGCCGGTGCGGCCCTTGCGCTGCAGACGCATGTCCTGCTGGAACCAGGTGTTGACGTGGTTGGCGTACATGGCGTCGTAGAGCCAGCGACGAACGTCACCCACGGTGGTTTTGCCGGGCGTAATCACCTCGTTGGAAAAGGCGCGGCGCGTGATCTCGTCCGTGAGGTTGACCAGCAGCTGGTAGGTGGCAAACTCCTCCGGGATGCGTGTGGCGCAGTACTCCTCAATGAGGTCAGCGGCGGGGACGAAATGCGTCTCGGCCTCCGGCCCCATGGCCTTCGCAATGAACTGGTAGGTGTCGTGCGTGAGTGAGCGCTGCACTCCACGCGGCGCTCCAATGCCAAGGCCAATGTGCTTTGGCTTGTACTGTGCGTAGAGGTCGGCGAGCGCCTTGTCCGCGGGAACGGGGTCGTCTGCGTTTTCAAAAAAGCGCGCCACGTTCTCTTCTGAGTAGCCGGTGAGCGCGATCTTGCGCAGGCCTGTGCCGGTGTCGATGAAGACGAAGATGTCGCGGTTGCCGGTGTAGGGTCGCGGCGGCGCAATGAACTCCGTCAGTGGATCGTTGTGGAACTCCTCGTTCACCACAATCCACATGTCGATGTTGTGGCGGCGCATCATGGGCAGCAGCAGCGCGTGGTGCTTGGCAAGCCAGCCCTCGCGGATGGTGATTTGCTGCGACCACAACGGCAGCCGGAAATTCGCGCTCTCAAGCGGCTTGCTCTTCTGAGCAACGGCGGAGGAAGACAGAGCAACGGCAAGCAGCAGTGCGGAAGCAATTCTCGAAAAGACCATGCCGCTTAAGTTACAGCAGCACGTCCTGCCGGAGGCGTTCACACGCCCTTTTACTGCTTCGCGTGGGCCTCCCGATGGTCGGCGTGAGATTTCGTGCTGCCGCCAGCGAAATGCAGGTCCTTCGACTTCGCTGCGCTTCGCTCAGGATGACAAAGATTTGTGGTGCGGAGAAGTAGGTCCCTCCACTTCGCTTCGCTCCGGTCGGGATGACAATTCTTCAACCCGACCATCGGGAGGGGCGAGGCGAAGCCCGTAAAAAGGTGCGTGAGCACCCGCGCCGCGCGCAGCGGGCCCGTCCGGCAGGACAGCGGTTACTGCTGGTTTTCTGCGGTGAGGTCGGTGATCTGCGAGAGGATGTGGTGGCGAACGTCTGCTCCGCTGAGCCAGAAGATTACATCCTCAGCGATATTCGTCGCGTGGTCGCCTACGCGCTCCAGGTTGCGCGAGATGACCAGCGCATTCAGCGCCTGGTGTGTCAGTTCGGGATGCCCCTTGATCAGTTCGCCCAGCGTGTGAAACGCCTCGTGGTTCATCTGATCGACTTCGTCGTCCATCTCCAGCACTGCGTTGGCAACTGTCTCGTCGCGATTGATGAATGCCTGCAGCGCCGTGCGCACCATGTTGGAGGCGAGTTCCGCCAGCTTGGGTATATCGACCGGCAAATCTGCCTCGGGAATCGACTGCAGCTCGCGCACGCGTTTGACAATGTTCACGGCCATGTCGCCGACGCGTTCCAGATCCGCATTGATGCGGATGACCGCGAGGATGAAACGCAGATCAACAGCAGTAGGCTGCTCCATTGCGAGCAGGTCCAGCGCCAGGTGATCGATCTCACGCTCCATGCGGTCAATCGCCGGCTCAGACATGGTGACCAGGTCGCACAGGCGCGGATCGCGCTCTTCGTAAGCCTCAATGGAGCGCTGAATGGCCTGCTCCACCAATCCTGCCATCACCAGCAGGCGCTCACGCAGCTCGTCGAGCTTCTGCTGAAAGTTGATGCGAATCATCCGAACCTTCCCGTGATGTAATCCTCGGTCCGCTTGTCGGTTGGGTTGGTAAAGATCTTGTGAGTTTTGTCGAACTCAACCAGCTTGCCGGAGAGGAAGAAGCCTGTGTTCTCAGCAACGCGCGCAGCCTGCTGCATGTTGTGCGTCACGATGACGATGGTGTACTGATCCTTCAGCTGAAAGATCAGATCCTCAATCTTCGATGTCGAGACGGGATCGAGCGCAGAAGCGGGTTCATCCATCAGCAGCACTTCCGGATCGACGGCAAGCGCGCGCGCAATGCACATACGCTGCTGCTGACCGCCGGAGAGACTGGCGCCGGACTTCTTCTTCAGGTCGTCCTTTACCTCGTCCCACAGCGCGGCCTGCTTCAGGCTGCGCTCCACAACTTCGTCCAGCACAGAGCGCTTGCTGAAGCCGTTCAGCTTCAGGCCGCTGGCCACGTTGTCATAGATGGACATGGTGGGAAACGGATTGGGCCGCTGAAACACCATGCCCACGCGGCGGCGAATCTCAACCGGCGACGCATCCTTGTAGATGTCGGTCTCGCCCATGATCACAGAACCCTCAACACGCGCAGTGGGATTCGTCTCATGCATGCGATTGAGGCAGCGCACAAAGGTGGACTTGCCACAGCCCGACGGCCCGATGAGCGCGGTAGCGTGGTTGGCCGGTATGTTCAGGCTCACATCACGCAGGGTGTGCGTCTGTCCGTACCAGGCATTCAGATTTTCAACGCGGATGGCGAGACCCACTAACTTCCTCCCTTGAGCTGGCCACGCGAAGTGACGTAACGAACCAGACCGACCGAAACCATAATCATGGTGATAAGTACCAGCGCGCCGGCCCATGCCAGACGATGCCACTCGTCATAGGGCGACAGCGCGTAAACGAAGATCTGCAGCGGCAACGCGGCAATGGGCTGATTCAATCCCGAAGGCCAGAAGTTGCTGCCGAATGCTGTAAACAACAGCGGAGCTGTCTCGCCCGCGACGCGCGCGAAGGCAAGCATGCAGCCGGTGATGATGCCTGGCGCCGCCGTCCGCAGGCTGATAGACATGACCGTTCGCCAGCGCGGTACGCCCAGGCCAAACGCGGCCTCGCGAATGGAGCTGGGAACGGTCAGCAGCATCTCTTCCGTGGTGCGCGTGACGGTGGGAACCATCATGATGGCCAGCGTAATGCCGCCTGCAAACGCGGAGAAATGATGCTGCGTCACCACCACCAGCGCATAGCCCGCAATGCCCATCACAATGGAGGGCACGCCGTTCAGCACGTCCGCCACAAAGCGGATGATCTCGCCCAGCCATGTGCCTGCACCGTACTCCGCAAGGTAAACGCCACCTGCAATGCCCACCGGAATGCCGAGGAGGCTGGCCAGCGACAACACAATGGCAGAGCCGACGATGGAGTTGGCCATGCCGCCGCCGGTTTCACCCACGGGCTTGGGCGTGTGGATGAAGAAGGCAAGGTTCAGCGAGCTGGCGCCCTTGTAGATGAGGTAAGCAAGGATGGCGACCAGCGGCACCAGCACCAGCAGCGTACCGCCCACAGCCAGAAACGTCATCAAGTGGTCCGCTGCCATGCGCGTGGCCTTGTTGGCCTTGCTGGATCGGCGAACCTCTGCGCGCATCTCTGCAGGCATGGGTGCTTGCTGCGGTGAGTGGATCTGCTCAGCCATAGCGTTAGTGGGCCTTCGCGGTGTTACCGCGCGTTACCGCCCACACCAGCAGCCGGGCAATGGTGTTCACGATGATGGTGACCAGGAAGAGTGCGAGGCCAATCTCAATCAGAGCGGAGAGGTACAGGTCGCCTGTTGCCTCAGTGAACTCATTCGCAATGACCGATGCCAGCGTGTAGCCGGGAGCGAACAGGCTCTTGGAAATCTGCGGGTTGTTGCCGATGACCATGGTCACGGCCATGGTCTCGCCCAGCGCGCGGCCCAGCCCCAGGATGATGCCGCCCACGATGCCGATGCGCGCGTTGCGCAGAACGGCAATGCGAACCATCTCCCAGCGCGTTGCACCCAGCGCCAGCACGCCTTCCTTCTGGCTGATGGGCACCGCGCTCATCACCTCACGCGTGATGGAAGAGATGACCGGAAGAATCATGATGGACAGGATGATGCTGCCCGTCAGGACGCCTTCGCCAAAGTTCGATCCGCCGAAGAGGCCGGTCCAGCCAAAGTACTTCACCAGGAAGGGGCCAAGCTGGTCGCGCACGATGGGCACCAGCACAAAGATCGCCCACAGGCCATAGACCACGGAAGGGATGGCTGCCAGCAGCTCCGTTAAGAATGCGATCGTGCCGCGCAGGGGCTTGGGGCAGATCTCCATGATGAAGATGGAGACACACAGCGCCAGCGGCACAGCGATGATCAGCGCGATGATGGACGTGGCCAGCGTGCCGAAGATAAACGGCAGCGCGCCGAAGTCGCCGGAGACGGGGTTCCATGCGGTGTGGGTGAAGAAGCTGAAGCCGAAGGTCTTTAGAGAGAGCCGCGAGTTCGCGACCAGGACATAAACAATCAGCAGAACGATGACGACGATGCTGAGCGCGCAGGCCAGCATCAGGCCACCAAAGAAACCGTCCACACCCTTGTTGCTGCCGCGCGAGGCCAGAAAGCTGCGAATTTCAGATGGGGGTGGAG
>JAMFTB010000011.1 GCA_026225595.1 Terriglobus sp. | reverse complement strand
GCCTTCTCGTACTTGGCCGTGTACTCGCCTATGGGCACGCCTGCGGCGCTGGCGTTGCGGATGATCTTGTCATCCACGTCCGTAATTTTCATGACGTGCTTCAGAGCGAAGCCGTTCAGCCGCGCGGTGCGGCGCAGCACATCCACGTGCAGAAAGGTGCGGAAGTTGCCGATGTGGCCGTAGTCATACACGGTGGGGCCGCAGCAGTACATGCGCAGCGTGTTGTCGCGCGCAGCGGTCAGCGGCTCCACGCGGCTGCCCAGGGTATTAAAAAGTTCAATCGCCATGCTGAGGACGGTGCCAGGCCTTCGCAGACTTGCGCGCGCGCCCGGATCGCCCGCACCATTGCTGTGCAAAGCGCTGCCGCCGCAGTCCGTTGTTGATTCTAGCCGACGCGCTTTGCAGGTGCTGTTATTCGCCCAGCCGAAGGCTGTCAGAACCAAGCCGCAGGCGCTTTAACCCAGCCGGAGGCGCGGTTCGGCGTTCAGCGCGGCATCGGCAAAGTTGCCCAGGCGCAGCAGTGGCCATGCCGCCGCGGCAATCATCGCGGCGTTGTCTGTAGAAAGCGCGGCTGCGGGAAAATGCACGGAAAGGCCTCGCTCTGTGGCTACCGCGGCAAAGCGCGCGCGCAGTTCACGATTGGCAGCCACGCCGCCGGAGATGACGATTTCACGCGCGTCAAAGTGTGTGGCAGCAGACATAGTCTGCCGGATGAGGTTGCCCACCACCGCATGCTGAAACGACGCAATCAGGTCCAGCGTGGGGCCGTCCAGCAGCGGCAGCACGTCGTCCAGCGTGGGATTGTCGATCTGCGCCAGCGCTGCACGCCGCGCCTCAATCGTAGGCTTCATGCCATGCGCCTCAACGTATCGCAACATGCCCGTCTTAATGCCGCTGAAGGAGAAATCAAAACTTGGCTCATCAGCCGTTCCGCGATTGATCTCGATAAAGCGAAAGGGAACAGCAGTGGCATTGCCATGCGCGCTCAGCCGGTCAATCCACGGGCCACCGGGATAGCCCAGCCCCAGCAGCTTCGCCACCTTGTCATAGGCCTCGCCCGCAGCATCATCCACGGTGCGGCCCACGTTGCGATAGCTCCATGCACCGCTCTGCTGTTGAGCTAGGTATAGATGCGTATGCCCACCACTAACAACAAGCGCCAGTATGGAACCCGCTGACTCGCTGACTTGCTGACTCGCTGACTCGCTGTCCCTCTGCATCAGCACCGCATGGATGTGGCCCTCAAGGTGATTCACCGCAATCAGCGGCTTGCCCAGGCCAAAGGCATACGCCTTCGCAAACGAAATACCCACCAGCAGCGCGCCTGCCAGCCCCGGCCCCGATGTGACGGCAACCGCATCCAACTCTTGGCCGCGGATACCGGCCTGCCGCAGCGCCTCGCGCACAACGGGCACCACGTTGCGCAGATGTTCGCGACTGGCCAGCTCCGGCACCACGCCGCCGTACAGCGCATGCATCTCCATCTGCGACGCAACCACGTTGCTCAGCACTTCGCTGCCGCCGCGCACCACTGCCGCCGCGGTCTCGTCGCACGAGCTTTCAATGCCCAGGATGAGACCTCCGGGTTTGTGCGCGAAGCTGTGCTGTGCGTCTGCATCCTGCATCTGACTAGGATAGGACACTGGGATAGGAAACAGATGCAGTCAGATCTTCAAACCACGCAGAGCAGTACCGGTTTCCTTGCCGCACTCCACATCGTGGAGTCACTGCGTGCGCGGGGTTTCCAGGCGTACTTCGCCGGCGGCTGCGTGCGCGATCTCCTGCTGGGCATCGCTCCCAAGGATTATGACGTAGCCACATCCGCACCTCCGGAGAAGGTGTTGATGGCCTTTGAGCGCACGTTTTCTGTGGGCATGCACTTTGGTGTGGTCATTGTGTGCACGGTGAATGAGGATGTGGGCTGCGACACGCAGACGGAGGTTGCCACCTTCCGCAGCGACGGCTCCTACAGTGATGGTCGCCGCCCTGACGAAGTGAGCTACGCCGACACGCCGCAGGAGGATGTGCAACGGCGCGACTTCACCATCAACGGCATGTTGCTTGACCCCGTTGGGTTGACGGTAGAGAACCTGCACGGCAAAGTGCTGGACTATGTTGGCGGCCGCGCTGACCTGGACGCAAAGCTGCTGCGTGCGATTGGCGATCCCGAGCGACGCTTTGCAGAGGACAAGCTGCGCATGCTGCGCGCGGTGCGTTTTGCTGCGCGCTTCGGCTTTGCGATTGAAGACAACACGATGCGCGCGATGCAGAAGCAGGCCGCGACCATTGAGCAGGTAAGCAATGAACGCGTTCGCGATGAGTTGACGAAGATGCTTACAGAAGGCCACGCGCGCCGCGCTTTTGAATTGCTGGATGAGAGCGGCTTGCTGCAGCACGTGCTGCCGGAAGTGGCCGCCATGAGGGGCGTGCAGCAACCGCCGGAGTGGCATCCCGAGGGTGATGTATGGGTACACACGTTGCTGCTCCTGGATAAGCTGCACGCGGGTGCAAAGGCAACGCTGGCGTGGGGCGCTCTGCTGCACGATGTGGGCAAGCCGCCCACGTTTCGTGCGCCTGATCCTGCGGATGTAAAGCCACGCATCCGCTTTAACGGCCATGCCGATGTGGGAGCGACCATGGCTCGCGCCATCCTCAACCGGCTGCGCTTCTCCAACGACGACACCGACCAGATTGTGTCGCTGGTGGCCAACCACATGCGCTTTGGCGATGTGACCAAGATGAAGCAGAGCACGTTGAAGCGCTTCTTCAGGCTGCAGGATTTTCCGGAGCATCTTGCGCTGCACCGGCTTGACGTTACCTCGTCGCACAACCAACTTGCCATGTATGACTACGCCAGCAAGCATTTTGAAGCGGCTCCCATTGAGGCATACAAACCCGCGCCACTGCTAACGGGGCGCGACCTCATCGACGCAGGCCTGCCGCCAGGGCCCCGCTTCAAACAGCTGCTGCACGATATCGAAGACGCACAGCTTGAGGGCAACATCCGCACGCGCGATGAAGCCATCAACCTGCTGCGGGAGTTGCTGGCAAGTCAGCGTGGAGTTTCGCAGGGATGAAGAGCGCGGTTGTGGTTGGAGCAGGCGTTGCCGGTTTGATTGCAGCGGTAAAGCTTGCAGAGGCGGGCTGCGCGGTGACGGTGCTTGAGGCGAGCGATCACGTTGGCGGCCGCATCCGCACCGTGATGCGCGGCGATGCTGCGATTGAACTGGGTGCGGAATTCATACACGGCAGACCGCCGGATATGCTGGCGCTGCTGGAGGAGCTTGGGCTCACGCACTACGAACTCACCGGCAACAACATCCACTACACGCAGGATGGTTCGTTGTTTGTTGAGAGTGATCACGACGCGGAGGATGATGACTCCGGTGAAGACGCGGATGATCCGTTTGCGTTGCTCGAGCAGATGACGGCGTGGAGTGATGCGCACCCAAACGAAGACTTAACCTTTGCGGAGTATCTTGCGCGCGTGCACGCGCTGCCGCACACTGCGCTTGGCGCCAGTAGCTATGTGGAAGGCTTCAACGCTGCGGATGCAACGCGCATTTCTGTGCGTTCGCTGGCGGTGCAGCAGCATGCTGAGGATGCGATTGACGGCGCCGCCGCATTCCATCTGCACGGCGGTTACACACGCCTGCCGCAGGCGCTGGCGCAGCGGCTGCAGCGTGCCGGAGGTCTGCTGCGCACCAACGCCACGGTTGCGGAGCTTGCATGGTCGCATGGCAACGTAAAGGCGACTCTATCCAACGGGAATGTCGTCAGGCGGATGCCGCGGTGATTACGTTGCCGCTTGGCGTACTGCAGGCCGGCGCGGTGCAGTTTACGCCCGCGCCTAACGATGTACTCAATCACGT
>JAMFTB010000104.1 GCA_026225595.1 Terriglobus sp. | reverse complement strand
GTATTTCAGCATGGGCTTATAAGTGGCCGTGGCAATAACATCCACATAGTTCAAAACGTTATAGGCGCACGCCGGACCTGCCTTGCATGAGACCACGACCGTCTGCCCGTCTGAGCATTCGCATCCAGTCGCTCGACAACGAACTGGTGAAGTCCGTCGCCGCCGCTTACGGCGCTGACGCACAGATTCAGACGGTGGAAGAGCAGCTGGAGAACGAGGCCATTGAAGGCTTGCTGGAAGACACCAGCGGCATGACAGAGGTTGTGCGTTCGCCAGTGGTCACCGTTATGGGCCATGTCGATCACGGCAAGACCTCGTTGCTCGATGCGATCCGCTCGACCGAGCTGGATACGGTCAACGTTGCAGGCGGCGAAGCCGGCGGCATCACCCAGCACATTGGTGCGTACAAGGTTCACGTCACCAAGCCCGACTCACCTGCGTTTGGCCGCGAGATCGTCTTCCTGGATACACCGGGTCACGAAGCGTTTACGCGTATGCGTGCACGCGGCGCCAAGGTTACGGACATTGTTGTTGTAGTGGTTGCAGCGGATGACGGCGTAATGCCGCAGACGATTGAAGCCATTGACCACGCACGTGCGGCGAAGGTGCCCATCATTGTGGCCGTCAACAAGATCGACAAGGAAGGCGCAAACCCTGAGAAGGTGATGCAGCAACTTGCCGAGCGCGGTCTGCAGCCCGATACATGGGGCGGCGATACGCCGTTCATCCAGGTATCGGCAAAGAAGCGCATCAACCTCGATGGCCTTGAGGAGATGATCTGCCTGGTCGCTGACTCCAACGTGCAGCGTGCCATCCTCGATCGTCCCGCAGTGGGCACCGTGATTGAAGCCAAGCTCGATCGTGGCCGCGGTGTAGTCGCATCCATCCTTGTGCAGAACGGCACGCTGAAGATTGGCGACAGCTACATCGTCGGCAACACCTTCGGTAAGATTCGCGCCATGTTCGACGATCGTGGCCGCGCCATCACAACGGCTGGCCCGTCCACGCCGGTGGAGATCCTCGGTCTGGAGAGCATCCCTGATGCAGGCGACACCTTCATCGTGATGGCGGATCGTGATCGCGCCAAGGAAATTGCACGCTACCGCACGCTCAAGGAGCGCGAGGCACAGCTTGCAAAGAGCAGCCGCGTATCGCTGGAAGGTCTTGCAGAACAGATCAAGCAGGCCGGCGTCAAGGACCTCAACCTCATCCTCAAGGGCGACGTTCAGGGTTCGGTGCAGGTGCTTATCGACAGCCTGCAGCGCATGTCCACGGAGAAGGTTCGCGTACGCGTTCTGCACTCCGGTGTGGGCGCCATTACCGAGAGCGATGTGCTGCTGGCCACCGCGTCGAACGCCGTCATCATCGGCTTCAACGTGCGGCCCGAGCGCAAGGCGCAGGAGCTGGCGGATCAGGACAAGATCGAGATTCGTCTGCACTCCATCATCTACGAGCTGCAGGATGAGATGAGCAAGGCCATGCTTGGCCTGCTGGACCCCGTCTTCCGCGAGAACTATCTCGGCAAGGCTGAGGTCATCAACGTCTTCAAGATCACAAAGGTCGGCCAGATTGCCGGCTGCGTGGTCCGCGACGGATCGATCCCGCGCAACTCACAGGTACGCGTCATGCGCGGCACCGAGGAGCTGTGGAAGGGCAAGATCACCAACCTGAAGCGCTTCAAGGACGACGTCAAGGAAGTGACCAACGGTATGGAGTGCGGTATCGATCTGGGCAGCTTCCGCGACGTTCGCGTGGGCGACACCATCGAGGCGTTCTCGACGGAGAAGATGGAAGCCGATCTGGGCGCAAACGTGGCAGAGCGCAAGGCTGCCACAGCCAAGGCAGAAAAGGCAGCAGCTGCTGCCGCATCTGCTGAAGCCGCCGCCGCGGCGGCATCTGCTGCGGAAGCAGGCGAGCCCGCCGCGGTCTAAAGCCAACGCGTTCTACAAAACCAACAAGGAAAGGCCGGGCACTCGCCCGGCCTTTCCTTTTGTGCAAAGCGAGTTAGTTGTCCGACGGCTTTTCGACGTGGTCGACAACCGGAATCTGCAGCGAAAGCTTTTGTGCCACCAGCCTCAAACCAAGCTGGTCTTTGATCGCTTCCAGCAAGTTCTCTCCGTGTACCGTTTCCGCGCCGGGAGCAGCGACCTGATCCCGTACAAAGGTAACGGCAAAGTCGATGGAACCCTTCAGATTCGTTCTGTCCACAACCGGCTTTCCAAAGTGACCCACGTTCGATAGAAACGCAGCCATCTGCGCGGCGGTTGTGTTGCGCGTGCCCGCCAGCATCTCGTGATCGGGCAGGTTGTAAGCGGTGTAAGTATTGCAAGGGAGCATGTCGATGCTTGCTGCCGCTTCCGGACCGGAAGAGCGTGGTGCAATGACGCTGCAGTCAGGACCATCCGCATGCATGCGAATTCCCGAAGCGAGCTTCTCCGGATGGATGCGCTCCATCACAAGCACAGGAACGTCGCGAGTCTCAAAGTGGATCGTCAGCTTGAAGCGCTCTGCCAGCAGCGACTGCATCATCAACCGCATCTGGTCTTTCGTAGGATTACCGTCCACCTTCGCATGAATCTCATAGCGATCGTCGGATGCCCACTTCGGCAGCTGTTCGATCATCGAGTTCAACTGATTGAGCTTGTAGGCAAAGGCGATGTATGTGGTCAAAGGCGCTGTCGCATTGAAGGCTCCGCCAGTCGGTATGTAGTCGTCGTCGAAATCCAAAGAGAACGGCGGCGCAATGAATCTGCCTACGAGGTCCTGCTTGACGGAGGCAACATCAAACGCCATTGAACTGCCTGCCGTTTGCGCAAGCAACGGTGCGGCGCACATCGCAAGCATTGTTAGGGCACAAATAATTCTCTGCTTCGTCACGCATCGCCTCACGTTTCGCTGAACGCTTGATAGACGAAGCTCGATGCGTATCGATTAGGAAATTTTGTTTACAGCAGGCGCCGGACTGAGCGGATAGCTTCCTTCACGCCGCGAATCTTCTCCGTCAAACGATTCGCGTAGGTAAGCCGGATGACTCCGGCGAACAGCCCGCCGTGGTGCCCGGTCATGGGGGCAAGGTGCCATGTGCCGGTCAGCCTGCTGCGCGCGGCAATGGTTTGGATCGAGGTCATCTCCAGCAAACCCTCCACGCCCTGCGTAACGCCAAAGCCCCTCATTCGACGCCCACCAAAAGGCACACGCGGGTCAACCGAAGGCACAATCACATCGTTGATAAACACTGAGCCAACATCCAGCTTTTGCGCCAGCGCGCGGCACGCCGCCTCAGGCCCAAAGATCGATGCAGTCAATCCAAACGGATTCGCAGCCTGCGCGGCAAGCACCTCCGCAACATCCTTCAATGCAATCAGCGTCACAACAGGAGCAAAAATATCCTCCTGTGCAACAGCCATTGAAGGCGCACCATCCGCAACCAAAATCGGCCGCATGCCCTCATCTGAAAACACACCACAAACACGCGCACCGTCTGCCACAGCATCCTCAAGCAGCGGGCCCAAGCGCTGATGCGTAGCGGTATTTAAACGCACAGGTTCCACGGACTGAAACGCAACCAACAGCCGCTCCACCAACGTATCCTTCTGCTGTGAAGTCGTGCCAACCAGCAACACCCGCCGCGGAGCCATGCACGTCGAAGACCCATTCAATCGCATACCAAAGGCCAACGCCTTCACCACCAGACCAACATCCGCACCCGGCAGCACGATGAGTGCATCGCAGCCAGAAAGGTCCACCACGCACGGCACCACCTTCTCCGCCAGCCGCCGCAGCACAGCCTTGCCCGCAGGAACAGATCCTGTGAAGAAGACCTTATCCGCGCCAGCCTCAATCTCGCGCTCAGCCGCCGCGACAGACTCATCCGTGACCCGCAGTAGGCCATCGGGCAAACCCGCCTCCTTCAAAAAAGCAGCAAAGGTCTCCGCAACCTCGCTGCCTCCCGCGCCCGGCTTCCACACCACACTGTTGCCCGCAGCCAGCGCCTGCACGGTTTGCAGCCCAGCCAGCATCAGCGGATAGTTCGAAGGTCCAATCACCAATACGCGACCAAAAGGAACGCGCCGAACTTCACTCGAAACGCCCACCAGCCAAAGCGGCAAACCCTCGCGGCCAAGCCTGCGCGGACGCAAAATCTCCTCCGCAGACTTCTCCAAAAAACGAATGCCTGCCAGCAGCGGCAACACTTCAGACGTAAGCGTGTCCACGGAAACCTTGCGCGTCTCCGCACGACCCTCACGAAAAAACCGATCCGGATCAAGTGCCATGCTGTTGCGCGCGCGGGCCAGAACACGCAGCCGCCCCTGTATGGGAAGCGCCGCCCACTGCTGCTGCACGCTGGTTGCCATGCTTGGAATCACAGACCCAACCTAAGCCAGCAGATGAAGTTATGCAATGGGCCGCAAGTTCGTACGTCTAAAGTGCATCTGTGCCATGAAAGGATAAGGGCGTATGCAACTTCGCCTGCTTACATCTGCCGCCGCATTGGTTCTGTCCCTGCCGTTGATCACCGCTGCCCAAGCGCAGCAGGTCGTTCAACGTGGAGCTCTGGGTACACCATCGTCCGTCTATGACGAGACGGAGCAGTGGACGACGCCCATACTCCTCGCGTCGGATCACGATGTGCTGATCTACATGCCGGACATCTCGAACCCGGAGTGGCTCGCGCGCAACTACTCCGACTACATCAACCGCGGCACCTACACGCTGTCGCTGTTCACCTTTTACAAGACGCCGGAGGCGTGCCGCGCCAACCAGCTTGGCTGGGGGCTGGGCGATACCGGTCACCTGAATGCGTGCGACTCCATTGGCTACCGCGTGCGCCGCGCGCTGATCGATCCCCCGTCGAAGTCGGTCACTCTGATTACGGCGGCGATGGTCGATCAGAACGGCAACATCGACCCGTCCAGCGTGGAGGATCGCAGCGTCTTCCGCACATGGGATCAGCTGGATGTGAATACGCAGAAGGCGCTGGCGAAGGCGGATACCTTCATCAAGGCGCAGATGAAGATCTACGACAACCGGCAGCACAACCTGCGTTAAGGATTGAAATCCATGTCCTGTCGGACAGGGTTTTGAAAAGCGCTGTTGCGAAACAAATGACAAACACGCAAAGAGCAACTGCTATCATCGCCCGCGGGAGAGTGACTGATGGGAACGGAACGTCCAAAGCTACCGGCTGAAGCCATTGAGCTGTATAACGAGTTCATCCACGGCGGCATGAGCCGTCGCGCCTTCATGACGCGCGTACAGGGTCTGGCCGTTACCGGCCTTGCCGGCACCGCGGTTCTTGAGGCGCTCATGCCCAACTACGCTCTGGGCCAGCAGGTCTCCAAGACGGACGACCGGATCAAGACCTCGTACGAGACGATTCAGTCGCCCAAGGGCAACGGCACCATCAAGGGCTACTTTGTGCGGCCGGTCTCTGCGGACTCGCGCGAGGCCAAGCCCAGCAAGCTGCCCGGCATCATCGTCGTGCATGAGAATCGCGGTCTGAATCCGCATATTGAAGACGTTGCGCGCCGCTTTGCGCTGCAGAACTTCATGGTGTTTGCTCCGGACGGCCTCACCTCGCAGGGTGGCTTTCCTGGCGATGACTACAAGGGCGGTCTGCTCTTCAACAAGATCGACAAGCCCAAGATGTTTGAAGACATGGTCGCCTCCGCAGAGTGGCTCAAGGCGCGCGCGGACTGCACCGGCAAGATTGGCGCAACCGGCTTTTGCTATGGCGGCGGCGTGGCCAATAACCTTGCGGTCCGTATGGGTGCAGACATTACCGCAGCGGTGCCGTTCTACGGCGCTGTGCCGCCCGCCGCGGAGATTCCGAAGATCAAGGCTGCGGTACTCGTCCACCACGGTGAACTGGATAAGAACGGAGCCGCATCGTGGCCGGCGTATGACAAGGCGCTGACAGAGGCCGGTGTGCCGCACGAGGGTTTTATCTATCCGGGCGCGGTGCATGGCTTTAACTGCGACGCGACGCCGGAGCGCTACAACAAGGCAGCAGCTGACCTGGCATGGAGCCGCACCATCGACTGGTTCAACAAGTACACGCGGGCCGCTTAAGCAACTCGATAAACCAAGACAACAGCGTTCGCAAAATGGATGCCCTGCCGGACGGGCCCACTACGCGTGGGGCGGGCGTTTGCACGCCTTTTTACTGGCTTCGCCTCGCCCCTCCCGATGGTCGGGATCAAATTTTCATCCTGACCATCGGGAAGGCCACGCAATAGCAGTAAAAAGGTGCGTGAGCACCCGCTCTCCGCGCAGGAGGCCCGTCCGGCAGGACACAACTCTTTTGCAGGTTTAGAAGAAGCGGAATTCCAGCAGGCTGAAGTCATCTTCGAAGTCTGGATGGCGCTGCACATCCTGCACTGCTCGCACCACGCTATCCAGCGACTGCATGGAGAGTGCGCAGGTCTGCAGCATGGCGTGGAATGGTTCTGCGTCCATCTGTTCGCCGTTCGGCTGCATGACTTCGTAGCAGCCGTCGCTGTAGATATACAGGATGGAGCCGGGCTGCACCTGCACCACGGGCGCGGCGTAGGTTGCACCTTCAAACACACCAACAATCATGCCGGTGGAGTCCAGCAACAGCGCCTCACCCTCAGACGGCACCAGCAATGGTGGCGGATGGCCGCCGGATGCGTACGTCAGCGTGCGCGTTGCGGTGTCATACACGCCGTACCACATGGAAAAGTAGCGGCCGCCGTGCTGGCTCATGGGGAAGGCGAGGTTCAGAGCAGTCAGTACCTGGTCCGGCGCGGCAAAGTCCGTCTCCGGCAGCGTGCGGCTGCGGATGACGTTCATGGCGCTTACGCTCAACAGCGCAGATCCAACGCCATGGCCGCAGACGTCCAGCAGGTAGATCGCAAGTTTGTTGCTGTCGAGCCAGTGGTAGCCGAATGCATCGCCACCCAGAGCGGTGGACGGAATGAAGCGCCAGTCGGAAGCAAGCTGCTCCGTCGGTTCCATGGGCGCAGGCAGCAACGAGCGGACATAGTTCTTTGCCTCAGCCAACTCTTCGCTGGTGCGCTCCTGCTGCGCCTTCAGCGCAAGGAAGGCTTCATCGCGCTCCAGCC
Source organism: Terriglobus sp. (assembly GCA_026225595.1). Taxonomy (GTDB): domain Bacteria; phylum Acidobacteriota; class Terriglobia; order Terriglobales; family Acidobacteriaceae; genus Terriglobus. Next base: position 9,093 of record JAMFTB010000104.1, on the reverse strand, counting down.
GCAGGATGTACGCGTCGGAGTGGTAGGCCACGCGGGCCAGCAGCTCCAGTTTGTCCGGCAGCTTGACCAGGTAGTCGTTAGCGCCCGCGGCAAATGCGTCTGCCTTGGTCTTGGCCTCTTCCTTGCTTGAGAGCACAATCACCGGCACGTTTGCAGTGCCCTGGTTTGCGCGGAAGCTGCGCACCATGTCCAGGCCGTCCACGTCTGGCATGATCAGGTCCTGCAGAATGACGGTGGGCTTGAACTGCTCTGCAATTTCAATGGCGCCGGCGGGGTTGGCGCAGTAACGGAACTCCGTGCCGGGCAGCTCCGCAATCATGCGGCGGACGGTTTCGCCCACCAGGCGCTGGTCGTCCACCAGCATCACCTTCACGGTGTGTGTGCGTTTGGGCGATTCCGTTACCGCAGGCAGCAATTCGTCAGTCATAGGGGCAGGCCGTTCAAAAGCAGCAGCTACATTTCGCTACAGCAAAAAAGGTTGTGGGGTGCTGCACAAAGAGTACTCGATCTTATGCAGCGTAAAGATGATTCCCGTTGGTCGGAAGAAGATTTCATCCCGACCAACGGAAGGGCCAAGCGAAGCAGTAAAAAGGAGTGGAAACGCCCGCCCCACACGTAGTGGGCCCGTCCGGCAGGACAGAGTCATCTGCGGGCTGTTGTCGAGGCGTTGCGGATGAACTCCACCAGCCTGCCCGCAATCTCCGTGAGTGGTGTTGCCGCATCCACAGCGCCCGCAGCCATTGCTGCCTGCGGCATGCCATACACGGCAGAGCTTTCCTGGTCCTGCGCAATGGTCAGCACGCCGCGACCGCGCAGCCGCAGCAGCCCCTGCGCGCCGTCGCGACCCATGCCGGTAAGCAGCACGCCGCAACAGGCACGGGTTGTGCTCAGCCGCGCCAGGCTATCAAAGAACACGTCGACGGAGGGGCGGTGCGCCGCGTCTTCAGGCTGTGAGGTGTAACGAACGGTGACCGAGCTGGCAGGGCCTCTCTCCAGCACCAAATGATTTTGCGTGTGCGCCAGCAGCACCGTGCCCCGGCGAAGGGCATCGCCTTCCACGGCCAGCTCCACCGGCAGCGTGCACACATTGCGCAACCACTGCTGCAGCCCCGGCACAAACTGCTCGTCCATGTGCTGAACGATCACTACGGCGGCTTCAAGGTCAGAGGGCAACGCGTGCAGTATGGTCGCCAGCGCCTGTGGGCCACCGGTAGATGCGCCAATGCCAATGATCACAGCAGGCGGATCGGTTGAGGGCGAACGATCCGGTGGCACCACGCTTGACGGATACGGCGGAGCAGCCGAACCCGGTGGCAGCACAGCGGGTGCGTTCGCGGGCAGGTTGAAGTGTGGCAGCCGGCCCAGCATTACCAGCTTGCGGTGCAGTTCATGCGTGTCTGCAGGCTTGTCGGATGCAGGTGTGGCGACGGCATCCTGCGCGCCATTGCCGGTTGCTTCAAAGATCAGCTGGCGTTTGCCTGCGGGGTCGTCCGTAACCAGCAGCACCACGCAGGGATGCAGCGCGATGAGCCGCGCGACTGTCGCGGGGCCTTCACTCAGCGAGACATCCAGCAGCACCATCTGCGCGGTGTGTGTGCGGTGCTGCAGCAGTGCAAGGTCCGTGCTGCGCGCGGTCCACACCACGTGAAAGCCCGGCGTCTCGCGCACAATGCGCTTCAGCCGGACGAGCGTATCAGCCGAGTCGTTTACGATGCCGACTGCGACCATGGTCCTCCATCGCCACTGTTGGAAGCTGGCTCCTGCGCCGGTACTGTTGCATTACCAACAATATCCGTCTCAAGCTTGGACGGTCCAATCAGGTCTGTGACCACCTGCAGAAATGCATTTTCTTCAAACTCGCCCTTGCTGAAGTACATGTCCGCGCCTGCCTCCAGGCCGCGGCGGCGATCCTCCTCGCGCCCCTTGTAGCTCAGCAGCACCACCGGCATGTGCTGCAGGCGTGCGTTGTCGCGGACGTGCTCGGTCAACTCAATGCCTGTCATCTCCGGCATGTCCACGTCGCTGATCAGCAGGTCAAAGACCTGCGTCTGCAGCAGCGCCCACGCTTCGGCTCCATGCGCCGCGGTCACCACGCGGTAGTGCGCGCGGACCAGCGCTCGACGCAGCATCTGCCGCACGGTGTGCGAGTCATCCGCAACCAGCACTGTCGCCACATGCTCAGCACCGTGGCTGGCGCTGCTCATGGACCAGCGCCGTCGCTGCGCTCCCAGCGCGGTTCGCAGCAGGTTGTCCGTATCCAGAATCAGCATGGGCACGCCGCGGTCCGTGAGCGTAACGCCCGCAAGGGATGCGCTCCGTCCCAGCCGAGGATCGGGCGTGCGCACAGCCACCAGCACGTCGCCCAGCAGCCGGTCCACGGCAAGTGCAATCTCTGCCTCGCCCGTCTCACCATCCAGCAGGAAGACAGCCAGCGTATGGCCTGCCTCCAGCGGCGTCGCGGTGCCGCCCATCGCTTCAAGCAGCGGCACAATGGGGATGCGGACATTCTCCTCTGTCTCAATGGTGCGGCTACCGTCTGCATGCGCCGTGACAGAGACGGAGCCCACGCGCGCCAGCCGCGTCGCGGGCAGGGCAAACACCTCGTCCTCCACACCAACGCGCATCACCCGCATGACAGACCGGCTGATGGGCAACGTGATGTGGATGGTCGTACCCTTGCCGAGTTGCGTCTCAATGCGCAGCGCACCGCCCGCGCCCTGCACCGTGCTCTGCACCACGTCCAGGCCAAAGCCGCGGCCTGAGATTTCAGACACAGACTCGCGCGTACTGAAGCCGGGCAGGAAGAGGAACTGCAGCACCTCGTCCTCGCTCATCTTCGCTGTCATGGAGGGCAGCACAAGGCCGCGTTTGACAGCGCGGTCGCGCACCGCGCGAAAGTCCACACCAGCACCATCGTCGCCCACGCTGATGGCCAGCCGTCCGTTCTGGTGGCGCGCCCACACGCGGATGGTGCCCGTCTCCTGCTTGCCCGCGGCAACGCGCGCCTCAGAGCTTTCAAGGCCGTGGTCCAGAGAATTGCGGATGAGGTGTTCCAGCGGCGCGCGCAGCTGCTCAAGAATGTCGCGGTCCACGTCCGTGCGGTCACCAACAATCTCCAGCCGCACCTTTTTGTCCAGCTCTGCGGAGACGCTGCGCACAAGCCTCTGCCAGCCCGGCACAATCTCTGCCAGTGGACGCATGCGCGCCTGCAACACCTCGCGATGCAGCGTTCCGGCAACCTGCTCGCCAATGTGTACGGCGTCGTCCAGCTCCAGCAGCAGCGTGCGCATGGAGGCCTGCTCCGAGCGCACACGATGCACTGCATCCACTACAGGAGAGTCGCTACTGGCCGTGGCCTCAGCCGTGTCCGTCAGGATGCGCAGCGAGCGATAGAGCCGCTCCTCGCTGCGGTGCAGGCGGTTGCTCATCTCCATCAGCGCCTGTATGCGCACCAGGCTGTCTGACGCTCCGGCAAGAATGCGGCCGAGACGGGCAGAGCTCATGCGCAGCGAGCTTTCCGTTGCCGTGGCTGTTGGCTCGGCTGCGGCTGGTTCTGCGGAGGGCGATGGTGTTTTACCTGCTTCCACTACAGGTGCGGCCTGTGCCGCAGCCGCAGTATCCGACGCGCCAGTGGCTGCATCGCACAAGACTCTTACCAGACCGGTGATCTCCTGCGAGTGGCCACCCTCCCATGTCACTGCTGCTGCCTCGTCAGCCAGTGTGCCCAGCGAACGCAGCAGGTCCGTGCAGTGCAGCAGCAGGTCTACTTCGGACTCGGCCAGCGAGCGGCCTTCCTCCGCGGCCACAAAGCGATCCTCCATGGCGTGCGTCAGGCTTACGGCGCTGCCAATCTCTGCAATGCGCGCAGCGCCCTTCAGCGAGTGGGCATCGCGCATCAGCGAGTGCAGCACGTTCAGGTCGCCGCTGCCGCCCTGCACCTGCAGCAGCAACCGCTGGAGGCTTTCCACGCGCTCTTCCGCCTCCATTTTGAATAGCTCAAATATGGAGAGTTCATCGTCGTCGCTCATGGTTTTACCTCCTCTCGCCTGATTGAAATCAGCGGCATTATCATGCCGCCGCCTGCGCCATCACACGGAAGAGCCGTGCGGGGTCCAGAACCACGGCGTCCGTGCCCTCCGCAGTGCGAAAGTGAGTGCCACGCCACTCCGCGGGCAGCGATGCTGCATCACGGTCTGCGCGATCCATGTGTTCCGCTTCATCGGCAGACATCTCCGCATCTTCGCTCGCAGGATGTTCCGTGCCCTGAGCAACAGACAGCACCTCATCCGCGTGAAAGGCCCACAGCTCGCCCGGCCGTTCTTCCAGCACCACCAGCCTGCGGCCCGGCGCGTTGCCCATCGACTCCGGTATACCAAGCATCCTACCCAGCGAGCAGCAGGGAAGTATCTCGCCCGCAATGGACACCAGTCCCAGGAAAGGGGAATCCACATACTGCGGCAGGCGGCACAGTGGTGGCGGCAGCGTGATGGATCGCACCACCGCAGCCGTAAGTGCAAAGTGTGCCGCGCCCACGCGGAAGACCAGGTGGCTACCCAGACCGCGTTCAGCCACGGTGGCCTGCGGCTCCGTCATCAGCATCGCGGCCAGCTCCTCTGCGTAGCCCTCAGGCATGGGTCGACTGAAGAAGGCGCGTCGCGCATCGCGCGTATCGATCGGCACATGCGCGGGCAGAGCATCCACGGCGGCAGCAATTTCTGCAGCAAGTTCGGGATTCATGGGATCAATCATGCGCTCTCCTTCTCTGCCGCAGCATCAGCGAAGGCGCTCGCATGCATGCCGGACGAACGATGCCGACGAATACGTGCCTCCAGCGCATATCGAAAACGCTCCGGCATGCGCGGAGCCCATATGCGGCTCAGCAACTCCAGGCTCGGCAGATGCGAACTGTCTAGATAGAGTGCCTGCCGGCACAGTCGCTCCGCCTCGTCCCAGCGGCCCTGCGCCAGCGCGCGTTCCGACTGATGGTGCAGCCCATTCACCTGTTCCTCTTCGCGCTGCGCATCCGCGTTGCGATTGAAGGTGGCCGCAGATGGAATGCTCGCGACATCTACGGTAGCGGCGAGCTTTACCGTCTGCGTCAGGTGCGCGCGTGCTGGCTCAGCAACGGCGCGTTCTGTTGATTGACCACGCGCAACATCCTTCATTGCATTTGCAGCGTTGATTGCGGCACGGCGTACGGCGCTCTGCTCCGTCGAACGATGCGTGAGTGCGAAGGCCTCCGGCGGTCCGGTCAGGTCAAATGCAGCAGCAAGCTCCTGGCACCAGTCGGCTGCGCCAATCACAAGGCGGCCTCCGGAATAGAGCGCGCGGCTTAGCCCGGCGATCAGCCGAGCCTTCGCCTCGGACGTTTGGTACAGCAGCAAATTACGCGTGCAGATGAGGTGGTACGGCTCGCCGTCCAGCAGCATGCCCGCACCGTCCGGCCCATCGCCCACAAGATTCACGCGGCGAAAGCGGACGCGGCTACGCACCTCAGGCCGCACGGCCCATCCGCGTTCTGTTTTGTCGAGGAAGGCAGGGTCGGCATCGCGCGGCAACCCACGCAGAGACAGCCGTCCATATACCGCGGCCTGCGCGGCCATCAGCGCGACTGCAGAGATATCTGCCGCGTCAATCCTGTAGCGATCCGCAGGAACGCCCGCCTCCCACAGCATTGCGGCCAGGCTATAGGGCTCTTCGCCGGTGGCGCAGGGCGCGCTCAAAATGCGCAAGGAGCGATCAGGGTTGTTACGCAGCCACTCCAGGCACCACCGGCGCATCTCCGCAAAGGCCTGCGCGTCGCGGAAGAAAAATGTCTCATGCACCAGCAGCTCTTCCAGCAGACGATCCAGTTCAGCGGCATTGTCGCGCGCAAACGCCGCATACTGCGCGGGGACTGCATAGCCGGTTGCCGTCTGACGGCGCCGCACGGCTGCGTTCAGGCTGCTGCGCGGCATGGCAGATAGCTGCAGCCCCGCCGGCGCCGCTGCTGATGACGCCAACTCCAGCACCAGGTCTGTACTCACGGCAGCCTCGTCAGCAGCGAACCCAGCAGCTCACACGGATCAAACAACTGCGCCTCGTCGTCATCGCGCGCCATGGCCACCACGTCGCTTGCCAGCGCACCCAACAACCTGCTGCTGCCGTCTGGCCGCGCACACATCAGCAGCAGGATGCGCGAACCCATCTCAACCGGCGTGGGTGTGCCGTAGACAGTCTGCTGCAGATCTACTACTGGCACGATCTCTCCGCGCAGGTGCAGCAGGCCCAGCACTTCAGCGTCGTCTGAAGGTTCCAGCGCGGCCCAAGGTGCAATGCCATGCAAACGACGCAGCGGGATGCGGCAGAACTCATCGCCCACGGTAAACAGAACGCTGGCTTCGTGATGCGTTTGAACTACGACGTGGGTGTGCCCGCCGTGCGAGTGGTCGTGCGAACCCGTCGTATGTTCGTGTCCCGCCCCGTGCGAGCTCACTCTATTTCTCCGGCGGCGGCCACTGTCTCCTCGCGGTCGTCGGCAAACATGCGGTGCTTCAGGATGTTCACGGCGCGGTGCAGGCCCAGGCTTACCTCGTTCAGTTCGGCAATCGCCTCTGTCGTCTGGCCTGCAGATTCCGTCAGCTGCGACATCGCTTCGCTGATCTGCTTGGCGCCCTCCGTCTGGTTCTGCATGCCCATATGCACCATCTCGTAGCGCGGCGTCATCGCCTCCACGCGCGAGATGATCTCAGTGAACTGCTGCTGGATGAGCACGGAAAGCTCCACGCTCTGCTCCACCGCACGGCTCAGTGCGCGGACCTCGCCCACGCCCGCGGTCATGGCGCTCTGCATCTCGCCAATGGTTACTTCAATCTGCTGGCTTGAGCTTGCGCTCTGGTCTGCCAGGCGTCGAATTTCTCGCGCCACCACGGCAAAGCCTGCGCCTGCCTCGCCTGCTTTTTCCGCCTCAATCGCGGCGTTCAGGCTCAGCAGGTTCGTCTGGTCAGCCACCTTCGTCACCGCCAGCGTTACCGCGTTGATCTTGTTGGCCTGCGTGCGGATAGCGTCAAAGCTGCTCTCAATCTTCTCCGCAACCATGGACAGCAGATCATTCGCGTCCGCAAGTCCACGCAGGCCAGTAGAACCCTCCTGCGCAACGGAGCTGGCACGCGATGCCTCGCCGCTCAGCTCTTCCATGGTGCGCAGCAGCTCCTGCGATGTGGCTGAGATCTGCCGCACGGCCGTCGCAATCTCAGTACTGGAAACGTTCACGTTGTTGGCATGCGCCATCTGCTGATTCACGCTGCTGGAAACCTGCGTGCCGTTCGACGTCAGCTGGATGGTGATCTCCTGCAGCGGATCGACGATGCGTTTAGCGATGAAGTACGACAGCACCGCAACCACCGCGAGCACAAGCAGCCCCAGGAAGAGCGACCGCAACATCAACGCCACAAACTCCCTCTGCACGGCGGCAGATGCGTCCTGCAGGTCGCGTGAATCTGCAACCGTCACCACGGCCCAGTCATGCTTGGGCAGGTAGCTGTAACGGATGATAGCGTCCGCGTTATCCACCTCAGAGTGGATGACCATGCCGCGCGACTTGTTCGCGGGAATGGACGATGTATCGGCCAGCACCTCAGGCAGCCACTTGCTCTCAGTGGATGCGGCGATGCCCTTGGGCTGCTGCAGGAAGGTGCCACGCTGCGGTCCGCTGACATAGATCACGGAGACCGACCCGGCATCACCCAGCCGGTTGGTGACGATCAGATTGCGGAAGTTCACCAGGCCCGTGACCGTGCGGCCAACGTACAGAGCGCCAATCACCTTGCCGGCTTTGTCATACAGCGGCTCATAGGTGCCCACACGCCACTCCCCACCTTCAAGCGTGCGGCCGTAGTAGGGGTTGCCGCTGAGGATCGTAGCGGCGGGAGACTGCAAATTCTCCGGCGAGTGCGTTGTCATAAACGTGCCCAGCTGCACCGACGGCAGGCTGGCGGAGATGCGTATCAGATCTGCCGTTGCGCCCACGCGCTGGAAGAGCACCACCATCCACGTTTCGTCGGACAGGCCCTGCACCACTTCGGACCGGCCACTCACGATCGACTCCGTACCAATGTGCATGGGCGGCATGGCCACCGCGCCACCCATGTGGTCGGCATCGCCAATCAGTTCGCGCGTTACCGGCGCTCCGCTGATGACGGCGCCGCCGCGGTTGCCAAGCACTACCTCTGCCAGGCGCAGCGTCAACTGCGACTCCACCTGCACGTTTTTCATGGCAAGGATGGAGTTGGCATAGTCCACGTCCAGCGTGCGGTCCGTCCGCTCCACCATGAACCGGGTCACGGCCTGCCGCACCAGGTTGTTGGCGCTGCGTGAGGAGATGGCCACCATCAGGATGGACAGCACGGAAGCCACCACCGCGGGCACAAGCGCCAGCAGGATCAGCTTATTTTTCAGCGAAATTTGCCGGTTGAACATGTGTGGCGCGCCCTCCGGGGCAAGGCAGCGGCATTGGGGTGCGCGGACTCAACGCCCCATTACGGCTGCCTGTTTCGTGTACGGCAATACTACCCGCTCAACCGCAGCGAATTGCAGTGTTTCCAACGGCAATCGTGTCAGGCGATCCCGGTTCACCACGTCAGACCATGCCGTTTCACACATCCGCGACGGGGTTTCGGTACACTAGGCCGCATGAGTCTTCTCCCCATAGAGCGGCGCGAGGGTTCTCGGCCGGATATCACCATCGTTCGTCCGGACGGTCCTCTCACCATCCGTGTGCTGCCGGAGTTTGCCGGCTACCTGAAGCCGCTGACACCGGCGTTGCTGGTGCTGGACCTGAGTGGCGTGCCGCACATGGATTCCGCAGGACTGGGCGCCGTGCTGAACCTGCTTACCGTGCAGCAGAAGGCAGGCCGCCGGCTCGTGCTGGCCAACCCCACACAGCGCGTGCAAATGCTCATCAACCTGACTAAGGTCGACACCGTACTCAAGACCTACCCCACGGTGGAAGCAGCCGAGCAGGCATAAAAGCGGTCACCAGCAAAATACATGTAGTGCCGGACGGGCCCGCTACGCGCGGGGCGGTCACTTCGTGACTTGTACTCGGCTTCGCGT
>JAMFTB010000103.1 GCA_026225595.1 Terriglobus sp. | reverse complement strand
CCGCCATGATGAAGCCCGTCGTCGAAAAACTGACGGACGAAGACATCGTAAACATCTCCGCATACTTGGCTTCGTTGCCACAGTAAGCCACACCAAAACGACACAGGATTCAAGCAGCCTGTTCGCTGCCTGAATCCTGTGTCGTTTCGTTATGGTTTCTGTGTCGCTGGTTACGGCTTGGCGATGTTGTTTGTACGGTCGCTGTCCGGTACGCGGTGATCCGGGTCGATGGTGACAGATGCCACCTTCTTCGGTGAGGTGATGGCCATGTCGTACGTGGCCTTCTGCATCCAGGTCTCTGCCGGCAGCTTGGTCTTCATGGACGTGCCGTCGTCAAACTTGACCTCAACCCAGACCGGCAGCACCAGCTGGCCGTTCTGCACGATGGTCACCTGCGAACCCTTGGATGGGTCCGCTGCGTCAACGAACTTTACGTTCTTCGCAGCCAGATCCATCGTGGAGTTGGTTGCGTACCAGCCGCGCCAGAAGTAGCTCAGGTCCTCGCCGCCTTCGCTTTCCATTGCGCGGAAGAAGTCGCTGGGCGTTGGGTGCTTGAATGCCCAGTCCGCTATGTACTTGCGGAAGGCGCGGTCAAACACCTCATGGCCCATAATCTCTTCACGCAGCAGATACAGACCCTCTGCGGACTTGAAGTAGGTGATGGGATGGCGATACTTCTCGCGGATAGCATCTGCGCGGGAGAGCATGACCGGAGCTTCAGGGTCAGCGATGACAACGGCGATCTCATCCGCAGGATAGCCACCCTTGGGTGCGTATTCGCCGTCACGCTTCGGTCCCCACACACCCTTGTTGAACTGGTCGCTCTCGTAGATGTCGATGAAGGTGTTGAAGCCTTCGTCCATCCACGCATCGCGGCGCTCGTTCGACTGCACGATCATGGGGAACCACGTGTGGCCGACCTCATGCGCGGTTACGGTGAACAGACCCTTGCCCTTCGAGCCGATGCCGTCGAAGACCATCGCGGGATACTCCATGCCTGAGGAGAAGCCTGCGACGTTGGTCATGACCGGCCAGGGGTACGCGTACCAGTCGTGCGAGAAGTTCTCGATGGTGTCCTTGGTGTATTCACTGGTACGGCCCCAGCCCTCGTCACCCGCTGCTTCCGCAGGGTAGAAGCTCAAGGAGAGAGCCGTCTTGCCACCGGGCAGATTGATCTTCGATCCATCCCACACAAAGCCCGCGGAGGCAGAGAACACGGCATCGCGCGTGTGATCCATGTGGTAATGCCAAGTCAGCGTGCCGTCCTTTTTGGGGCGGCTGTTGGGGTCTTTCACTTCATCCACGGTGCGGATCATGACGGTCTTGTCGCTGGTCCGGGCCTGCGCCAGGCGATCGATCTGCGCCTTGGTCAGCACGTCCTTCTCATTCATCAGAAGGCCGGAACCGGCAACCAGCATGTTCGCAGGCACGGTGATGTAGTTGTCGAAGTTGCCGAATTCGGTATAGAACTCGTTGCCCAGGAAGGGCTGCGTGTCCCATCCGCGGACGTCGTCATACACGCACATACGCGGATACCACTGGGCGATGTCGTAGATCTCAAAGCCGTCTTTCGACTTTGCAACGGACGTGCGGCCGCCCCACGGGCCCGGCACCTTGTAGTGGTACTTGATGTGAACCTTGATGACGCCACCATGTGCCAGCGGCGTGGGCAGGCTGATGCGCGTGCGCGTATCGCTGATGACGTACTCAGCCTTCTCAGCCTTTGCGCCCTTGCCGGCGCCCATCAGTTCCACGGACTCAAAGATGGTGCCGTCAGAGTACTGATCCGCGCCCGGACGGCGGCTGCCGCCTGCAAACGAACGCGCACGCGAGTCTGTGCGGTAGGTGTTCTGCTCCACCATCAGCCACAGGCTGTTCAGCTTGTCCGGGCTGTTGTTGGTGTAGGTGATGATCTCGTCGTTGGTCAGCGTCTGCGTCGCAGTGTCGATGGACGCATGCATCTCGTAGTCGGCTTCGTTGGACCAGAAGGCCGGTCCAGGCGCGCCGTTGCCGCTGCGATAGCTGTTCACGGAATCCGGCATCTGGAAGGGAGCAAAGCTCTTCAGAGGATCGTAGGTCGCTGAGCGGCCGCCGGTATCGGGCAGCTGCGGACGGCCACCCTGGCGACCACCTGCTGGCGGCGTACCACCCGGGCGCTGGCCGGCTGGCGGCTGGGCAACGGCAACAGTTGCAGACAGTACAAGGACGGCAGCGCTGGCAAAGATGCCGCGCATGGCACGCAAGGGTGTCATGAAATCTCCTGAAACGAGTGTGTTCCCAATGTATGCATGAATAAGCCGCGGAGCAAGAGACATCCCGCACATCCATCAAGGAATTTCGACCCTCGAAAAAAACGCAGCAAAATGCAGGAATCGCCACAGCCGCGCGGTCATCCAACAGTCGTGTAGCCGAATCAAGGACCAAACCCGTCTGAGTTTGCGTTACGATGAATAAAGCGCACCAAACGCGCTGCACCTGTACGGGAGAGGGCTGTCTTGCATCTGGCGGAATTGAATCGTGGCGAGCGGGCGACCGTGATTGGTGTGGCACAGGGTGAAGCCTTCTGCCACCTTTGCTCGCTGGGGCTTAACTCCGGTGCAGAGGTGGAGCTGGTGCGTTCGCTCTCGCGCAATTCCCTGCTGATTGTTCGCGTGGATGGCTTTGACATTGCCCTGCGTGGCGACACCGCACAGACCGTAAAGATTCGCCCGGAGCGTGCGCAGTGAGCACGGCCGTACTACCGGAGCCCGCCGTCCGCACCGCCGCGGACGGCTACCGCACCGTGGGCCTGATTGGGCCGCCCAACGTGGGCAAAACCACGCTGTTTAACCGGCTGACAGGCATGCGGCAAAAGGTAAGCAACTACAGCGGCGTAACGGTGGAGCACCGTAGCGGCAGGGCAAAATCGGGCCAAACGGTAATTGACCTGCCCGGCGTGTGGAGCCTGACGCCTGAGTCTGAAGACCAGAAGATTGCCGTGGGCGTGTTGCGCGGAACCCAGCCCGGCGTGGTGCGGCTGGACGCCGTGCTGATGGTGGTGGACGGCACCGCGCTGCATCGCTACATGGGGCTGATTGCGGAAGTGCTGGCCTGCGGCCTGCCCACGCTGGTGCTCATCAACATGGCGGACGAGCTGGTAGCGCGCAAGGGCTACATTGATCCGCTGGCTGTGGCACGCGAACTGGGCGCACCCACTGCGCTCATCAGCGCAAGCAAGGGTACGGGCATGGAGGCGGTCACACGCTTCCTGAATGGCGAACACGCCGCTGCGCAGATTCTGCCGGTGCTGCAGGCGGGCGGCAACGCTGCCAGCGGCTGCGCAACAGACTGCAACAACCTGACCAAGACCGGCGCCTATCGCCGTCCGCACCACTCGCGCTTTACGCGGGAGTTTGATCGCTGGGCACTGCATCCGGTGGTTGGGCCCATCCTGTGCCTGCTGTTTATTGTCACGGCGTTTCAGATCATGTTCCGGATGGCCTACCCCGCGGGCACCGCTCTGACCAACGGTCTAAGCGCGATTGGTGCCGCCATTGGCCGCTTCATTCCTGACGCCGTGCTGCGCGCGATCGTGGTCGACGGCATATGGAATGGCATTGCGTCCATTCTGGGTTTTCTGCCCACCATCCTCTGCATGTTCCTGGTCATCACGATCCTTGAGGATTCCGGCTACATGGCGCGCGCAGCCGTGATTGCAGACCGCACCATGGGCCGCGTTGGCTTGAATGGCCGGTCGTTCCTGCCGCTGCTCAGCGCATACGCCTGCGCTGTGCCCGCCATCATGGCGACGCGCGCGATTCCATCCAAGCGCGACCGCCTTGCGACGATTCTGATCGCTCCGTTTATGACATGCTCTGCGCGGCTGCCCGTGTATGCGCTGCTGATTGCTGCGTTTATCCCTGCGCGGCCGCTGCTGGGTGGTGCCCTTGGGCTGCAGGCAGTGACGATGATGGCGCTCTACGCCGTGGGTCTGCTGGCGGCACTGTTCACCGCGAAGCTGATGAACTCCACCGTGCTGAAGGGTAACGCCTCCCTGTTTGCGATTGAGCTACCCAACTACCGGCTGCCACGCCTGCGCACGGTTGCACTTGCCATCTATGACCGGAGCAAGGTCTTTCTGAAGCAGGTGGGCACCGTCATCCTGGTGCTAAACCTGGCCATCTGGTTTCTGTCGCACATGCCCTTCCACAACGGCACGCCCAGCGATGTTGCGGGCAGCTACCTGGCACGCATTGGTGGATGGATTGAGCCTGCACTGAAGCCGCTGGGGCTGAACCGCACCGTTGGCATCGCACTGCTTACGGCATTCGTCGCACGCGAGAGCGTTGTGAGCACACTGGCTACGCTGTACGGCTCTGTCAACGCAGGCGCTGCCCTGCGCGCAGAGATTGGCCTTGCCGGCGCGCTGGCACTGCTCATCTTCTTTGCGCTGGCCATGCAGTGTACGGCCACTCTCGCCGTGGTCCGGCGTGAGACCAACAGCATTAAGTGGCCGATCATCCAGCTGGCTTACATGACGACCCTTGCCTACACTGCGTCGTTCATTACGTACCGCATCGCCATCGCCCTCCACATATAAAGTCTGCACTGCCTGAATGGTCTGACCTCCAGTGGTCAGACCATTCGCATATCGCGCTTGCCCTCTCTGCTTGCGGTGCTCTAGTCTGGCCTGCGTTCTGCAGATTGATTCAGTCAGGCTCTCCAATGACCCTTCCCGCACACACACGCCGCAGCTTTCTTGCTACCGCAGGCACGGGCCTCATCGCCGCTCCGCTGCTGGCACACGCTGCACCGCAGGCTAAGAAGTCCTCTGCTGCATCTGCAAAATCAGCAGCGCCTGCGAAACCTGCAATCACCATTAACGTGCGCGACATGGGCGCGACCGGCGATGGCAAGACCAGGGACACGATGGCGCTGCAGCAGGCGCTGGATCGTGCAGGCATTCTGGGTGGAGCAGAAGTGATGGTGCCCGCGGGTGACTACCTCACAGGCGCGTTGTGGATTCGCGGCAACACCACACTGCGGCTGGCCGAGGGAGCAACGCTGAACGGCGCACCGGAGATGGCGGAGTATCCCATTGCGCAGGTGCGCTGGGAGGGTAAGTTCATCAAGGGCTACACCGCATTCCTCAACGCGCGCGATGCGGACAACATCCGCATTGTTGGCCCCGGCAAGATCATTGGCAGCCCAGCCGTTGTGGGTCGGGTCGAAAAGCCAAGCGGCATGCGCCTGCCCGCGCTGATGGAGTTTCTGAACTGCCGCAACCTTACCGTGGAGAACTGCTACACGAAGCAGTACGGCATGTGGTCCATCCACCCGGTCTTTTGCGAAAACGTCACCTTCCGTAACGTGACCGTGGACAGCGGCGCAGATGGCATTGACGTGGATTCATGCAAGGAAGTGGTGATTGATGCCTGCGTCTTCAACACCGCAGACGACTGCATCTCGCTGAAGAGCGGTCGCGGGTCAGAGGCGACGCACATTGCGCGGCCATGCGAAGACGTCCGCATCAGCAACTGCACCTTCCATGACACACGCTGGGCGTGCATCGGCATTGGGTCTGAGGCATCCGGTGGCGTGCGCCGCATGGTGATGGAGCACTGCAAGTGCCTTGGCGCGTATACCCACGCGGTCTACATCAAGACGCGCAACGGCCGCGGCGGCTTTATTGAAGACCTTAGGTTCAACGACATTGAAATCTCAGGCGTGCGTGAGGGCTTTCTGCGCATCAACGATCTGGACAGCGGCAAGCAGGACGAGGTTCCAGTGCCCGGCGACGAAGGCCTGCCCGTGTTGCGCAACTTCCGCTTCACCAACATCCGCGTGAAGGATGTGCCCATGCTGATCCAGGCCTACGAGATTCACCCAAAGAAGCCGCTGGATGGGCTGTTTATTGACGGACTGACCGGCACCGCGGCCAGGGGCATGGAGCTGGCGAACATGATCCAAGTGGATTTGCGCAACATCAACGTCACCGGCCTTACTGGACCCATGCTGGCCACACTGAACGTCACCGGCAAAGGTCTCAACGGAGCCGTTCCGCTGCCCGCTGCATCTACTCCAAAGGTGCCTGCGCCGCTTGAAGCGCCAACGACACCTTACGTCTTGAAGTAAAGACGTAACAATCCCTTGCACGCGTACGCATAGAATCAAAGCGCGACTCGTCTCCCGCGCAAATCTTTCGATCGCGAGAAGACAGAGCACACTTTCAGCAGCATCAAAATGAGGATGAGGGGAAAACCTATGAAGCAATGGATGATGGCAGGCATGGTTTTAGCCGTGGCCGCGACCCAGATTCAGGTACAGGCACAGGTAAGTCCGAACATGGGCGAACAGAAGCCCGAAGCAAGCCTGCCCTTTACCCTGACGAAGGTCACAACCCTGAACCTGCCGTGGCGCATTGCCTTTCTGCCCGATAGCCGCATGCTCATCACGGAAAAGGTGGGCAAGCTTTGGCTGGTCACACCCACGGGAGAGAAGACTCCCGTAGCGAATGTTCCGGCGGTTGAGTGGGCGGGCCAGAACGGTCTGCTGGGCGTTTACCTTTCGCCGCACTATGCGAAGGATCACTTTGTGTACCTCACCTACTCTGAGCCGGGCGATGGGCTGCCGGGTTCCAGCCTGGCACTGGCACGCGCCACGCTTACACTTGGCGACGACCCCAGCCTGGATAACCTGAAGGTGATTTGGCACGACGGTGGCCGCGGTAAGGGCGGCCAGGAGGGTGCGGCGGTTGCATTCTCAGCCGATGGCAAGTACCTGTACCTGACGGTTGGCGAGCGCCAGCGCTTTACGCCAGCGCAGGATCCGAACTCGCCACTGGGCAAGATCCTGCGGCTCACGCTGGATGGCAAGCCCGCTCCCGGCAATCCCTATGCCGGCAAGAAGGGTACGCCCACCATCCCCGTCATCGACCCGCCAGCGGATACCGAGGCTGCGAAGACCGCTCCTGTGGTGCGCACGTACAGCTTCCCCGGCGGCGTGAACCTTACGCCCTCTGAGGTCTGGAGCACGGGCCACCGCACACCCTACGGACTGGCCTTCGCTCCCGATGGTCACCTGTGGGAGGTGGAGCATGGTCCCAAGGGCGGCGACGAGCTGAACCTGATCCTACCGGGCAAGAACTACGGCTGGCCGCTGGCTTCCTACGCGACGAATTACAACGGCGTGCCCATCCCCAGCCCGGAGACGCGGCCTGACCTGGTGGAGCCCGTCATTCACTGGACGCCCGTCATCGCACCCGGCAACCTGATGTTCTACAAGGGTGCAATGTTCCCGCAGTGGAACGGCAACGCATTCGCTGGCGGCATGGTATCGAAGTCGCTGACGCGCATTGAAGTGAAGGGCACCACGGCCAAGGCGGTGCAGCGCTGGGATATGCCGATTCGTGTCCGCGACATTGAGGTCGCTCCGGACGGCGCACTGTGGCTGCTGGAAGATGCAAACCCCGGCGGCGTCTTCCGCGTTACACCCAACAAGTAACTCCGCAACACACAATGCAAATAACTCAGGCTCACTACGAATCCCGTAGTGAGCCTGAGTTATTTGCATTGCTAATCCAATTCCGGCTGTTTGGCATCCACTACAACCACCACAGGCACATCGCCTGTTTCCTTCACCAGCCGCAAGCCAAGCTGATCGCGCACAGCATCCGCCAGTCCGGGCAGGGTTGCGTCCGCAGCTATGCCGCCTCCGTTATCGGGAGCCCACTCCAGCGTGAAGTCATAGCGGCCAGTAAGGCCCGTGCGATTCGTCACCACCCTCTGAGCCACTTCGTACCTGCCGGAAAGCATCTCAGCAAGATCGTCCATGGTGACTCCCGTGCAGGTCATCTTTCCACGACCGCCATGGGATTCACGGCCCCTAACCTCTGGCTTGGTCGGCGTAGCTTTCAACGTCCCAGTCGGCTCCATCACCAGCGAATACACCGGCAGCTTTCGTGTCTCCTCCGTCACCTGCAGGCCAAACCGATCCTTCAGCAGCGACTGTAGCTGCACTCCGTACGCACGATCCCGCTTGATCCCTGTCATGTCCTTCTCACGATGCGATTCCACATCGCTCATCTTCGCCGTTACATCAAACTTCGCCTTGCGTATCCACTCCGGGCCGCCCAGTATCTGCAAAAGCGTCTTCAACCCGTAGGCGTTACGAATCAGTTCCTCGACAGAGATGTTCTGAATCACAGTGAGATTGTTCGTTGTGTCCCAGTCCAGGCCTGTCGCATCCGGCTTGGCGGGCTTCACCACCGTCACATCAAAGCCAGAAGACGCCTGCGCATGCGCCACCCTGCATAGGCTAAACGCCAAAAGACCAACAGCCACGCATCGGAAACTACGGATCATGCCAACAGGAGAACACATGCCCGGTAGACTGCCGCTTCACACAAACAGCACCATCAGCAATCCAGCAGATTGCCATGGCAGCGCACACCACGTATTCTGAATACTGGATTGGGCGGATAGCTCAGTTGG
>JAMFTB010000102.1 GCA_026225595.1 Terriglobus sp. | reverse complement strand
GGCAGGTTGAAATGGGTGCGGATGTGCAACGGAGTGCGGTGATGAAGAAAGCTAAAGCGGGCCTCAAGCCGCTTCCGCAGCTTCTTTGGCAAGAGCTTCATGAAGATTTGCTTGACCAGCTTGCGGTGTCTGCAGAGCAGGTGGAAGCGTATGCGCAGGGCAAAGAGAAGTTTCGCAAGCTGTCTGCCGCGCAAGTTGGGGAGATTCGGCAACTGGGATGGAGTTTTGGTGGGCACACACGCACTCATCCGGCGTTGAGTTCGCTCGATGCTGCCGGTCTGGAGCAAGAGGTGGGCCGCAATCTGCAGGAGTTACGCCCGCTGCTTGGTGTGGGTCCGCTGCCGTTTGCGTTTCCGTATGGAAGCCCGGCGTTGGTTGGGGAACAAGCGCCCGTTACGGTGCGAGAGGCTGGCTTCCGTTGCGCTTTTACGACGTCGCCGGGCGATATCAAACCCGGCGACGACCTATTTCAACTCAAGCGCTACAGTGACACCGCATTGGTTGCCGAACTAACGCTGGGAGATGTGATCCAACAGAATTACGCAGGGGCAGGGGCACGATGAACACACAGAACGAACGTACACAGGAAAGTACCGCGACGTCCACGAATAAGGCGCCGGGAGCGTTTGAATGTCTTGTGCTGGTGCCGCTGCTTGCAGGGGCAGAACGCATGGCGCTGGAAGCGGCGCGCGGCGGTGGCATCGGCATTCTTGATGCAGCCAGTTTGCCTGTTGATCGCAGCACTGAGGCGACGGTTTGGGCGCAGCTTCGTCGGCAGGCGCGCTGGTTGGCAGACCGGCTGCATTCCGGCGAGCGGGTAGGTGTGAGATGTAATGCCCCGCAATTGTGCGCGTGGGGCGAGCTATTGGGCAGTGAGAGCTTCGGGGCGGAGCCGGTTCTGGTATTGGATCATGTGCCACGCGTGAACACGGCGACTCCCGCGGGATGGAGCCTGCTGGTGGAAGCGCGTTCTGTGGAGGAGGCAGAGCGTGCCGAGGCTCTGGTTGTAGACGGCATCCTTGCTTGCGGAAATGAAGCGGGCGGTACGGTTGGGCAGGACGCTACGTTCATCCTCACGCAGAAACTGCTGACTACGGTGGATGTGCCGGTGTATGCCCGCGGCGGGATAGGTCAATACAGTGCGGCGGCGTGTCGTGCGGGCGGATGCCGCGGCGTGGTGCTTGACGATGCTGTGTTGCTGACCTCTGAATCTCCGCTGCCTTCTGCGTGGAAGCAGCAGCTCAGGATGTTGATGGGGCATGAAACCGCGGTGTTCTCGTGTCTGCAATCGCCCACGGCGTCAGGGGGGCCTGCTGTCAGTGTGCGCGTGCTGGATCGTCCTGTCCTGATGGCCGTGGCTCGTTTGAAAAAAATGGTTCGTGAAAGTTGCGCGAGCTGGAACAGCGCGGTAGATAAGCATGTCGGCTGGGGACCGCCGGAAGAATGTGCATGGCCTGTGGGGCAGGCGATGGCGTCGGCAAAGACGCTTGCGGAGCGTTGGGGGACTGTACGCGCGGT
>JAMFTB010000101.1 GCA_026225595.1 Terriglobus sp. | reverse complement strand
AGGCCTATAACCCGCTCTTCCTCTACGGCGGCGTCGGGATGGGCAAGACCCACCTGATGCAGGCCATCGGGCATGAGGTGAAGCGCCGCCAGCCGCAGGCCAGTATTTGCTACGTGTCGAGCGAGAAGTTCACCAACGAGATGATCAACTCCGTCCGCTACGACAAGATGACCAGCTTCCGCGACCGCTTCCGCAACGTCGACGTCCTGCTCATCGACGACATCCAGTTCCTCGCCGGCAAGGAGCGCACCCAGGAGGAGTTCTTCCACACCTTCAACACCCTCCATGAGGGCCAGAAGCAGATCGTCATCGCCAGCGACCGCCCTCCCAAAGAGCTTGCGGACCTGGATGACCGTCTGCGCTCACGCTTCGAGTGGGGACTCATCGCGGACATTCAACCGCCCGATCTTGAGACGAAGGTCGCCATCCTGCAGAAGAAGGCTGAGAGCGAACAGACCACCCTGCCCACAGACGTGGCCATGTTCGTCGCAAGCAACGTGCGTACCAACGTGCGCGAGCTTGAGGGTGCGCTCATCCGCCTCATCGCATGGTGCAGCCTGCACGGTGTGGAGATTACGCTGGCCACGGCACAGCAGTGCCTCAAGCAGTTCATCGACACGCAAACGCGCAAGATCACCATTGAGGCAATCCAGCGCGCAACGGCAGAGCAGTTCGGCATGAAGATCAGCGAGCTGAAGCAGAAGAACAACAGCCGCCAGATCGTGGTGCCGCGCCAGATCGCAATGTACCTGGCCAAGCAGATGACAGAAGCGTCTCTGCCGGAGATCGGCCGCCAGTTCGGAGGCAAGCACCACACAACCGTGATGCACTCCATCGCCAAGATCGACGAACAACGCCGCACAGACAAGGCACTCAGCAGCACCATCAGCAAACTGATGGAGACATTGAACTAGTGCTTCGCACTGTACTCGACGTCGCTCTTCGCGACGTGTGAGTGCAGCTGCCAAACATGACTAAGCCCGGCCTCGCGCCGGGCTTAGTCATTCGCAAACTCACCACAAATCTTTGTCATCCTGAGCGGAGCGAAGGATCCCAGCAAACCTTCCGGACGCCACAACCGCTGAGGCTTCCGCTGCGAGAATGTTCGTGGCTGGAAGGTGCCAGCAGCGTCGGCGTGCCAAACACGTCGGGATCCTTCGCTCCGCTCAGGATGACAACTCCGTAGGAAGATGCGCAAACCGATTAACTCGCTTTCTCCTTCGCCACTTCCTTGTAAAACTCAGCTTCCTTCGCAGCCTCAGCCTTCTTGTAACCCTCCGGATCAATCCATACCGCGGTCCCCTCAGTCGGCATGCGCTTCAGCTTGCCCAGCAGGTCAAAGTACACGCCGTGCGCGCCCAGGAAGACGTCGCACGGCAGCGCGCGATACACGGCAAAGGTGCGCTCAAAGTCGCGTTCAATGCCGGGGTACGATTCCGTCCTGCCGTGGGCCGTCACCAGATGCACCTTGGGGTTCCATGACCATCCACCAACGATGACCACGTTCAGCGTCCTGCCGCCCTCATGCGTTTGCATCGTCCAGGTGGTGCAGCCGCGCGTGTGGCCCGGCGTCTTCACCGCCGTAATCACCGTGCCGCCCAGCGAAACCTTTTCGCCGTCGTGCAGCACGTGATCCACGCGTGCCGGCGGAAAGTGATCCATCGACGTGTCATAGTCCGCAACGCCACCGCTCTTGATCACGTCCACGTCGCCATCCATCACCATGTGCTGCGCCCCTGTGGTGCTCAGCACCTCTGCCGCGCCCGCCGCGTGGTCGTAGTGGCTCTGGCTGCTCAGCAGAATCTTCGTGTCGGTCCACTTGAAGCCAAGCTGCTCCACGCTCTGGCGTATCTGCGCGGGCGAAGTCTCAAGATTGGCGTTGATGAGGATGTTGCCCTTTGGCGTGACCACAAGGTAAGCGGCAAGATCACGCGAACCCACGTAGTAAAGGTTGCCGGAGATTTTGAAAGGCGTCAGCTGAGTCGTCCAATCCGCAGGCACAGCAGCCGCAGCAACACGCTCCATACCCACAACGGTGCCAAGCACCACCAGCAACATCCCTACCCTCATCAGCCAACGCTTCATACAAAACATCTCCTCTATGTACATCCTGCACTTACTTCATAACCTTCTTTGGACTACTTCACAGACTTCTTCGCTTTTGCACTAGCTTCCTTGTGAGGCATCGCGCCCACAAACTCCAGCGACTCCAACATCAACCGTTCAAAGATGGCGGGGTCGCCACAGGCCTCAGGAACCGCATGTAGCCACCCGGACATCTGCCGACCACCGGCAAACACCATCCGCGTAACACCCGGTAAGAGCAGCGCCCAGGCTTCGTTCCCCTCGCCCACGCGAAACAGCAGTCGCCCGGTCCGCGCCGCGCACAGCATGTTGCCATGCAGCAGCCAGGCCCAGCCGCCAAACATCCCCTTGGCAGCCACTCCCGCGATCCCCGTCAGACGGTCATTCACCATCGATTCCAGCCCAGCATCACGTGCCATGGCACCTCTCCATCACAGCCATCTCAGCCAGTTTCTACCCACGCTTTCCACCTGTGTTTCCAGCCTGCGGATTTCTAGGAAAGCCGCCGCTTTCCTCAGCCAAATCACATCGGATGTGCATACAAAAGCCATCGAATAGCCAATGTTCATGAGGTTGTGCGCCAGCTTTCCCTTTTCCCTCAGCCCAAACGGTCCACAGCGCAGAGGACAGCCTGTGCAATCCGCGGAATGCCGGTAGCGTTCCCGCCCATCGTGCCGCCGTCTTCCTCTTTACACGCATTTCTGCGGCCTCTTTTTGAAATCAAGTCCACAAGGTAAAGCCTATTCCTGCAACGCTTTGGCAAGGGAATCCACATTCCCCCTCACAACGACTACTGCTACTAGAAATATCTCTACATAAAGCTCTTTTCTTAGAAGCAGTACTCGCACCGCGCAAATTTGGTTCTGGCTCACGCGGCAAACCCAGCTGCAAACTCTGCGGCACCGCTTCAATCACACGCTCCATCCACGGCGGCTTTCGCGCAAATGCATGCAGACCACTTCTCCACCGCAAACCCTTTCCCTTCCACACCTACGTTTCGCGCTACGATAGCCCTAGTTCGAAGTCTGATTACCCGCAGATGTAGACTCATCATCCGTAGATCAGCTTTCGCAATTCAGCTTCCCAGACTCGTACCTTTCCGGAGGTTTATCCCGTGTCCACCACCGCATCGCCGCTCTCAGCAGAAAACACCGGATCCGCCGCACCTACCGGCAACCTCGACATCACCGTCACCCGCGCCGAACTGTTGCGTGAGCTGACGGCCGCGCAGTCCGTCGTCGAGCGCAAGACGACCATCCCCATCCTGTCGAACTTTCTGTTTGAGGCAGCGGATGACCGCCTGACCATCACGGCCACGGACCTGGATCAGAGCCTGCGCACCAGCTGCGCCGCCAAGGTCAAGAAGCCCGGTGCCTGCACCGTTCCCGCGCGCAAGCTGTACGACTACATCCGCCTGCTGCCCGAGGGCGAAATCAGCATCAAGCTGATGGACAACCACTGGGTGCAAATCCGCGCAGGTCGCAGCAACACCAAGATGGTTGGCATGGCGCGCGCAAACTTCCCGCAGGTTGCAGAGTTCCCCTCCGTCGGCGCGGTGAAGGTAGCTTCGGCCTCGTTGAAGAGCATGGTCTCCAAGACCATCTTCGCCATCAGCAGTGAAGAAAGCCGCTACACGCTCAACGGCGCTCTGCTCGTGCTGAAGGCTGAGAGCATGGCCATGGTCGCAACAGACGGCCACCGCCTGGCGCACGTGGAGCGCTTTGGCGAGACACTGGAAGGCATCTCCGGCGAGAAGAAGACACTCATCCCGCGCAAGGCACTGGGCGAACTGCAGAGCCTGCTGACCACCGGCGGCGACGATGAGTTCATGGAGTTTGCAGACGACGAGACCACACTGTTCTTCCGCATGGGTGGCCGCGTTCTCACCAGCCGCAAACTCACCGGCCAGTTCCCCAACTATGAAGCAGTTCTGCCGCGCGACAACAACAAGTTCGTCATCGTGCGCAGTGAAGATCTGATGGGCGCTCTACAGCGCGTAGCGCAGTTTGCTGACGAGCGCTCTGGCGCCATCAAGATTCGCCTGGAGCAGAATGAGCTTCGCATCTCCTCCTCGTCCACAGACGCAGGCGAGTCAGAAGACAGCATTGAGACGCCGTACAACTACGACCCGCTGGTCGTCGGCTTCAACTCGGCTTACCTCATCGACTTCCTCAAGGCCATCGGCAACACCGGCGAGGTGCGGCTTGAGTTCAAGGACGCGCAGTCTGCCGGCCAGATGCGCCCGGAAGACGCGAACGAAGATCAGAAGTATCGCTACATCCTGATGCCAATGCGCATCTGAGCACTTCGTGCCGTTCCCGACGCGCTTCGCGCGTGTCAGTGCAGCTGCCAAACGTGACTAAGCCCGGCCTCGCGCGCCGGGCTTTTTTGCTTTGAAGTCGCCACAAACGTATGTCGATTCACATCGTCATCCTTCGCTTCGCTCAGGATGACAAGCACTGGATGTGGTGTCACAAGCCAGCTTGTTGCCCCTGCAAAATCGCGCCGTGGGGGCGATGTCGAGAGCCCCGTGAGGTGCTTGGGAGCTGTACGAAGTACACTTATAGACGGCATGAGTTGGTTTAAGCGGCTGGACAACGAGATCGTCAGTGATGAAGCGGAGCGGACCGTCCGCACCGAGGGCCTGTGGGCAAAGTGCCCCGATTGCGGCAAGCCCATCTTCCGTGCGGAGCTCCAGGCCAACATGCAGGTGTGCCCGCACTGCGGCTACCACTTCAAAATGGACGCGCGCACGCGCATCGACAACCTGCTGGAGCCCGGCTACCAGCTGGTCGATCTCGAACTCAAGTCCACCGATCCCCTGAACTTTACAGACCTGAAGCCCTACAAAAAGCGGCTGGCAGAGGCGCAGGCAAAGACCGGCCTGAATGACGCCATCGTCAACGCCATCGGTAAGATGGGCGAGCGCGACGTGGTCATCAGCGCAATGGAATACAGCTTTATCGGCGGATCAATGGGCGCGGTGGTGGGCGAAACGATTGCCCGCGCCGTGGACCGCTCGCTCGCCACGCGGGCTCCGCTGCTCATCATCAGCGCCAGTGGCGGCGCGCGCATGATGGAAGGCATCGCCAGCCTGATGCAGCTGGCCAAAATCTCTGCGGCACTGGGCCGACTGGCTGACGCCAAAATCCCCTACATCAGCCTGATGACCGATCCCACCACCGGCGGCGTCACCGCCAGCTTTGCCATGCTGGGCGACCTCAACATCGCGGAACCGGGCGCGCTCATCGGCTTCGCCGGCCCCCGCGTCATCGAGCAGACCATCCGGCAAAAGCTGCCGGATGGCTTCCAGCGCAGCGAATTCCTGCTGCAGCACGGCTTTCTGGACGCAGTAGTCCCCCGCAAGGAGCTGAAAATCTACCTGGAGCGCGCCTTCGCCTGGATGGCTTCCTAAACAGAAATTTCAAGCAATGTCCTGCCGGACGGGCCCACTGCGCGTGGGGCGGGCGCTCACACGCCTTTTTACTGGCTTCGCCTCGCCCCCCCGGAAATTCCATCCCCCGCGGTTATTGGGTCAAGCGCAGGAGCTTGCCGTGCGTCTCTCCTAAGGCACAGCCAACCGCT
>JAMFTB010000100.1 GCA_026225595.1 Terriglobus sp. | reverse complement strand
GGGAGCGTCAAGCAGCAACAAGTTGTTGGGGGAATTGAGGGGGAAATTGGTGGACCTGACCGGGATCGAACCGGTGACCTCTTCCATGCCATGGAAGCGCGCTCCCAGCTGCGCCACAGGCCCACTGCTCTTCAGCATAGCGTTTTCCGGGCAAAACGTCCACGGGCTGCCCCTGTGAGGAAGCAGCCCGTGGAGGGAAATTTGCTGGGTTAATCAGAGATTCAAAGGCCGGCCGAAGCCGGACCTCCTCAACCTTCGACTGTTGCAAGATCCACGCGAAACGTCGAGAACGGTACGAAGTACCTAGCGCCAGCGGCCATCGCGGTAGTAGTAGCCGCGGCGATCATGCACATAGCCGCCGCCAACCCAAACAGCACCGGCGCGGGGCGGCGCAACGTACTCGCCAGGAGTCCACACATAATGGGCGCCATCCCAGCGGTGATAGCCCTCGCGCCATGCGTAGCCGGGGTGCGGCGGCGGCGGGCGGCGCTCTACCATGGGCCGGGGCGGTCCCACGCGAACATACACCTGGGCGCCTGCTGCAAGGGGTGCAACGGCAGCGGCAATGGCCACGCCGGCAATCAGAGTGTTCTGAATCAGTGTCTTCATCGTTCTCCCTTTCGTCCGCGCCGGTGGGGTACCTCTCCAGCGCGATTCGTCAAAGTAGACACGGACACACCGCCGCAGGTTGCGTGGATTTCGCTTTCTTTTTCGTAAAAGAACGTGCGGCCGCCGCTTCATGTCACCGCCGCAACTTTTGGCTGCAGCCACAAACACATGCATTTAGAAAGCAGTAAAAAGCGTGAAAGCGAACAAAGCGGGAACAAATAGCCTGCGGGGTGGTGTCTATACGTGCAGAGTGAGCGAGAGCACTCGCATCCGCCGGCGGATGACCGTTATTGGAGTCCCGTGACCGTTTGCATGCCGTCGTTTGCATGGAACAGGTCGCCACCGTTACCTTGAAAGAGGCAGTCCAATGCGAAGTGGGACGGCGTTCATGGATCCGGTTTCCGGCACAATCATCGGCGGTGGCTTTAGCGAGGCGGGTACTTATGCTGCTGTGCGGCCGCAGTTGCATGCCGATGAGGTGGCGCTGGTTGCAGCGTTACAGGCTGGTGATGAGGATGCCTTCCGCCAGCTGATCTCGCAGTACAGTAGTCCGCTGTATTCGCTGCTGCTGCGCTCACTGGCAGACCCGGCTGACGCCGCGGATGTGACGCAGGACGTCTTCATCAAGATCTTCCGCTCAGTGGGCGGCTTCCACGGCGACAGTTCGCTGCGCACGTGGATCTACCGCATTGCCATGCACGAGGCTTCTAATAGCCGTCGCTGGTGGGTGCGGCACAAGAAGGCAGAGGTCACCATTGATGGTGATTCGCCGGACGATGATGACGAGTTGCACTTCAGCCTGCGCGACACGCTGGCCGATCGCCGCGATTCACCCTTTGAAAATGCCCGCCAGTCGCAGCTGCGCACCACAGTAGAGGCTGCTCTGCGCGAGGTGCCGGAAAGCTTCCGCAACGTGGTTATCCTGCGCGAGATTGAGGGCATGGCCTATGACGAGATCGCGGAGATTCTGAGCATCAACATGGGCACGGTCAAAAGCCGGCTGATGCGTGGCCGCGCCGCTTTGCGCACCACGCTGGGCGCTCGCCTTCCCGAATTTGCACAAACTTTACCCAAGAAATTACCCCAGCCTGCAGCGCGGGTCAACGCAGAAACATCCAAGGAGGCACGATGAGTCTTTCACCGAAAGATCTGGAGACCCTGCTGGATGGCGTCGGCCTGCACCGCGAAGAGCGTACGCCGGATGAGCTGAACTTTGAGCGCTCCCTGACGGATAACGCGCTGCGCACGTTGGCTCCTGCTGCTGCGCCGTCCGATCTGTCGCTGCGCATCCGCCTGGCGCTGAGCCATGAGCGTGTGCGCGCCAGCCGCGGCCTGGCAGGCCGCATGCACGATGCGTTGGAACTCTTCTTTGAGAATCGTGTGCGGCCGTTTGCGCTGCAGATCAGTGTGGCCTCCGTGGTGTTGTTTGCGGTGGCTGGCGGCGCGCTGATGCTGGGTGCGCTGGCTCCGCAGCAGGCCGTTGAGGCGAACGATGAGCCGCTGGCTGGTTTCTCCGCTCCGCGTTTCCTGTACTCCGCTGGTGGAGACACGCAGGTGGGCAGCACGGACGACGCGCCGCTGATGGTGCAGGCGCAGGTGGATGCCAAGGGCCGCGTGTATGACTATCGCGTGCTGAGCGGCACACTGGACGCGAATGAAGAGGCCGCTCTGCGGCAGCGGATGCTGACCGGCGTCTTCCAGCCGGCACGTGTCTTTGGCCAGCCGGTGCGTGGCCGCGTGCTGCTTACGTTCGCGGATGTGGTTGTTCGCGGCTAAAAGCTTCGTAAAAGCCTGTCCTGCCGGGACGGGCCTCCTGCGCGGATGGCGGGTGCTCACGCATCTCTTTACTGCCTTGCGTGGCCTTCCCGTTGGTCAGGAGTTGAAATCCATGCCGTACCAGCGAAATACAGGTCCTTCGACTTCGCTGCGCTTCGCTCAGGATGACAAGAGT
>JAMFTB010000099.1 GCA_026225595.1 Terriglobus sp. | reverse complement strand
GATCGCTGCGTTCTGCTTTTGTTGTTATGCGGAATGCTAAGCGCTAGGTGTTATCGCCCGCGCCTGCTTCGCCTTATCGCGATAGACGATCACCAGCAGAGCCACGGAAAAGACACCTGCGTTGCCCACACCAATGCGTGCCAGCAGTGGCCCGCTGAACGCGTCGTGCGGATGCAGGCACACCGCGCTCATGGGCACGGACATGGCCATCATGCCGGTGTAGTGCATGCCGCAGATGGCCAGGCCAATCACCACGGACGCAGCAAACTGCCTGCCCAGGCCAAAGTGTCCTGTACCTGCGCGCTCCAGCAGCGCCATAGCTCCTGCGGACGCCATCACCGCTATCAGAAACGACAGCATCACGCCCGGCGTACTCCACCGCACCGGCTGACTGAACTGCAGCGCGTGCATGCCCAGGTAGTGCATGGTGCAGATGCCGGTGCCTACCACCAGCGCACCAAGGATCAGATTCTGCTGCGGCGCGTCTTCGGCGTGGTTCACCGTAATGTGCAGCGCCACCCACGACGCAATGACCGCCGCCAAAACCGAGATCAGCGTGCTGTCCAGCGAGTAATACAGCGGGTACGGCGGCTGCCATGCCAACATGCCGATGAAGTGCATGCTCCATATGCCCAGGCCCAGCGTGATGCCGCTGGCCAGCGTCCACGTGCGTTTGTGATTCGTAAAGCGCGTGTGCTTGATGGATTCAAACGCGACGAAGCCGGCCAGCACGGCAATGACGAACGAGAACAGTACCGTCAGCAGATCAAATTCACCGGGCACAGCGTTCTCCTTCGTAAGCCGTTCAGCGCTTTGATGTTTCGCCGCGTTTAAGGGCGTTGCTGTCCAAGTATAGAGACGGTTTGGCCCGGCGCGGTATTCTCGAATCATTCACACAGTTTGTTCCTGAGGTTCCCCTCATGAACCGGTTCACCCGTCCCGCTGCGTCCTTGTCGTTGCTTTCGCTTTGCGCAGCCTCGGTTGCCGCGCAGGCCGTGCCCACGCCGGCGCCGGTTCGCGCGCAACACGCCATGGTGGTCAGCATCCACCACCTGGCCACGGACGCAGGCCTGTCCATACTGCAGCAAGGTGGCAATGCGGTGGACGCGGCAGTCGCCGTGGCCTTTGCCATGGCGGTGGTCTATCCCGTTGCGGGCAACATTGGCGGCGGCGGCTTCATGCTGATCAAGCCGGGCCACAGCCACGGCGCAAAGAAGCTGGGCGACGGCAAGGCGCACTTCATTGACTATCGCGAAGAAGCGCCCGCAGTAGCAGGCCGCGACATGTATCTGGACAAAGACGGCAACATCATCAAGGGCATGAGCACGCAGGGCTACGCGGCCAGCGGCGTTCCCGGCACGGTGGCCGGCATGGCCTACGCAGAGCAGCACTTTGGCAAGCTGGGGCTGAAGGCCGCCATGCAGCCCGCCATTAAGCTGGCGCGCGATGGCTTCTCCGGCGATGCAGAGGAGATGGCGCTGTGGCACTCCGCATTGCTCAAAAAGAATGAAGAAGCCTACCGCGTCTACCAGCGCAATGGCGATTACTTTAAGCCGGACGAGGTCATTAAGCAGCCGGAGTTGGCAGCGACGCTCGAACGCATCAGCAATGATCCAGCCGACTTTTATCACGGCACGATTGCAGATGCGATTGATGCGGACATGGCCGCGCACGGAGGCACGGTGCGCAAAGCGGACCTTGAAGCCTATAAGGTGCACGACCGCGAGCCGCTGATCGGCAAGTACCACGGCTATGAGATCACCACCGCGCCGCCGCCGTCGTCTGGCGGCATTGTGCTGCTTGAGACGCTGAACATTCTTACCGGCTATGACCTTGCCAAGGCAGGCGGCGACCGCAGCGTGGAGCAGACGCACCTCATCACAGAGGCCTTCCGCCGCGCCTTCATGGATCGCAGCGACTACCTTGGCGACCCGGACTTCACCAAGATGCCGCTGAAGGAGATGGCGAACAAGAAGTACGCAAAGGCGTGGCGCAAGACCATCGACCCCGTGAACGCAACTGTTTCCAAGAGCCTTGTGCGCCCCGCGGGCTTTATGCCGGAGCCACCCAAGCAGGCCCCGCCAAAGGACCACACGGAGACCACGCACTTCAGCGTGGTGGACGCGGATGGCAACGCCGTCAGCAACACCTACACGTTGAATTTCTACTTCGGCTCCGGGGTGGTCATTAAAGGTCTCGGCTTTGCCATGAACGACGAGATGGATGACTTCACCAGCAAGGTGGGCGTGCCCAATGGATTCGGCCTGATTCAGGGACCGAACAACTCCATTGCACCGCATAAGCGTCCACTCAGCGCCATGTCGCCGACCATTGTGACGAAGAAGCACAAGCTGCGGCTGGTGCTGGGTTCGCCGGGTGGGCCCACGATTATCTCGACAGTGACCAACGACCTCATCAGCGTGCTCGACAACGGCCTTGACGTGCAGCAGGCAGCCGACGCGCCACGCTTCCACAACCAGTACCTGCCCGATGATCTGCAGGTGGAGAAGCGCTTCCCCGTTGCAGTGAGCGACGTGCTGAAGACACGCGGCTACACCATCAAACGATCCGGAGAGTTTGACGAACACAACCCCGGCGTATGGGGCGACAGCGAACTGATTGCCGTCGATCCAAAGACCGGCGAACTGCTGGGCGGCCACGACACACGCAAAGGCTTCGGCAAAGCCGCGGGGTATTAATGTCAATCGTTATCGCAACGTGGAATGTGAATTCGATTCGAGCGCGGATGGCGCATGCGCTGGCCTTTCTTGAGGCGCGGCAGCCGGACGTGCTGCTGCTGCAGGAACTGAAGGGCCTGGAGTTTCCTGCGCTGGAATTTGAGGCGCTCGGCTACCACTCCGTCGCCATTGGGCAGAAGAGTTACAACGGCGTTGCCATCCTCTCCAAGCTGCCCATTGAAATGGTGACGAACAAGCTTGCAGGCAGCGATGAGGACACGCATGCGCGCTACATCGAAACCATTATCGATACGCCAACGAAGCTGCGCGTGGTCTGCATCTACCTGCCCAACGGCAACCCCGTGGGCACGGACAAATTTCTCTACAAGCTGCAATGGATGGAACGGCTCATCGTGCAGATGGCTGCGTGGAAGAACGACCCCATCCCAACCATCATCGGTGGCGACTTCAACGTCATCCCGGAAGACATCGACTGCGACAAGCCCGCCAACTGGCTGCGTGACGCGCTCTTCCAGCCGGAGACGCGCGACCGCTACCGCGCCATGCTGGCCATGGGATGGACCGACGCCTTCCGCGCTCTCTATCCCGATACGCGCGATGCATTCACCTTCTGGGATTACTTTCGCCAGGCCTTTGAACGCAATCGCGGCATTCGCATTGACCACTTCCTGCTGTCGCCTGCGCTGGCTCCGCGGCTGCAGGCATGCGAGATTGACAAGACACCGCGCGCACAGGAAAAGCCCAGCGACCACACTCCTGTGCTGGTCACACTGAACTAAAAGCCATGTCCTGCCGGACGGGCCCGCTACGCGCGGGGCGGGTGCTCACGCACCTTTTTACTGCTTCGCCTCGCCCCTCCCGACAGTCGGGATCAAATGCATCACTACAAATCTTGTCATCCTGAGCGAAGCGCAGCGAAGTCGAAGGACCTGCATTTCGCTGGCATCAGCACGAAACTCATCCTGACCAACGGGAAGGCCACGCGAAGCAGTAAAAGGGCGTGTGAACGCCTCCGGCAGGACACCGTGCGTTACACTTGCTCCCGTCTGTCGAGCACAGCATCACGGAGCCACACGCATGATTCGTCTTCTATTGTTTGTTACCGCAGGTGCGGTGTTGTTTGTTGCGGGCGCAGCCTCTGCGCAGACCGTGGCCGCCACTGCAACGCGTGCCGCAGCAGCCGTACGGCCGGTAGCTACCGGGCCTGATGGCAAGCCGCTGGCGATTGACCCCATACTGCGCGCCGCACCTGATTCGCTGACGCCCGCTGAGATCACGCGCCTGCAGACGCTCTCCGCAGACTATGGACAGCTGGCCCGCTACCACGCAGCCAACGCAACGCTGCCCGCACCGGAGCCCGGCCGTGTCGTCTTTTTTGGCGACAGCATTACCGACGCCTGGGGCCGCGGCGCCGATCCTGTGCCCTTCTTCCCCGGCAAGCCGTACATCAACCGCGGCATTGGCGGCCAGACCACGCCCCAAATGGTTGTGCGCTACCAGCAGGATGTGATCGCGCTGAAGCCCGCTGCAGTGCTGATCCTGGCAGGAACCAACGACCTTGCCGGCAACACCGGTCTGGAATCGATGGAGGCCATTGAGGACAGCATGCGCACCATGGGTGACCTGGCGACCGCGCACGGCATCAAGGTGATTCTTGCCAGCGTGCTGCCGGTGGATGACTACGCGTGGCGGCGCGGCCTGCAGCCCGCGGACAAGGTGCGCGCGCTGAATGCGTGGATGAAGAGCTTCTGTGCCGAGCGCGGCTACACCTACCTGGACTACTACACGTCGCTGGCCACGCCGGAGGGCGCGATGAAGCCCGGAACTTCCAAGGACGGCGTTCACCCCACGCCTGCGGGTTACGCCATCATGGCTCCGCTGGCACAGGCAGCCATCGACAAGGCGCTGGCTGCGCACTAGCCGATATCCGCCGCATGACGTCGAAAATCGCACAACCGCGCGCAAACCTGCCCTGAAATGCGCACAATTCTGCCGCGGAACCACACCCGATACGCTTCTGTTCTCATCCACCTGCTATGGTCTTGGGTGAAATGAAGCGTTCCATCAGTTCGCATGTCTTTCTGCACCAACGACTTCACGCCGGGTTGCTGGACGCGATGGTGTCTGCCGGCGCCCAGAGCATTGAGCTGTTTGCTGCACGCCACCACTTTGACTACACCGACCGTGGCGAGGTGAAAGAGCTCTCCAAGTGGTTCCGCAACAACAACTGCGCAGCCACCATGCACCAGCCCATCTTTGACGGCCGCACCGCATCCGCCTCACAGTGGAGCCGGCACGTTGCACCCACCATCAACCTGATTGATGTGGAGAAGACACGCCGCATTGATGCGATGGACGAAGTAAAGCGAGCGCTGGAAACGGCCGAACAGATAGACGTAGACAGCATTGTGCTGCACCTGGGCACACCCAACGACAGCTGGAGCGAACGCACGCTGGACCTTTCGATGACCGCCATCGAGCACATCAAGGCATTTGCGCATCCGCTGGGCGCAAAGACGCTGATTGAGACGCTGCACAACGAGGTCACATCTCCTGATCATTTGATGGAGATTCTGCGAATTGGCCACCTGGATACGGTGGGCGTCACGCTGGATGTGGGTCACGTCAATCTGCACGATATGGGCGGTGTTGCGGCAGCGTTTGCCACGCTGCGCGACCGCGTAAAGCAGCTGCACCTGCACGACAACGACGGCGAACACGACCAGCACCTGTGGCCCGGCGAAGGCACCGTGGACTGGGATGCTGTGCGCACAGGCATTGCCGCGCTGAAGCAGCCACCACTTGGCACGCTTGAGATTGCTTTCGAGCCGGAGATCAGCGCCAAGGAAATGTCTGCCAAGGCGGCCAAAGCGTTCACCATGCTGGAGGGTTCCGCAAAGAACCCGGCAGCAGATCCCGCGGAGCTACAAAACGCTAAGGCTACGAAGTAACCCGTTCGCCGGGACCGAAGTGGCTAGTGAGCCATTGCGGCTGCCTTGCATCTTCTTCCGCCAGCTTGGCAGGAGCAGCGTCTTCCTCAGCCTGTAAGGCCATCATGCCTACCCGGACAAGGTTCTGGACGTGCTGCTGATACGTAATGCCTCGCGCGGCAGCCTGCTCTCGCGCCAGCTTCATATCTGCCTCGTCCAGCACGACGGTGGTGTCGGGCGAGATGCCCATGCGGCGCGCGACGCCGCCGCGGCCCAGCGAGCCATCCTTCTCCGCCGCGTGATAGGCATCCATAAAGCGATCCATCAGCGACGTCCACCACTCGACTTCTTCGCCGTCGGCCTGAACCGGCTTGTTCCACACTCTATGTAGCATCGCCATTCAGATTACGTAGCGGTTACAGTCACGGACAATCCCCAAAAGGTAACCAGGCAAATACACTGATAGGTGTTATGTCTGAAGCTACTGCCCCCATTACCTCTATCGCCAACATTGGCAGCCACGAAGGCCAAACCGTAACCGTCCGCGGCTGGCTGTATAACCTGCGCGCCAGCGGCAAGCTGCTCTTCCCCATCTTTCGCGATGGCACCGGCACCATCCAGGGCATTGTGCCCAAGGCCGCCGTTCCGCCTGAAGTGTTTGACACGCTGAAGGAGCTGCAGCTGGAAAGCTCTGTGATCGTCACCGGCAAGGTCCGTGCCGACTCGCGCGCGCCGTCAGGCTTTGAGCTGGACGTGGAAAACCTGCATGTGCAGCAGGCTGTCAGCGCTGCTGAGCCCTTCCCCATCACGCTGAAGGAGCATGGGCCGGACTTCCTGATGGAGCGCCGTCACCTGTGGATGCGCACGCCCCGCCAGAGTGCAATTCTGCGTGTGCGCGCCACCATCATGCGCGCAGCAGCAGAGTTCTTTGACACGCAGGACTTCACCCGCACCGATCCGCCCATCCTGACGCCAGCTGCATGCGAGGGCACCAGCGAACTCTTCGAGATGAAGTATTTCGAAGAGGGCAACGCCTACCTGACGCAGAGCGGCCAGCTTTACATTGAAGCCACCGCGCTCGCACTGGGCAAGGTCTACAGCTTTGGCCCCACCTTCCGCGCGGAAAAGTCCAAGACGCGCCGCCACCTTACCGAGTTCTGGATGATTGAACCCGAGGTGGCCTACGCCGACCTGGACGACCTGATGGTGCTGGCGGAAAACTTCCTGACGCACATTGTGACGCGCGTGCTGGAGAAGCATCGCATTGACCTGAAGACGATCACCGGCGGCGATGAGAAGGCAGCAAAGCTGGAGAACATTCAGGCGCCGTTCCCACGCGTGAGCTACGACGACGCACACGCCATGCTGCAGAAGGCATTCGCCGAAGGCTTGATCGAAAATCCTCACGAGTATGGCGACGACTTTGGCGCGCCCGATGAGACCTACATCAGCAACCAGTTTGACCGGCCGGTGATGGTGCATCGCTACCCGGCCGTGGTGAAGGCGTTCTATATGCAGCCCGATCCGATAGACGCGACGAAGGCGCTGTGTGTGGATGTGCTGGCGCCGGAGGGCTACGGCGAAATCATCGGTGGGTCGCAGCGCATTGACAGCTACGACCTGCTGAAGGAGCGCATCCTTACGCACGGCCTGCCGCTTGAGGCATTTGAGTGGTACCTGGACCTGCGCAAGTACGGCAGCGTTCCCCACTCAGGCTTCGGCATGGGCATTGAACGCTGCGTGGCATGGATCTGCGGCCTCGATCACGTACGCGAAACCATCCCCTTCGCCCGCACACTCAACCGCATCTACCCGTAGACGTCTGTTAGTCTTCGTCCAGAATGAAACCGGGTGACCAACAAGATATCTCGAACGGTTACCAACGGCTGCTACCAACGTTTGAGCAGCTTAGAGTGGAAGCTGTCCACGAGATAGAACATGCTCTAGCGAAGAACAACGTGAAAGTGCATGCAGTATCTTCGCGGCTGAAGAGCGTGGATTCGTTGATCTCTAAGGCAGAGCGGCAGAAGTTAAGCGAACCACTCTCCAATTGCTCAGATATCGTTGGCGTGCGTATCGTCGCGTTATTTTTGAGCGATCTTGATCGTATCGCCGCCCTGTTATCGGAGACGTTCGATGTTGTGAGCACCGACAACAAATTACAGACCACCAAACCTTACGAGTTTGGTTATCTTTCAATCCATCTGATTGCAAAGTTCAAGGCCATCTTTGTTGGTACAAGATACGATTCAATTAAATCTGTTGCATTTGAAATTCAGATACGCACCATAGCTATGGATGCTTGGGCCGCAGCCTCACATTACTTGGACTATAAGAGTGAAGTTGATGTGCCTGAGGAGTTGAGGAGAGATTTTCACGCGCTAAGCGGCCTTTTTTATGTTGCTGATCAACATTTTGAGATGTTCTTTCGAACTCGAGATCAAGCTCGTCGGCGTGTTGAGTCGCAGCTCACAAGTGGAACTAATGCACTTGATCAGCCAATAAATCTTGACACGTTGGATGCTTACCTTGCGATGAAATACCCAGACCGCACACCGTCCGAGCCCAACGACAACTCTTCGATAGTTAAGGCTCTCATGGGAGCAGGCATCGTCACTCTCGGTGAATTAGATAGGTATCTAGAAAAAGGTGAAAGCCGTTTTCTGGATTACGAGCGTAAGCACCCACCCGGCGGCCCAGGTAAGCGCTTCGCTCGAGTCGGTGTTGTACGAGTAACCTTTCGCAATGACGCTGCCTTCAACAAGAATGATTCTGAGCAAATTAGGGACGAGACCTAACCCATCAGATGGGTCTTATACTGATCTATCTGCGAGGGCCGCTAGATGGCGGCCCCTCTTTTAGATTTGTTTCGTTGCTGGTATTGGCGCAAAGTCGTACGACACGCTGATCTCGATGCAATGCTTTCTGGCACGCAGCTTCTTGCAAAAAAGGGCGTCTGCTGGTGTGTGGCCACACCGGCAGACGCCGTGACTCATGCGGGTTGCGTGAGCTTGTTGTTACTTCGCGGCGGTCAGCGTGGGTTCGTCCACGGCAGCCTGCGAAGTGTTGACCTGTGCCTCAGCACCGGTCGAAGTGTAGGGTGCCTGCATCATGACGGCGTAACCCATCAGCAGGTAGTCGCCCTGGCTGCGAGCGCTCTCGCTCTTGTCCACGCGGATGTACGCATCCGCTGTGTGAACTGCGATCATCTGTTCCTGGCTGGTAAGGCGGAAGTTATGGCCGGCTGCAGTGAACTCAAGCACGTTGCCGTGGATGGCGTCTGTTGCAACAACAGCGCCCGGTGCAGCAACCGATGTGAGAATGACCGTACCCGTACCCGGCAGGTAGAAGTAGAGCTGGGTGGCGCCCTGAATGTTGTAGTTCAGCTTGACCTTGCGCGCCACACCGTCCACCAGCAGTTCGCCGTTGGTCACCTTCAGGTTGAAGGGCTGTGCGGCTGCAACAGCCTTTACGGGCTGCGCGGTCTGGGCCTTGGAAACCTTCCATGCGGCCTTTGCGTCGGCTTCCTGCTTCTTTTTGTCAGCGGTGTTGGCTGCTACAGGAACAGCCTTGACCATGCCGTTGACCTCAGGCAGTTCGCTGGCGCAGGCGGTTGCAATAGCAGAGACAGATACAGCAGCAATAGCAGCAACGAGGGTAATGCGTGAAATGAACGAGCGCATGATTACATCCTCCAGAATTCATGGGACTTCAGTGGTTCCGCCAGGGCTGTTGCATGGGTGCTTCCCTGGTCGTCTGCCGAATGTCCTGCTGTCTGCCGCTTGTGTAGCCGGCCTGACATGAACCAAGAATGCCCGCCATTCGTGGGAAAGCGAATTCCACAGTCAAGGAATCGCTATACAACTTCTGGTGGTTACTTATGATCCGTAGCGAAGGCATTTAAAAGCGTGTCCTGCCGGACGGGCCCACTGCGCGTAGTGCGGGTGCTCACGCACCTTTTTACTGGCTTTGCCTCACCCCTCCCGATGGTCGGGATCAAATTTCATGCTGACCAGGCGGGTGCCCACGTCTCGTTTCTGAGACGTGGGATTCAAGGCTGATATCAAACTTTCATCCTGACCAACAGGAAGGCCACGCGACGCAGTAAAAGGCGTGCAAACGCCCGCCCTCCGCGCAGGAGTCCCATCCGGCAGGACCTAATCAGATACGTACGTTGGTACTTACGTCCGACGCACAGGCCTGCAGCAATACGATGGAGTGGTATCCGTTGAAAGGGACCAATGGCGAAGAAGCTGCGCGTGGGTGTGATGTTTGGCGGCAAGAGCGGCGAACACGAGGTGTCGCTGCGCTCTGGCGCGTCCATTTTGAAGGCGATTGACCGCACCAAGTATGACGTGGTGCCCGTGGGCATTGCCAAGACAGGCCAGTGGCTGGGTGGCGCGCAGGCCACGGCACTGCTCAGTGGCGATGCCACATTGCAACTTGCTTCAAAGAAGAAGAAGTCCACAAAGACAGCAGATACAGGCCTGTCGTTACAGGCATCCGCCTCCACCACGGACGGGCTGGACGTGATCTTCCCCGTGCTGCATGGCACCTTTGGCGAGGACGGAACCATCCAGGGCATGCTGGAGTTGGCGGACGTCGCCTACGTGGGCGCGGGCGTGCTTGGCTCTGCCGTTGGCATGGACAAAGACGCGATGAAGAAGATGTTTGCCGCCGCGGGCCTGCCCCTGGTGAAGCACGTAACGCTGCTACGCGGCGCATGGAAGGCCAATCCAAAGAAGTGCACAAAGCTGATTGAAGACAAGCTAAAGTACCCCGTCTTTGTGAAGCCCGCGAACCTGGGTTCGTCGGTCGGCATTAGCAAGGTGCGCGAGCGCGCGGAGCTTGCCAAGGCCATGGACGAGGCTGCATCGTTCGACCGCAAGATTGTGATTGAAGAAGGCGTCAGCGGCACCGGCAAACTGAAGGGCACGGGCAAGGCGCGTGAGCTTGAGATTGCCGTGCTGGGCAACGACAATCCCATTGCAAGCGTGGTGGGCGAGATTGTGCCGGACCGCGAGTTTTATGACTACGCCAGCAAGTACGACGCCACCAGCACCAGCGAACCGGTCATCCCCGCAAAGATCACTAAGGCGCAGACCAAACAGATGCAGGCCATGGCCATTGCCGCCTTCCAGGCATGCGATTGCAGCGGCCTGGCGCGCGTGGACTTTCTGCTCGAAGCCGCCGACCCCAAGAGCAAGAAGGCTCCAAAGATCTACCTGAACGAGATCAACACCATGCCCGGCTTTACCAGCATCAGCATGTATCCCAAGCTGTGGGAGGCCAGCGGCATCGGCTACAGCGATCTCATCAACCGGCTGATTGCGCTGGCCTTGGAACGCCACGACGAGCGCAAGGCAACCACCTTCAGCAAAGAGTAAAGGCACCGTCTGCCGGACGGGCTCCTACGCGGAGAACGGGTGCTCACGCACCTTTTTACTGGCTTCGCCTCGCCCCTCCCGTTGGTTGGGGATTAAACGCATCACCACAACTCTTGTCATCCTGAGCGGAGCGCAGCGAAGTCGAAGGACCTGCGTTTTGCAATGCTTGCGAATGGGTGGGAAACCTGAACGCAATCGGAGAGCTGGG
>JAMFTB010000098.1 GCA_026225595.1 Terriglobus sp. | reverse complement strand
CCTGCGTGCCCTGGCGCTGCCGCCCCAGCTCCGCCACCATGGCGTTGAAGCTGGAAGTGAGCAGGCCCGCCTCATTCAGCGCGACCACCGGCAGCGGAAAGGGCGAGAGATCATTGGGATCCTGCTGTACCTGCACCGTCGCGCGGCGCAGCAGGCTCAGCGGCCGCGTCAACGTGCCGGAGAGCGCCCACACCAGAATCAGATTGCCGATGAGAGCGAACGGAAAGTAGATCAGCAGACTCTCAAGCACGGACGTAGGCGCGGAATTGGCAAGCACATTGTCCTGCGTGGTCCACACAATGCCGCGCACAATGCCGTCTGCAATCACCGGCTGCGCGCCTTCTTCGTCTCCGTCGTCGGACATCAGACGAAGGTAGCGCCCGCTCTTGGCCAGCGTGGGCAACAACGCGCGTTCGCGGTTGCTCAGAGTCATG
Source organism: Terriglobus sp. (assembly GCA_026225595.1). Lineage (GTDB taxonomy): Bacteria > Acidobacteriota > Terriglobia > Terriglobales > Acidobacteriaceae > Terriglobus. The sequence continues at coordinate 5,340 of JAMFTB010000098.1, read as the reverse complement.
GGCATCATGGCGCTGGTGTTGCGCAGCAACTCACCCTCCGGCGTGGTCACGCGCACTGCCTTCAGCGACGCCGCAATGGGAACAGCGTGGACGACGTGGTCCAGCAGATCATCGTCATGCTTGGCCAGCGGCTCTCCCAGCAAACCCACGATGATGCCGGTCTGCTTCTCCAGCCGCTGCCGGTCGTGGCTTCTCGTATCGCGGAACTGCTGCCGCACGCTGAAGACGAGAAACACGCTGAAGACAAGCGCCTGCACCAGCAGCGTGCCGGCAATCATCTGACCAACGATGGTGCGCGTATTCACCTGCATGGCGCGCCTCCCATTGTGGGTATGCAGCCATAGCCCGATGTGCGGGGCTGTCTCATGCCGTCACCGCCTCAGCTTCCGGAGTGTCCGTGAGCAGCTTTGCCGCCAGGTCACGCGCGATCAACGCGCCGTGAAAGCGACCGTTTTCAATAAAGATTTCGTTCGTGCGTTCGCCCGCAACAATCACGCCCGCCAGGTAGATGCCGGGCACGTTCGACTCCAGCGTTGCCGGATCGCAGACCGGGCAGCGGCTGTTGGCGGCGTCCAGCGCCACACCCATCCGCTCCAGAAAATCGAAGTCCGGGTGGTAGCCGGTGAGCGCAAAGACGAAATCGTTGGCCACGGTACGTTCGCCCTCCGGCGTCTGTAGTACGACGGAGTCCTCGGCAATGCCCTGCACGGTGGCGCCAAAATACGCGGTGATTTCGCCATTTTTAACCCGGTTGTTGATGTCCGGCAGAATCCAGTACTTCACGTGGCGATGCATGGCCTCACCGCGATGCACCAGCGTCACCTTTGCGCCGTGACGCCACAGGTCAAGCGCCGCAATGGCTGCGGAATTCTTGCCGCCAATGATCAGCACATTCAGCCCAAAGTAAGGATGCGGCTCGTTGTAGTAGTGCAGCGTCTTGGGCAGGTCTTCGCCCGGAATGCCGAGATAGTTCGGCAGATCGTAGTAGCCCGTGGACACAATCAGCTTCTTTGCGCGAAAAACCTGCACGCGGCCAAAGCGATCGGTGGTGTGGACGCTGAAGTCACCATCCGTGCCGCTGACGCGATCCACGTTGTGATACAGCCGCACGTCCAGCGCATAGTGTTCCGCCACCTTGCGGTAGTACTCCAGCGCCTCGCTGCGGGTGGGCTTCTGGTTGGGACTGCTGAAGGGCATGTTGCCAATTTCAAGCAGCTCCGGCGTAGTGAAAAACGTCATGTGCGCCGGGTAGTGAAACAGGCTGTTGCACAGGCAACCCTTGTCCACCAGCATTACGCGCAGACCGGCGTTTTGCGCGTCAATGGCACAGGCCAGTCCGGTTGGGCCAGCACCAATGACCAATACGTCCGCCGGAAGATTGTGCATAGGGTTATTCAATCATGTGGGCGTGTTTCCTGTGCAGTACGTGCAAAGGCACGGCGCGGGCTGGCCGCGCCATCTCAAGCCGCCTTCGTTTTAAGGGACAGCAAACTTCGGCATCGCCGTCGTCGCTGCAGACATCCAAATGCCAAAGAGGAACCGCCACCCATGTCGAATAATCCCGCGCAGGAACACCTGAAGCACGCCAAGACCGATCTGCCGATCCACGAACTGATCCTGCAGCGCTGGAGCCCCCGCGCCTTCACCGACGAGCCCGTTACTGACGCGGACCTGAAGACGCTTTTCACAGCCGCATCATGGGCTGCATCCAGCAGTAACGAGCAGCCTTGGCGCTTTATTGTGGGCCGCAAGGGCGACGCCTCCTACGAGAAGATCTTCAACTCGCTGGCAGAAGGCAACCAGAAATGGGCATACGAAGCCCCGATTCTGTTCGTCACAGTAGCCAAGAAGACCTTCACCAAGGGCGGCGCGCCCAACGGTTCTGCCCAGCATGACGTTGGCGCAGCGTCTGCCACGCTGAGCCTGCAGGCCACCGCAATGGGCATGCACACACACGGCATGGGCGGTTACGACAAGGAAACGGTTCGCGCCTTCTTCGGCATCCCCACAGACTTCGAGCCCATCGCCTGCTGGGCACTGGGCTACGTCGGCTCGCCCGATTCGCTGCCAGAGAACTAAAAGAAGATTGAAGAAACCCCACGCGAACGCCGGGCGATCACCGACCTGGTCTTCACCGACTGGGACAAGCCAGCGGAATTCTAACTCCGTCATTCTGAGCGCAGCGAAGAATGACGGCGCATAGGAAGGGCGCGTCGATACACGACGCGCCTGATCCCTACTGCAGGATCGCAACCCCACCAATCGACTGCGCCGCGATGCGTGCGGACCACTCAGCAGGGCCGGTGTTGTGGACGCTGATGCCATCTGCGCTGACTGCAACTGTCACCGGCATATCGACGACTTCAAACTCGTAGATCGCCTCCATGCCCAGGTCTTCAAACGCCAGCACACGCGATGCCTTGATGGCCTTTGACACCAGGTATGCCGCGCCGCCAACCGCCATCAGATACACAGCGCCGTTGTCGCGAATAGCTTCGATAGCCTCCGGTCCACGCTCGGATTTTCCGACCATGCCCAACAGATGCGTCGTCTCCAGCATCTGCCGCGTGAACTTATCCATTCGCGTTGCAGTGGTTGGGCCAGCGGGGCCAACAACTTCTTCACGCACAGGATCGACCGGGCCAACGTAGTAGATGAAGCGATTGGTGAAATCCACGGGCAGCTTCTCCCCACGGTTCAGCATGTCAATCATGCGCTTGTGTGCGGCGTCGCGGCCGGTAAGCAGCTTGCCGTTCAGCAGCACCACTTCACCTGCCTTCCATGTTGCAACTTCCTCGCGGGTGACGGTGTCCAGGTTTACGCGACGCGCATTCAGCGGGTTGTAGGTCAGCTCAGGCCAGTCCGCCAGCGACGGAGGATCAAGCTTCACCGGGCCAGAACCATTCAGATGAAAATGCGCGTGCCGCGTGGCCGCACAGTTGGGAATCATGGCGATGGGCAGGTTGGCCGCGTGCGTTGGCGCATCCAGAATCTTGATATCGAGCACGGTGGTGAGGCCGCCGAGTCCCTGCGCGCCAATGCCCAGCGAATTCACCTTCTTGTAGAGCTCGATGCGCAGTTCTTCAATCTTGTTCTGTGGGCCGCGCGCAATCAGCTCCTGCATGTCGATGGGGTCCATCAGCGCGGTCTTCGCCAGCAGCATCGCCTTCTCTGCGGTGCCGCCAATGCCAATGCCCAGCATGCCCGGCGGGCACCAGCCCGCACCCATCTGCGGCACCATCTTCATCACCCAGTCGACGATGGAGTCAGAAGGATTGAGCATGGCAAACTTACTCTTCGCCTCGCTACCGCCACCCTTTGCGGCAACAATCACGTCCACGCCATCGCCCTTCACCAGCTCGGTGATGACAACTGCGGGCGTGTTGTCTTTGGTGTTCCTGCGGCCAAACGCGGGGTCCGCCAGAACACTTGCGCGCAGCTTGTTATCCGGATGGTTGTAGGCGCGGCGCACGCCCTCATCGCACATGCCCTGCAGGTCCAGCGTTGCATCGGCAAACTGCACGCCCATGCCCACCTTCACAAAGATCGTGACGATGCCGGTGTCCTGGCAGATAGGCCGGTGGCCCTCCGCGCACATGCGGCTATTGATGAGGATCTGCGCAATGGCATCCTTCGCCGCCTCAGATTCCTCAAGCTCATAGGCGCGAGCGAGGTTCTTGATGTAGTCGACGGGGTGGTAGTAGCTGATGTACTGCAGCGCATCGGCCACGCTGGTAATGAAGTCTTCCTGCTTGATCTGGGTCATCGCAATTCAATTGTATTTGCGGCGGAAACCGATGTGCACGCGGAACCACTCGAACTGCCCGCACTGCACCTAGAATGGCAGATACATGCAGCCAATTGGAACCACCTTGCAGCAGCTCCGCGCGGGCCTTACGACGAGCCGTGCCCTTACCGAGGCCTGTCTCGCGCGCATTGCCGATCCGGCGGGCGAGGGCGCGCGCGTCTACACCCGCGTGGATGCCGAAGCAGCGCTGGCGCAGGCGGATGCGGCGGATGCGCTGCTCCGCGCCGGCAATGGCGACAAGCCGCTGCTGGGTCTGCCAATTTCCGTAAAAGACCTCTTCGATGTAAAGGGCGAAGTGACCACCGCTGGCTCCGTCGTGTTGAAAGATGCAGTGCCCGCTGCGCAGGACGCTGTGATCGTCCAGCGGCTGCGCTCTGCGGGCGCAGTCATCGTGGGCCGCACCAACATGACGGAGTTTGCCTACAGCGGACTCGGCCTGAATCCGCACTATGGCACGCCTGCAAACCCATGGGATCGCGCAACGCGACGCATCCCCGGCGGATCGTCTTCCGGCGCAGCTGTCTCGGTGACGGACGGCATGGCCTCCTCAGCCATTGGCACCGATACCGGCGGCAGCGTGCGTGTGCCCTCCGCGCTGTGCGGCATCACCGGCTTCAAACCCACGGCGCGCCGCGTCCCCATGCAGGGCACGCTGCCGCTGGCTACTTCACTGGATTCCATCGGACCACTCGCAGCAACCGTCGATTGCTGCGTTCGACTGGACGCGGTACTGGCTGGTGAAGTGTACGCAGCAATCGAAGAGCAACCGCTTTCCTCGTTCCGGCTGGGCGTGTTGCAGGGCTATGTTTTGGATGGCTTGGACGACGCAGTGACCCATGCCTTTCAGCAGGCGCTCGCAACATTGCAGCAGGCCGGTGCGACAACGGAGCCGGTCCACTTCGACGCTCTCGCACGCATCCCCATGAGCAACCAGACCGCAGCGACGGAAGCCTTTACATGGCACCGTAATCTGCTGGAGCGCGCAGGCAGCGGATACGATCCGCATGTCTCCAAGCGCATTTTGCAGGGCCGCGGTGTGCTGGCCGCGGACTATCTTGACCTGCTGCAGGCTCGCCGCGAAATCATTGCCGCTGCCGCAGTTGCATTCGCTGGTTTTGATGCCATCCTGCTGCCCACCACGCCACGCATTGCGCCGCCCATTGCAGACCTTGAGGCAACGGACGACGCCTACTTCGACGCCAACGGCGCGATGCTGCGCAACGCCAGCATCTTCAACTTCCTGGACGGCTGCGGCCTCTCCGTGCCGTGCCATCGCGAAGGCGAAGCGCCGGTGGGGCTGATGATTGCGGGGATTCACGGCACAGACCGCCGCGTGCTGCAGGTGGGCACGGCCATTGAGACCGCGCTGATCCCTCTGCGTTCCGTTTAAAACATGTCCTGCCGGACGGGCCCGCTACGCGCGGAGCGGGTGCTCACGCACCGTTTTACTGGCTTCGCCTCGCACCACCACAAAATCTTGTCATCCTGAGCGAAGCCGAAGGACCTGCATTTCGCAGGCGACGGCACGAATG
>JAMFTB010000010.1 GCA_026225595.1 Terriglobus sp. | reverse complement strand
TGGAAATGGTGACTTCCAGTCCAGCGGTCCACAGTTTGCCCGTCGTATTCCTGGGGTGCCGCTCTACAAGAAATCCGCCGTTAACGGCGTCACCGTAGCCGGCACGCTGCAGTGGATCAATCCCGACGCATTCGCGTCGATCGTCGACCCATCGACGGGAGCCTGTACAGGTGGCGACTCTGTGGCCAACTGTCAGTTCGGAGATTCGGGAAGAAACACCGTTCGAGGGCCGCACTTCACGGATTCGGACATCTACATCACCAAGACTTTCAAGCTCCACGAGGGTGTAACCTTCCGCTTCGACACTCAGATGTTTAACGCCTTCAATCACGCGAACTTTGCGCTGCCCAGCAACGTGGAAGCTGGTGTGCCGGGCTCCTTGATCCCGGCTCGCTTTGGAACCTTGCAGAGCACCATCTCTCCGCCCACAGGTCTGCTCGGTGTCGGACTCGGCGGCGATAGTTCGCCGCGCATGATTGCTTTCCAAGGAAGGGTCGAGTTTTAGAAGGTGACCAGCAAGAATCCGTGGGGCAGATTTGTAATTGTCCAGAAACGGAAGTTGGCGAATTACCATGACTTCCCATGCCGCCATCAGGCGAGCTCCATGGCGAAGGTCGACGCGCACAAGGATGAGCAACGGGAAGCTGAGCGCAAACGCAACGAGGATGCGGAATCGCGTCGTGCTGGCCCCGGTATTCACATTTTGAAGCGTCTGGCTTAGGCCTGATGCCCAGCAGTCAGAGAGTCCCTACGAAAATCCCTACAGGGAAGGAAACTGCTGGTCGGGTTTTAAGTTATTGAGGGGAATGGAGGCGCGGGTCGGGATCGAACCGACGCATAAAGGTTTTGCAGACCTCTCCCTTACCACTTGGGTACCGCGCCATTTGCACGTTCGGGTGAGACGGAACGGGCGAAACTGCAAGCCAGCATGCCGGGGTGACGAGGCTTTAAATGGAGCGGGAGACGGGATTTGAACCCGCGACATCTTCCTTGGCAAGGAAGCACTCTACCACTGAGCTACTCCCGCTCAACATGTTCGAGTATAGCGATGCAGGGCGATGCGGTCAACGAGGAGGCAAGCTCATGTCCACATGCTGAAAATAGAGCTAATCATCGTCTGGCCGCGGTGCAAGCGCGATGTAGGGGCCGGTAGCCTTCCGATGGCTAAAATGAACAATGTGCGGGGTAATCATCAGCACCAGATCGCCGGTGGCGTGGGTGCTGTTGCTGTTCGTGCCGCCCTGGAAGCCGGGCAGTTCGTTCAACCCCGGAACGCCTGTTGCAGCCTTGGTTTCGCTGTCCGTTACATCGCTGATCATCATGGCCGTTTCGCCGTCGTGGATCGTCAAGTCAGACGTGAATTGCCGGCTGGTGAGCACCGGGATTCCGTTGAGCGCGGTCCCCGCAAGCGAGGAGATCTTCACCTCAATATGCATGCCCACGTCAGCCGTGCGCAGGATGCGCGGTGTGGCTGTCAGTGCGAACCCCAGATCCTCATACTGAATTTGTGGAATGGTGGCGCTGCTGCCCAGCGAACTGGTGCCCAGGTAACTGGCCAGCAGGCTTGAGAGGCTGACGCCGTTGACCGTGGTGCCGGCCAGCGCGCTGGAGGTGCTGGTGGCAATGTCGCTGAACAGCGACGTCTGGATGGGGTAGCGCGTGCCGGTTTTGAAGGTCGCATTCTGCCGGTCGCCCACGCGCAGTTGTACGTCGTCCAGCGTGCGCGAGTCGCTGTTGTTCAGCGCCAGGTTCAAGGTGGGAATGCTGCCTGTAGAGAGCCCTACAGTGGTGGCACCGCCGCCAACGATGACGAACGAATTGCTGATGAGCGAGCTGGTGCTGCTGCCAAGGGCACCGGAAAAGACGAGGTACGCAGCAATCTCGAGGGTGCTGGACGTGGAGGGTATAACACCGCTGGCAATCAGCTGCGAGATGAGCGACTGGTTCTGCGATACAACGTTCTGCGCCTCTGACGCAAGGCTGTAGGCACTCAGCGACGAGGGAAGCTGAACGCCAAGGTTGCGCGCCGTTGTCTTGTTTACCTCGTACAGCTTCATGTCCAGCACCACGTCGCTGGTGCCTTCCATCAGGTCTGTAAAGACGCTGTCCGCGCCCTCCACCAGATCTACGGGACCTCGCATCACCAGCGCATTCAGGCCTGGCTCAATACTCACCTGCTTAATGCTGAAGACGTTCTGCGCAATGCTGACAAAGTCCTTGATCTGGTCGGGCGTCATGCCGGGCAGGTAGAAGGTCTCCTCCACCAGGTGTTCATAGTGCTGGCGATTCTCTGTCGTATCCGCAACCACGAACGCTGAGTCCGGATACAGTGGCACCAGCATTGTTCCGGACAGCAGATTCAGCACGTGCATGGCGTCGTCAAAGTTTGCATCGTCTACGTCTATGCGAACCTGCTTGTTCGTCATCGCCGGATCCTGTGCGAGCTTGATGCCGTAATCGGATGCCATGCGCAACAGCAGCACGCGAAGATCATTGCGTTCGTGATAGCTGTGGCGCGTGCTGTTTGGCTTTAACTGGATCGCACCGGCAAGCTCCATCTGCCGCGTGGGTTTTGGAGTCGGCGCAATCGGCGGCATAGGATCGTGTTGCTGTACACGTGGGTTGCTGCTGTCCAGCTTGCGCGCCTGGTTCAACAGGGCATCAGCCGCGACGGGGTTGGTGCCGCGCTGCTGTGCGGCGTGCTGCAACAGGTCGGTCACGTGATGCTCACGCGCCAGCACCAGCGCCTGCAGATACTCCGGGTGCGTGGGATCAAGCGATGCGGCACTCGCAAAGTCTTTCTCCGCGTCCGCGAACTGGCTGTCGCTGAGATGCTTTGCGCCGCGCAAATAGGCATCCTCTGCGGCTTCGCGCCGGCGTGGGGAAACTGTAGGAGCTACTGGAGTGCCAGTTGATGATGCCGGGACAGTGGGCGTGACTTGTGCGGCTGCAGGGGATTGTGCTGCGGGCTCAGACGGAGCCGTTTGCGCATGGGCGATTGGTCCTGCCACGCTGCACAGGGCTGCCGCGGCAATGGCGTAAAGCCGCCGATTACGCATTAAAGAGGAGTTCATGCCTGGGATTTAGACGCAGTCACACTGCGTTTGCTAACGATACGACCGATGCGTTTCGCGAAGGCGCTGCCGCAGATGTTAGCGAATCCGTGCAATGGGCTGTACGCGCGCTGGCGCAGCTGCCAGACGCTCGCTGCGCACGGGGCGCTTCAGTCCATTGCGAATCTGCGCCGTATCCATCTCCAGCTCAGCCAGGGTGCGGCTCAGCGTGTTGCGATGCATGCCCAGCTCTTCCGCGCTCTTGCACTGGTTGCCGCGATGGCTCAGCAGCACCTGCAGCAGGTAACGCCGTTTGAACTCGCGCACTGCGTCTTCGTACGAAACACCGTCTGCATGCATCTGTGCCACCAGGATATCGAGTTCCCGCTTCACGTGTGCTTCCCCCAGATCTGGATGCTTGACATCAACGGACTTCAACGGGTCACAACCTCACCTGTGGCTGCTCTGGCATGGTTCCAATGGTTCAGCCAATCGCGCCCGGAGATGTGTTTCCCAAAGTCTCGCGGCAACACGAAGGATATCCCATGCGCGGCCGGAAGCAAATAGGGCAAAAATAAACTTCCCTGCGCAGGCGCAAAATAAGGCAAAAATTGCGCCACAGGCAGCATCAGGGCTGCCAGCAGAAGCACACCGCGGGCAAATCCAAAGGCTGCGCCCGCCAGCCGGTCCAGAAAGCCCAGCCCCACCGCGCTGCAGGCGCCC
>JAMFTB010000097.1 GCA_026225595.1 Terriglobus sp. | reverse complement strand
CTTCTGTGCCTGCGCCAGAGGCGTAAAGCAGGCGGCGAGTGAAAGCGCAAGCAAGGGCAGGGGACAACGCATAGGGCAAGCATAAGCCGCATCTGGGAGGATATTCAGCCAGTTTTCCGGCATACATTGCCCTACACGCTACGCCGCCGTGATATCCGCGGCAGTTTGTTGATCTTTTGCCTTCTGCTCCCAATATTCCTTGGGACGGTGAAGGTTGATGACCGCGTCTCGGACAATGTCCTTAGTTTTCCCCGCTTCGAACATCTGACGCATGTAGTTGATCCGTGTGCAGTAGGTTTCTATGTGATTCAGATACGCTGCTAGGTCAGGCTTATGCTCGTCGTTCTGAGCAATATTCACGATCATCTGCATCGCCCCAAATCCGACGTGGGCACCATCATTAAGATTATCGATCATGCGAAACTCGCCCGAGGTTAGCCCGGGTTTGACCTCCGTCATTTCTCCGCGACCTTCAAGAATTGCCTCATTAACGGACTTGTAGATTTGAGAAAACGAGTTGGGTGTATCACCGGAAAGGATGTGGGGGACCTCATCATCCGTAGCGATAAACAATATATAAAGCGTTCGGAAGTAAAGCTCTTCTGGTTGGCGCATCCTTGTATACCAACTGAATAGCCGATTCTTCTGCACGTCATCTGTGACTGAGTCACGCAGTTCGGCCATCCCAGCCAAAACCCAACTCAAACACTTGTCAGGAGCAGAAAACCTCTCTACTAATGCCTTTACAAGAAAGTCCTCGGCGTGCGGCTTATCGGTGCGGCAACCAGGAACTGGACAAAACGGGTTGACCTTATCTTTCTTAGTCATACGGCGATTATAGGAAGAGGTTGTCCCAAGTTAAAAGAGTCAAGACAACAATGGGCACGGCGTAAGCCGTGCCCATCGCGTGCGTGTGTGTGGAAGTTACAGAGCCAGGTCGCCGCGGTCTTCGTTGCGGATGCGGATGGCATCATCAATCTTCGTCACGAAGATTTTGCCGTCGCCGATGGAGCCGGTCTGCGCGGCGGTGATGATGGCGTTGACGGCCTTCTCCAGCAGGTCGTCCGTCACCACGGTCTCCAGCTTGATCTTCGGCAGCAGGTCTACCGAGTATTCGCGGCCGCGGTAGAACTCCGTGTGGCCCTTCTGGCGGCCGTGTCCACGCGCCTCCAGAATGGTGATGCCCTCGATGCCGGCTTCGATGAGTGCTTCCTTTACCGCGTCCAGCTTACCCGGCTGAATAATTGCTTCAATCTTCTGCATGGTTCTCTCCGAATCCTTCTTGCGGCTATCCCGAACAGGCTAGCGCGCAAAGCAACGTGTCATTGTGCCCCAAAGGTTCGGGTGCTGTCGTTCGCCTGCGGTGAACAAACAGCACCCATGCTGATTCCCCCAACTCGGGAGAACTAGTACGACGGCTCGGCGTGGTAACCCTCTTCGCCGTGCTGCGACAGGTCGAGGCCCGTGTCCTCATCCTCTGGGGAAACGCGCAGGCCCATGGTCTTATCCACCACCACCAGGATGATGAGCGTACCCACAATCGCCAGCACCCACGCAATGGAGACACCCACCGCCTGATTCAGCAGCTGGTGAGCATTGCCTTCCAGCACGCCGGTAGCTTTACCCGCACCCAGAATGGGGTTGATGACGGAGTTGGCGAAGATGCCGGTAAGCAACGCACCAATGGTTCCGCCAGCGCCGTGAACGCCAAAGGCATCCAGCGAATCGTCATAGCCAAACTTCTGCTTCACGATGAACACCATAAAGAAGCAGAAGACGCCGGTAATCAGGCCAATCCAAAGTGCCGATAGGGGAGTGACAAAGCCCGCGGCTGGCGTAATGCCAACCAGTCCAGCCACAGCGCCAGAGATCGCGCCAAGAGCCGTCGGCTTGCCAGTCTTGATCCACTCGGCAACCGTCCAGCCAATGGCTGCAGCAGCCGCACCAAAATGGGTGGCAACGAAAGCTGAAGTAGCAAGCCCGCTCGCGTTCAAAGCAGAACCTGCATTGAAGCCAAACCAGCCAACCCACAGCAGCGCCGCACCAATAAAGCTAAGCACCAGCGAGTGTGGCGGCATGGGTTCCTTCGGGTAGCCGCGGCGCTTGCCCATGTACAGGCAGCAGACGAAGGCAGAAACACCGCTGGTCACATGGACCACCGTTCCGCCCGCAAAGTCCAGCGTGGGGAACCTGCCGCCAAGCGCTGCGTTCAGCAGGCCACCCTTACCCCACACCATGTGCGCCATCGGGCTGTACACAACGATGGCCCACAGCACCATAAACACCAGCATGGAGCTGAACTTCATCCGCTCTGCAAACGCGCCGGTGATCAGCGCCGGAGTGATGATGGCGAACATTAGCTGGTAGATCATGAACGTCTGCAGCGGAATGGTGGTGACATACACCTTGTCCGGCACCAGGCCCACGCCATGCAGCAGCGCGTTCTGGAAGGACCCGATAAAGAAACCAAAGTGGCCCGTGTTTTCGCCAAAGGCTAACGAGTAGCCAATGAGCGCCCACAGCACCGTGATGACGGCCATCATGGCGAAGGTCTGCATCATGGTGGCAAGAATGTTCTTCTTGCGCACCAGGCCGCCGTAGAACAGCGCCAGGCCGGGTGCGCTCATCATCAGCACCAGGGCAGCGCTTACCAGCATCCAGCCGTTGTCACCGGCGCTTTGCGCGGCGGCAACACTGGTCTGCAGATCGGCATTCGCCTTCTCCAGCGCGGCAACACGTGCATCGGTAGAGGTTGCCGTGGGTGCTGGAGTCTGTGCATTTGCGCGCACACCCATGCCGAAGGCGGCAAGCAGCAGAATGAGCGGAAGAAGGCGGCCGAGACAACACGCTCGAAGGGACTTGTGCAGATCACGCATAATGCTGTTCACCTGTAACTCTTGAGGTAAGGGAGTCCGCCGCGCTGCCGTTTGGCTGCGGCGCGGTTCACCGGCAATGCATGCCCGGCAAATCAGTGCGTATGGTTAGTTCGTTTCGTTTACTGTACACAAGGACCGGGCCGGTTGAGGTGCTTTCTTAGCGATGGATGAAGTTCGGGTAAAGCTTTGGCAAAGACTTTGCGACCGCATGGGCCGTGTGCATAGCCTGGTGATGGCATGTGCTGTAGCGGCAAGCTGCTTTCAAAGCAAAGCGTTGCACGCACAGGCCGGCTGCCCCAGGCTTGATTTTGTGGGTGAGGTCCATGCCGGCCAAAGCTTTCAGCACCGCATTGACGCTGGTCACATATTTCTGTTGGAGAACATTGCCTCCGGTTGGGTCATCCGTGTCTTGCCGGCCACTGGACCGCGTCCCGCGCAGGACTATGCAGAGCTTGCCACGCCGCCCTATCGTTCGCCCAACCCTCTGCTGCTGACCACGGACTTCTCCTTTCGCGCGCAGGATACCATTGCGTGGAATCCGCGGGAGTTTCACTACTTCGTTACTCCTTCCGAGTTGAAGACCGCCTCCATGGCCTACCAGGCAACCGTGCGTGAGCCCAACCGTCCAGCCGCAGGCGCCGCTCTGTTTCCGCTGCTGGAAAAGGCCTGCACCGCTGACCTGCGCATTCTGGATGCACGCATCGCTGGGGGCACGGCAAACCAGTCCGGCATGGCCGCCACCGTGGCCTCACACTTTGCACAGACTGCGCACACGCTGGAGACGGCAACCACTCCAACGCCGTTGGGCCGCATCGTCACACTAAGTTTTCATGTTGTCTTTCAGGGCACCCTAAGTGGCCTGCAGCATTAGCAGAACACTGCTTCGTTGAACACTCGGCAAAGCAAGTTTTGAAAGGGACGGGTTTCAGCCCGTCCACATGCCGCGTGCAACGAGGGGCTTTAGCCCCTGAGGGGAGAGGACCCCGCAAAGCAAATTTACCCTGCTCGTTGATGGGGTTTCACCGGTAGCGCCGCGTAGTCTCCGTGGCAAAAACCGGTAGTTCTACGGGGTGGGAATCCAATCGCCCACCTGCACCGTAAGGTTCATAGCTGCTGCATGAAAGTTACAGTCACGACAGAACATGACAGTATCGGTTGTCATGCATTGACATAGAATTGGCCCATGAGCACACCTGCCGATCAGACATCCAGCAACGGCCGCCCCGCGGACCCTCAAGGGACGGACCGCTATTTCTTTGGCGCGCTTGAATCCTCGGGCAAGAACCAGGACAAGCTGCGCGAGGTGAACTGGGGGCCGCAGGCGCCGGAAGGCGTGGTGCTTGCCAGCATGGACGCAGCGGTGAACTGGGTTCGGAAGAACTCTGTCTGGCCCATGACCTTTGGTCTGGCCTGCTGCGCCATTGAGATGATGAGCATGGGCGGCTCACGGTATGACATTGCCCGCTTCGGCGCGGAAGTCTTCCGTCCTTCGCCCCGGCAAAGCGACCTGATGGTGGTAGCTGGTCGGGTATCGCAGAAGATGGCCCCGGTCATCCGCCGGCTGTATGAGCAGATGCCGGAGCCAAAATGGGTCATCAGCATGGGTGCCTGTGCCACTTCAGGCGGGGTGTTTAACAATTACGCACTACTTCAGGGGGTCAACCAGATCATCCCGGTCGACATCTACGTGCCGGGCTGCCCACCCCGGCCGGAACAGCTGCTGTATGCAATCACCTTGCTTCAGGAAAAAATTCAGCGCGAGCGGGGCAGCATTACGCGCTCTTTGAACATCGGATAGTGCATATAAAGAATGTTCCTACAACCGACGGGTGTTACTGTTTGGATTCTGCCGGCGGTCCAGGAAGCTTCGCTCTGATGTAAACCAGCATCAGGACAAGAAGTACTAATAAAGCTTGGCAGCACAATTTGTGTTTCCTTTTCAAGAAGCTGCTACTAAACTTTGGAAGCACGCTATTCAACAGATGGGCCACTTTACAGAGCTCACATCACATACGCACTACAAGATATTCCGCGGAGGATTAAGTCGCATGTTTTCTAAACCGTTTCGCAATCTGGGCCGGTTGGTACTGGCAGCGAGCGCTGTATCCCTGGGCGTCGCAAGCCTGGGTGCGCAAACGCCAGCACCTCCTTCGGGCCCTAACCCGTCCCGCGTCGATGTTTTCATGGGCTACTCCTACTGGAGCGGTCACGGTCATCTGAACCCTCCCGGCATCGGCTACTCGTCGATCAACCTGGGTGCAATCGGCAGCGGCGCGTACTACTTCAGCCGCCACGTCGGTATTGAGATTGATGCTGCGTTTCATCCGAGCGGCCCCAATGACGGCTTGATGCCCCTCGTCACAGCCGGTCCGGTCTTCCGCCTGCCCATGGACAACGTAACCTTCTTTGCCCATGGCATGGCTGGTGCCGCCCGTCTTGGTGGCCCGAACAGTGAAGTTCCTGGTGCGGTTTACCACAACCCCTACCAGTGGGGACCTGCCATTGTGGCCGGCGGCGGTATGGACTATGACCTGCCCTTCTGGAACCACAAGCTCGGTATACGTCTCTTCCAGGCGGACTACACCTACATTCACGCGGACTACGGCCCATACACCCAGATCCCCACGGGTGGTGTGCTCGGCGGACGTGCAAACGTCAGCTCTGCTCAGCTGAGCAGCGGTCTGCTGCTGCACTTTGGCAGCATTGTGCCGCCGCCGCCGGTTACCTTTGCCTGCGTCGCCAGCCCCTCCTCCGTGTACGCGGGTGACCCTGTCACCATCACCGGTACGCCGATGAATGTGAACCCGAAGAAGACCCCGACGTATTCCTGGACCGCTGACGGTGGCAAGATTGCCGGTACCGGTCCTGTGGCAAATGTAGACACCACCGGCTTGAACCCCGGTACCTACAATGCCAAGGGCACTGTGACCGAGAGCACCAAGGTCGGCCGCTTTGCAGATTGCGCTGCTCCGTACACCATCAACCCGCTGCCGCCGCTGGCTCTGTCCTGCGCTGCCAGCCCGTCGACGGTTGCACCGGGCGGCTCGTCCACCATCACCTCGGTGGTCAGCGATTCGTACGGCAAGCCGGTCAACTACACCTACAGCTATAGCGCATCCTCCGGTTCGGTCTCCGGTAGCGGCACCACTGCTACTGAGTCCACTGCAGGCGCAGCACCTGGCACCATCACGGTTACCTGCAATGTGATGGATGACAAGGGCCGCAACGCTACCGCGACCACCACGGTTACGGTCAACGCTCCGCCGCCGGTTGTGGTTCCCGCGACGTCTGCTCTGTGCTCGATCACCTTCGATCGCGACACGAAGCGTCCGGCCCGCGTCGACAACGAAGCCAAGGCCTGCCTGGATGACATCGCAGCAAACCTGCAGCGTTCGTCGGATGCCAAGCTGATCCTGGTTGGCAATGCTGAGCCCTCCAAGAAGGTGAAGGATCCTTCGAAGCTGGCTGCAGAGCGCGCTGTCAACACCAAGGCATACCTGGTAGGCGATAAGGGCATCGATGCTTCGCGCATCTCTGTCTACTCCGGCTCCAGCTCGGCGAACACGGTCACCTCGACCCTGGTCCCGGCCGGCGCATCTGCTGGCAGCCCCGGCACCCTGGTCGATGAGACTGCGGTGAAGGCGATTCCCCGCACACCGGTCAAGAAGCACAAGAAGTAAACCAACCCGCAGCAAGCAACGAGCGGCTGGCCCACAAGGCCAGCCGCTCGTTGCATTTGTGGGTCCTATTGTGTCTCACCACGCAGGAGCAAATCCCGCCCCGGCCTGGAGAGCAGAAGGGGAGAACTCCATTCCGCAGTACCGTTTCAGGTTCGTGCGCCCGGCCAGCCTGCTGGCAGGCAACTTAGAATAAGGGTGCTGTCTTCCTAAGGAAATCGATGAAGTCTTTTCTGCCACTTTGCTGTTCTGTCATCTTCGCGATCACCCTGCCTGCCGCGGTCACAGCTCAGACTCCCTGGCTGCCCTTTGGTCCCTATGGCGGTGACGCGCGCAGCTTTGCGGCAGACCCACACGACCACAACCACATCTACCTGGGAACGCTGAGCGGCACCATCTATGACTCGCACGATGGCGGCGATAGCTGGAAGCGGCTGGCGCGCCCGGCAAAGCGCGACGATCTAGCACTGGACAACATCGTGGTGGACCCGCTGAACCCCAATCGCGTTCTGGTAGGCGCATGGGTGCTGGACCACGCGGACGGCGGCCTGTTCATTAGCAATGATGCCGGCCACACATGGAGTTCGAATCCGCAGATGGCGGGCCACTCCATCCGCTCGTTTACGGGGTCGCCCTCTAATCCGAAGATGATGGTAATTGGCGCACTGGACGGTGTTTACCGCACGCTGGATGGCGGCAATACCTGGTCGCAGATCAGCCCCTCCGGCAGCAATGAGATTCGCGAGGTCGAATCGGTGGCAATCGATCCTGTGAATCCGCAGATTATCTACGCGGGCACGTGGCACCTGCCGTGGAAGACCGTTGACGGCGGCGCCCACTGGACCAACATGAAGGAGGGCATCATCGATGACTCCGATGTGTTTTCCATCATCGTGGACCCGTCCAATGCGCAGAACGTCTTCCTGTCGGCCTGCTCCGGCATCTACCGCAGCACCAACCAGGGCGGTTCCTTCGTCAAGATTCAGGGCATACCGTCTACCGCCCGGCGCACACGCGTTCTTATGGAAGATCCCAAGGCAGTAGGTACTGTCTTTGCCGGCACAACAGAAGGTCTGTGGAAGACCAGCGACGCCGGCCATACCTTCTTGCGCAATGGCGATTCAAACTGGATCGTCAACGACGTGAACATCGATTCGAAGAACAGCAACCGCGTGTTGCTGGCCACGGATCGTACCGGCGTGTTGCTTTCAACCGATGGCGGTCTGAGCTTTACGCCGTCGAACCGCGGTTTTTCGTCGCGGCAAATTTCAGCTGTCGCGCAGGACCGCTCCAACTCCCAGCACATTTATGTGGGTGTGGTGAATGACAAAGCCGCAGGCGGAGTCTTTGACAGCACGGACGGTGGCTTGACCTGGGTGCAGCACAGCCTGGGGCTGAACGGCGCGGACATCTTCTCGCTGGCGCAGGCGGCCGACGGCACGCTGCTGGCTGGCGCTCGGCACGGCATCTATCGCTTCAACGGCGAGACGTGGTCCCAATCCAGCGCTGTTATTCCCAATGCATCGGATATGCCACCACCAACGCGCCGCTCCACCACCACACACAGCACCACTTCGCATGGCACTGCCACACGCAGCAAGACGCAGCGCTACACACCGCCACCTGTGGCTCCGTCGCTTGAGATAGCTTCCAGCGTCTACATACTGGTGGCAACGGAGAACAACTCGGTTTTTGCGGGCACTGCGGACGGCATGTTTACTTCCAACGACAATGGCCACACATGGCACCGCGTGACCAGCACCGTGGGCCGGCCATGGCGCATGGCTGCGGCGCAGGGCCTGCGCGTGGCCATTGCAGACCTGCATGATGTTGGCATTTCGGTCGACCGCGGGGCCAATTTTCACGACGTGCGGCCGCCCTCAGAGTTGACCTACGTCACAGCAGTTGCAATCGATGATGGTGGCCGCATCTGGATTGGCGGGCGCGAGGGTGTTTGGGTTTCGGAGAATGACGGCGCCAGCTGGCATCCGCAGCCAAACCTGTTTGTGCCCAACATCAGCAGCATCTTCTACGACCGCGCGGGCAGCCGCGTGTTGGTGTCGGCAAATCAGCCGAATACGCTGGTGTTCAGCGTGCACACGCCGGACATGAAGGTGACCTACCAGGACTCCGGCTGGGGACTCCGAATGGTGCGGCCAGTGGGTGACCACATGCTGGGCATCACCCCCTATGACGGCCTGGTCATTCAGCCGCGCATGGTCGATTCGCCGGTAACGCCCACGGCCAGGGCGCTGCAGCAGCAACCGGTGGGGCCGCGTCCGATCGTCATCCGCTAACCAGACGTAGTGACATGCGTATTTTGGATAGATCCAAGAGGCCGCGGCGGAGTCTAAACTAGTGTTATGACCGAGTCACCCACAGGCCGCCCCCGCCACGAGTTCCAGACGGACGACGCATTGCTGCACCCCATTGCCGCCAAGGTACTGGCGGGCGAGCGGCTCTCCGCTGAGGATGGTCATGCGCTGTACCGGTCGGGCGACATCCTTGCCGTGGGCTGGCTGGCAAACCTGGTGCGTGAGCGGATGCATGGCAACGTGACGTTCTTCAACGTCAACCGCCACATCAACCCAACCAACGTCTGCGTGGCCAGCTGCCGCCTGTGCGCCTTCGGCAAAAAGAAGGGCGACGCGGGCACCTACACCATGGCGCTGGAAGAGGCGTGGACCTCCGCGGGCCAGGGTTACAGCGAGGCTGTGACGGAGTTTCACATCGTTGGCGGCCTGCATCCTGACCTGCCGTTTGAATACTTCCTCGACCTTGTCGCCGGACTGAAAGAGCGTTTCCCCAAGGTTCACATCAAGGCCTTCACCATGGTTGAGGTTGCCTTCCTCGCGAAGCGCGCCAAGCTGTCTATTCCGGAAACGCTCATCAAGATGAAGGCAGCCGGTGTTGACTCCTGCCCGGGCGGTGGTGCAGAGATTTTTGCAGACCGCGTGCGCCACATCATCTGTGACCACAAGATTGACGGCAGCGAGTGGCTGGAGACGGCGGAGATGGTCCATAACGCAGGCCTGCGGTCGAACGCCACCATGCTCTACGGCCACATTGAGAACGAAGAAGACCGTGTGGACCACATGCTGAAGTTGCGCGAGGTGCAGGATCGCACCGGCGGTTTCCAGACCTTCATCCCGCTGGCCTTCCACCCGGAAAACACCGTGCTGGGCCACCTGCCGCGCACCACCGGCTTTGACGATATGCGGCAGATTGCCGTGGGTCGCCTGCTGCTGGATAACTTCGCACACATCAAGAGCTACTGGCAGATGGTCACGCCAAAGATGGCGCAGATTTCGCTGCGCTTTGGCGCGGACGACATTGACGGCACTGTGGTGGAAGAGAAGATCTACCACGAGGCTGGAGCAACCACGCCGCAAGGCATGCGCCGCGCGGAGCTGGAGCGGCTCATCCGCGAAGCAGGCCGCGAACCAGTAGAGCGCGACACGCTCTACAACCGCGTCACCCGCACAGAAGACACCTTCGTCATCTCGGTCTAGCATTAGCGGCTTCAGCCGCCGAGATAGAAATCAAGCCGCACAGAAAAGCGGCTTTAGCCGCCGAGAGTGGTAGTACCACTCGTTATAGGTGTTGCGCTAGGATGGACGCGCATGCACATTCCTGTCCGTTACACACTCCGCGCGGTTCTTGTTACTGCCTCCTTCACATTTGGCTCTGTGCTTTCCGCGCAGACGGTTGCTGCTGCGCAGCAGGCAAAGGCCGACGGCGCTGCAATGGCCGCAACCGTGAGGTCGCACTGGCCTGAGGGCAAAGTGCTGACGCAGACGCGGCCCGGCCAGTGGACGTACGAGACGGGCGTGGTGCTGGATGGCATGGCAGCGCAGTGGCAGGTCACCGCGAACAAGGACGACTTCGCCTACATCAAAGCAACGGTGGATCGCTGGGTGGATGCGGATGGCAACATCAGCACAGAGCCCGGCAAGCCATTCGATCCCGCGCAGCACACGCTGGATAACCTTGAGCCAGGCCGCGCCTTGATGTTCGTCTACAGCGTCACCAAGGAAGAGAAGTACGCGAAGGCGGCGAAGATGCTCTTCGCGCAGTTCGCAACGCAGCCGCGCGCGTCGCACGGTGGCTTCTGGCACAAGCAGGTCTATCCGCGGCAGATGTGGCTGGATGGCGCCTACATGGGCGAGCCCTTCCGCGCGGCCTATGCGAAAACATTCAATCAGCCCGCGGAGTTTGACGACATTGCGAAGCAGTTGCTGCTGATGTATGACCACATGCGCGATCCAAAGACAGGCCTGCTGCGTCACGGCTGGGACGCCAGCACACCTGCAGAAAAGCCGCTGCCGTGGGCCGACAAAACCACCGGCCTATCGCCGGAAGTTTGGGCGCGCGCGATGGGCTGGTATGCCATGGCACTGGCAGATACACTGCCGTGGTTTCCTGCGGATCATCCAGATCGCGCAAAGCTGATTGCTGCACTGAATGGCGTTGCAGAGGCAGCATCGCGCGTGCAGGATCCTGCAACCGGCGTCTGGTGGGACGTGATGGATAAGGGCACGCAGCCCGGCAACTTCCGCGAAGCATCGGCCACGGCAATGTTCACCTATGCCATAGCGCGCGGCGTGCGGTTGGGCTACCTGCCGCAGAAGTATGAGCCAGTTGCGTTGCGCGGATGGGCAGGGCTGGAGAAGCAGTTCGTCACGAAAAATGCAGACACGGTAACGCTGCACGGAACCGTGAAGGTGAGTGGCCTTGGCGGCACGCCCTATCGCGCGGGTGACTACAACTACTACGTGAAGGAAGCTGTGGGCGACGACGATCCCAAGGGCGTGGGTGCGTACCTGCTGGCCGCCAGCGAGATGCAGCAGGCTGCAGGAAAGAAGTAGCACCACTATTCATGAATCGGAAGGACACAGCTTTAGCTGTGCCAGCATGCGTATCCACGCCAACGGCTTTAGCCGCTGAGGTACGCTCTTCGCTGCCGGGAAGAAGGCCGACCCCAGGGGCTAAAGCCCGGATTGATGGAAGAGATCTTTCGGCACGGCTGAAGCCGTGCCCTTCCGAATGCTAACGGTGACCGCAGATCGGCGCGCCCGCTGCCGCGCCTGCGCACATACCATGAAGGTATGAGCACCGCAGCAACTGCCCCTGCCACCGGACGCTTCTCTCACGTGGCGCGCGCGCTGCGCCACCGCAACTACCGGCTCTATCTCAGCGGCCAGTGCGTCTCGCTCATCGGCAGCTGGATGACGCGGCTGGCGCTTGCGTGGCTCACCTACCGGTTGACGCATTCGGCGTTCCTGCTGGGGCTGGTGGGCTTCGCCGGGCAGATTCTCACCTTTCTGCTGGCTCCGTTTGCCGGTGTCTGGGTGGACCGCATCGATCGCCGCAAACTGCTGGTGGGCACACAGGTGTTTGCCGCGCTGCAGTCGCTGGCGCTGGCGTGGTTGACGCTTGCGGGCGTGATCAACATCACGGAGATTCTTGCGCTCGCCGCATTTCAAGGGTTGATCGACGCATTCGACATGCCCGGCCGGCAATCCTTCGTGGTGAAGATGGTGCCGGACAAGGCGGACCTGGGCAATGCCATCGCGCTCAACTCGTCCATCGTCACCATTGCGCGTCTCATTGGGCCGCCCATTGCCGCGCTTGTCATTGCAAAGCTCAATGAAGGTTACTGCTTCCTGATTGATGGCGTCTCCTACCTTGCAGTCATCGTGTCGTTGTTGATGATTCGCGTTATGCATGACAAGCTGTCTGATCAGCGGCGGCCCAGCATGCTGGCGCAGATGCATGATGGATGGAGCTACGTGTCGGCGTATGTGCCCGTGCGCAACATCCTTCTGATGTTTGCTATGAGCAGCCTTTTGGGATCGCCCTACATGACGCTGCTGCCTGTGTTTGCGCGGGTGGTGCTGCATGGTGGCCCAAAGATGCTGGGACTGCTCTCCGCGGCCAGCGGCATTGGTGCGCTGGTGTCTGCGGTGTCGCTGGCAGCGCGTAAAAACGTTATCGGCCTGCTCGGCATGATCCAGGCCCGCGACAGGCAACCGCCGCCGCGCCGGAAGATGCCGGCGCAACCCGCGCCCAGCACGCCGATCCGCGCCGAGTACCTCCTGCATGTGCTGTCCGAAATCCTGCCGGAGCGCGCCATTGTCGTGGAAGAGGCGCCGTCTCATCGTCCGGCTCTGCAGGATCATCTTCCCTTCGACCGCCCCGGCTCCTTCTACACGATGGCCAGCGGTGGCCTCGGTTTCGGATTGCCCGCCGCGGTCGGCTTCGCGCTCGCCGATCCGTCGCGGCGCGTGGTCTGCGTCGTCGGGGACGGATCGTCCATGTACTCCTTTCAGGCGCTATGGACCGCCGCTCAGCACCGGGCGCCGCTCACGG
>JAMFTB010000096.1 GCA_026225595.1 Terriglobus sp. | reverse complement strand
GTGCAAAGGTGCGCCCTTTGCAGAGCAAAGAAGCGGGCGAAGACACTGGCGGCTCAGGCGGCGCGCAGACAAACAAGGTGCCGAACGCAGGCCCCAATGAGTATGGCGATCAGTCCATCGTGAACCAGAAGTCTGAGAGTACGAACAACCAGGGCAAGAAGGGGAGCGGCAACTCTGGTCAAAGCGGCGGACCATCGGGCAGCAACAAGAACAACGGCGACAGCAGCAAGGGGAACAGCAAGTGAAGCGCTGCTTAGCCCATGTCGTCGTTGTTATCGCAGCATGTGCTGTCAGCGCAGAGGCGCGTGCGCAACAGAACCAGCAGGAGCAGCCACCGCCGTTCACCGCGCCGCCGTCACTTCATCCCGGTGTAACGGAGGCCCCCGGCCAGCAGGCTCCACCGCAATCGCAGCAGCCTGGCATCACGCCAGACGCGCCTCTGCCGCATTCTGATGGCAGCACCATTGACCTGCGTTCCATCCGGCCAATGAGCACGCAGCCACCTGCGCCGGCGCAGCCAGCGGATGCAATTCAGAAAGCAGCCGACGATGCCACGCGGCCAAAGGCAGAGGCCGCGCCGAAGATGAACAGCAATCCATCCAACTGGATTGCACCCTATCGCGCACCGCACGCTGCGCCGCTGCCTGCAGGCTCTACGTCGCGCCTGGCAGGCCTGGTTCGTGACGGCAAGCTCTACCTCTCGCTGCATGACGCGCTCGCACTTGCGATTGAAAATAATCTGGATGTGGAAGAGGGACGCTACAGTCTTTCGCTTGCGGACACTGATCTCATCCGCGCGAAGGGTGGGGGCACGCTGCGCGGATTGGACTACAGCATTCAGCAGACGGCTCCCGGTGTTGGCGCTGCAACAAGTCCGCTGCTCATCACAACTACCACGCAAAACGGTTCGCCTACGAATGCTTCCGTGACGGACCTGTCGCAGGTAGCGCAGACAGGCAACACGCAGCAGCAGACGCTATCGCAGAACAACACGGATGTGTTTTCAACCGGCCCCAGCATTCCTGTTTTCGATCCAACGTTGGTAGGGCAGGCCGGCTATCTGCGCCGCTCCGATGGCATCTCGCTCGATACGACGACAGGCTCCGCTACGCAGACTTCCACATCTGCTCCACTGTCGTTCCTCAACACGGCCATTGACTACCAGCAGGGCTTTTCACCCGGCACGCAGATTGAAGCCTTCGTCAATAACTCGCCATCGGTGTTGTACGGCTCCAACTCGCAGTACGATCCGTTTCATTCGCCCAGCACCTCGTTCACGGTGTCGCAGCCGTTGCTGCGTGGTCGTGGTCGTGCGGTGAATCTTCGTTTCATTCGCATTGCGCAAGTTGATCAGCGTGTCTCGCGGCTGGTGTTTGAACAGCAACTGCTGGAAACGGTCTACGGCGTATCGCGGCTGTACTACGACCTTGTGTCGCTGGGCGAAAACATCGCCGTAAAGGAGCAGTCGCTCGCCGCCGCACAGCGCCTGCTTGCTGATGATCAGAACCAGGTGAATGAGGGCACGCTGCCTCCGGTGGAGCTTACGCGCGCACAGGCGCTTGTCTCCTCCAGCAGGCTTGATCTCATACAGGCGCGTGGTCTCTATCGGCAGCAGGAGGTAATTCTGCGTGAGCAACTGGTGCGCAACCTTGCGGACCCGGGCGCGCAGGTGATGTCGATTGTTGCTACAGACCACATCACCGTACCGGACGCAGCGCCGGTGCTGGATGTTTCTGCGCTGACTGCGGATGCATTGGCAAACCGGCCTGACCTGGCACAGGCTGGCCTGCAGGTGCGGGCGGATGAGCTTGCCGCTGCGGGCACACGCAACGGCGTGAAGCCGCAGCTAAACGTGTATGCCAACGTGCAGACACGCGGCTCATTCCTGGTGCCGTATGAAACGCTCGGCTCAACGGGTAACGGAATGATCCAGGTGCCGTCTGCACTCTCCACGGGCGGCCTTCGCTTGTCGACCATCTACCAGGCGGGCATCCAGCTGAACCTGCCGTTGCGCAATCGCATTGCATCATCAGACGCAGCACGCGATGAGATCCAGCTGCGCCGCGCGGAAGGCCGCAATCTCAAGCTTGCTAACGATGTGCGCCAGCAGGTGGAGAATGCATCGGTTGCGCTGGAGAATGCGCATGAGGCGTACACGGCCGCGGTGGAGAGCAGCAACTACCAACAGCAGCTGCTGCAGGCAGAGATTGACAAGTTCTCCGTTGGTGCAAGCACCAACTACATGATCATTCAGGATCAGGCGTACCTTGCGCAGGCGCGATCGACCGAAGTTGCGGCCCGCTCTGACTGGATGAAGGCGCAGATGTCACTGGACCGTGCGCTGGGTGACCTGTTGCAGAAGAACAGGATCGAGTTGGACGACGCTATCGGTGCCAACGTTCCCTGATGCGTTCTATAAGGAAGCCATAGGCGAAATTTTTACGGAATCCTTATGCCTTTTCCTGTTTAATCAGCGGTTGGCCCGGTCTTGCGTGACCGTGGCGTGAGGCCGTTGCTCTTGTATGAGAATGCTTGACCTGCTGTTTGGTAAACCCCTGGCAACAAGTGATGCGCAGCATGAACATGTTGGTGTTGCCACAGGCATTCCCATCTTTGGCCTGGACGGCCTGACCAGCGCAGC
>JAMFTB010000095.1 GCA_026225595.1 Terriglobus sp. | reverse complement strand
CATTGCTCGTGCCGCGCACACGCAGGGTTGCCGCGTGGGGCATCATCGCCATGCTGCTGGTGTACTTTGACGTCCACATCTACATGATTCAGCACGCAGATCGCTTTAAATCGCTGCCACTATGGCTGTTGTATACGCGGCTGCCATTGCAGCTGGTGCTGATGGCATGGGCGTGGATCTACACACGGCCCCTCTCCGATGGTCGGGATGTAATTTTTCCTGCTGACTAGTCCACCCGAAAAAGAGACGCGGCTTTAGCCGCTGAAATTCGAATCTCGGTGGCTAAAGCCACGTTCCCGAAAATCTGGCTTCTATCTCGGCGGCTAAAGCCGTGTCATCCCGACCATCCGGGAGGGACAGGCGAAGCCAGAAAAAGGTGCGTGAGCACCCGCCCGGCGCGTAGCCGGCCCGTCCGGCAGGACAGTGTTCTTCTTTTTAAGAAATGACGATTGCCGATTCGCCCTGCATCCGCTCCAGGAACGACATCACATCCTGATGGATGACGGCGGCATCGGCTTGGTATTCGCCCGTAAGCACGCTGCAAAGTTCCGCCACGGCGCGCGGCTCTTCCACAAGCTCCCATATACGGCCGCCTGTTTCAGACAGGCTGATGCATGTGCCCACGCGTGCGTGTTCAGGCCGGGGCGCTCCGGCTCGCGTACAGCACCAAAGTGCAATCGCGATGCGATGCCACGGCGATGCAGCATCTGCCAGCCCGCAAGCGCGCGCGGCAGGCACACCAACTCCAGCGGCGAGTGGTCCGCAGCCGTGTCAATGGTGCGGCCAACGCGGAATACGGTCAGCGCCGTTGCCTCGTCAGTGATGGGTTCCGGCGGAGCGGGAGGTTGCAGCGTACCCAGATAGCGGCCAATGCGCGGAAACGGCACAAACACCAGCGACAGCCGCGCTACCAGCAGCCAGAAAATCGACTCCGGCAACAGCCGCAGCTTCCACCGGGGAAAGCGGCGAATCCGGCGAAGAGTGCTGACGCGGACCATGCCTTCCATCATCCGCTGGATGAGGCAAGCAGCGCAATCAACCCGATGTCCGGGAGTGCGTCAGTTTGAAATGGTGGAATGAAAGAGATTCGCAACCAGGCCTGCGACCGCAAGAGCAGGCAGGATGGAAGCAATAGCCCATGCAATCGGATTGGCGAAATTAAGCGTGAAGAGACCGCCAAACCTCTTTGCCACAAATAGACGCGGATAGTCGGGGTTGTAGTAGAAAACACCCAACTTCCAATGTTCTGGATTCCTGTCTTTAAGTACGGCCACGCGCAGACCTCGTGCGGTTAATTTTACTCCGGCTGCATCGAGGTTTTCGATCTTCTTCGGAAGGTCTTACGAGTGTGGAGCGACGGGAACGTGTACGACGAACTCCGTATGGCCCGGCCAAGACTCGAGTGTGAGCCGGCCCTCATACGTATCGACCAGCCGTTTCACAATGCCCAGCCCCAGGCCCGTGCCCACGCCCAGTGGCTTGGTCGTAAAGAATGGGTCGAAGATGCGGTCCTGATTTTCCTGCGGAATGCCGGGGCCGTCATCGGTAATGCTTACCAACAGGTCCTGGCCGTCAAACGACGTTGCAATGCGGATGTTGCCACCCGGCGCGACTGCGTCAATCGCATTGTCCAGCAGGTTGGTCCACACCTGGTTCAGACCACTGCACACGCAGTGCAGCTTCGGCAGGCCGGGTCCA
The DNA here is from genome assembly GCA_026225595.1 of Terriglobus sp. Classification (GTDB taxonomy): domain Bacteria; phylum Acidobacteriota; class Terriglobia; order Terriglobales; family Acidobacteriaceae; genus Terriglobus. The sequence continues at coordinate 2,318 of JAMFTB010000095.1, read as the reverse complement.
AACTGTTTTTCCATGTGGATATTCTTCTCACGCAGCTTGTGCTTCAGCATCACCACGGTTGCGTGGACGCTCTCGTTCACATCCAGGTCCTGAATACCGCCCTGCCCCTCGTGCGCATAAGCCTTCACGGACTGCGCAAGTTCGGTGACGCGGGCAACACTGTCTTCCACCAGGCCCACCATCTGCATGGACGAGGCAGTCGCCTCCAGCCACTCAATCGGCTCAGTCAGTTCGTTTGGAGCAAAGGCATGTGCCAGGCACTCCAGGTCGCCGGAGTTGATGCCGCTGGACACCAGCGTCGATGCCATCTCCCACGCCTTGGCCACTCCGTGGACGTCCATCCACTCGCCCATCGCTTCTTCCGCGTCGGTCTGCTGCAGCGAACTCATGCACAGGTCCGCACGCACAGCCAGAGCGCGCTCCTGCAATGCAGACAGGCAGGTGCGTTGTTCCGGCGTGTGACCGCGCTCAGAAAATCCGCGGGCAAGCGCGTGCATCCGCTGCAGGTTTGACCGCAGCTGCGATGCGGCGCGGCGTGCAGCCGCTCCGGGATTGTTCAACTCGTGCATCAGGCCGGCCGTCATGGTGCCCAGCATGGCCATCTTTTCCTGCTGTGAGTGGAAGATCTGCATCCCGCGGATGCGGTACTCCATCTCCGACAAGATCGCGCGGCGAATGCCGGGGCAGCGGGCCATGATCTGCCAGAATGATTCCGCGCTCAGCCGCACGAAATACGTCGGCGACTCCGTCGTCACCGTCATGCCTGCCATGCCGTTAGCCAGTAACGCCACCTCACCCATGAAGCCGGGCGCGCCCATTTTTTTGATGAAGTATTCCTGCCCGTTGCTGTCGTTTTGACGGGTTACCACAATGCGACCATCCAGCAGCACGGAGAAGGTCTGGCTGCGGTCATGCTCGCCAATCAGTTGCTGGCCGGCAGGCACATGCTCTTCGACCGCCTCGGCGGCAAAGCAGGCCAGCTCATCGACGGAGGCTTCAGGAAAAACGCGCAGACGCTGAAGCTCCGCGATGAGCGTCTGTTGCCACTCCGCCGTTGCTACGCAGCTTTCAAACGTTGCCATAATCGCCTAAAACCCCGCCAGATACTGATGTACAAACTGAATTGCGATGGAACCTTCGCCCACCGCCGATGCCGCACGCTTCACCGAACCGTGCCGTACATCGCCCGCCACAAAAATTCCCGGCACGCTCGTCTCCAGCAGGTACGGGTCTCGATCCGCGCTGCCCTTGCCGCTGATGACGCGCTCAATGCCGACGCGCTTCAAATCCGGCCCCGCCAGTACAAATCCACGCTCATCGCGGCAAACCTCAGCCGGCAACCACTCCGTTTTGGGGGCGGCACCGATAAAGATGAACACCGATGTTGCGGCACGATTCTCTGTTCCGCGAGGTGTCAGTAATTCGATGCCCTCCAGGTGCTCTACGCCGCAGAAACGTGTGATCTGGGTGCCGGTTTCCACCACAATGTTGGGCGTGGCGACAATCTGGTCGATTAGGTACTTCGACATGCTCTGTTCCAGCCCCTTGCCGCGGACCAGCATGGTCACCTTGCAGGCGTATTTGGCAAAGTTCATGGCAGCCTGCCCAGCGGAGTTTGCGCCACCCACAATGAAGATTTCCTCGTCCTTGCAGGCAGCCGCCTCGCTCTGTGCCGCGCCGTAGTACACACCCGCGCCCACCAGCGTATCCGCGCCGGGCACGTCCAGCTTGCACCAGCTCACGCCGGTGGCAATCAGCACCACGGAGCAGCTGACTTCGCGGCCATCTTCCAGCGTTACTACCCGGTACTGGTCCTCAAGCCGGACAGAGGCGACGCGCTGCGTCAGAAACTCTGCACCCAGCCGCTGGGCCTGGATAAAGCCACGCTTCGCCAGTTCGTCTCCACTCAGACCGTCCGGGAAGCCGAGATAGTTTTCAATTCTTGAACTCGATCCGGCCTGGCCGCCCACAGCATCCGGCTCCACGACCAGCGTGCGCAGACCTTCTGAAGCGCCATAGACACCGGCCGCCAGACCTGCAGGACCAGCCCCAACGACAACCACGTCGTAGAACTCCTTGTCCGCCTGGGTCTTCAGGCCAATCTTCTGTGCCAGCTCCATCTGCGTGGGCTGAACAGCAGCCGTGCCGTCGCTGAAGATGACGACGGGCAGCTTCGAATCGTCGAGGCCCCGCGCCTTCAGCGCTTCCGCGGCTTCCGTACCAGTCTCGGGATTGAGCAAGCGATAGTTCACGTGGTTCCGTGAAAGAAAGTCGCGTACCGCGTGGTCCTGAGTGCCCCACCGCGTGCCCACCACCTG
>JAMFTB010000094.1 GCA_026225595.1 Terriglobus sp. | reverse complement strand
GCAGGGCGCGGCAACCGGACTGAGCCGCACCACTCGCCGCCAACGCAGGGAACGTTGCCAGGCTACACATCAACACACCAAGGATGTTCGTCTTCAAACGCATACTGCTTCGCAACACGACTCTCAGGCCTCCACATGCAGCCGCTCGCGCAGCCTGACGAGATGATTGTTGTCGTGTCCTGCAATGGTTTCCAGCAACTCCTGCAGCGGGAAGGTCCCACGCTCAGGGTGAGTCAATAGGTACGACAACTCGTCGGTGGTAACGGTTGTCAGCAGGGCAAGGTTCCACTGCCGCAGCGCCAAAAAAGTACTCAGCGCCGCGTCGGCCGTGTAAGCGGCGTAACGCTCCGCCCACACATCCTGATCAAACGGAGCGACCGTGGCCCCGGGCATCTCCAGCGCGTGCCGTATGCGCCATGCCCACACCAGTTCGCAGTCCGCAAGATGTGCCAGAATCTCGCGGATGCTCCACTCGCCGGGTGCAGGTGGTGTGTCAATTTGCGGTGCCGTCAGTCCATGCAGCAACGACTGCAGCGCCGCCGGCGTGGCCGCCATAACCTCAACCGGATCACGTCCATTCAGATAGCTGGCATAGGGGTTCATACCCACAAATGTATCAAGCAGCACCTGTGGTTGATCAACGCCAAAAAGCACTGTCCTGCCGGACGGGCCGCTGCGCGCGGGGTGGGCGTTTACACGCCTTTTTACTGGCTTCGCCTCGCCCCACCCGATGGTCGGGATCAAACGCATCACCACAAATCTTGTCATCCTGAGCGCAGCGAAGTCGAAGAGCCTGCATTTCGCCGGCACCAGTAAAAATCTCCAAGCCGACCATCGGGAGGCCCACGGCGAAGCAGTAAAAGGTGCGTGAGCACCCGCCCCGCGCGCAGCGGGCCCGTCCGACAGGACCATAAGCATTGAGAAAAGCAGGCACGATAAGGTTGAAAGAACCCATGCCCGCAGAGACTCAAGACGCGACACAGATTTTGCAGCAAGACGGCCGCATGCGCTGGCGCATCTTCACCGCAGCGTTTGCCGTGCGGATTCTCTACATCCTGCTGGCGCATACCTTCAAAATTCGCCCCAGTGATGACCACTTTGAATTTGGTTGGGAGATGGGACGCATTGGCCGCGCGCTGGCCACCGGCCACGGCTACGGCGACCCATTCACGGGCCACACAGGCCCCAGCGCGTGGGCGCCGCCGCTGTACACGCTGCTGATTGGCGGCACCTTCAAGCTCTTTGGCGTGTATTCAAAGCTCAGCGCATTTGTGCTGCTGGCGGTGAACTCACTGCTGTCTGCGTGGACGGCAGTGCTTTGCTACGAGATTGCCCTGCGCAGCTTTGGCCGCCGCTGCGCGTTGTGGAGCGGCTGGCTGTGGGCGCTGTATCCGGCGGCCATGCAGTACAGCGTTCGCTGGGTGTGGGAGACGACTGCCAGCGCAGCCGTCTTTGCTGCCGTGGTGCTGCTGACGCTGCGCATGCGCGGCACCGGCGATCGCGCGCAACAGGAACAGACATGGCAGCAGTGGGCCGCATTCGGTCTACTGTGGGGAGCGCTTGCCATGCTCAATCCAACGCCGCTGCTGATGGTGCCGGTGACTGCTCTTTATGCATTGACAGCTCCGGTCTGGCGGCCACGGCGACTGATTCATGCAGCACTTGCGGGCCTGCTCTTCATCGCTGCACTTGCCCCGTGGACTGCACGTAACTATGCCGTCTTTCACCGTTTCATTCCGCTGCGCGACAACTTTGGCGCGGAGAACTACGAAGGCAACAGCGACTGGTCCACGGGCTTTCCGTGGGGCCGCACCGTGCCTCTCGAAAACACGCGCATCCTTGCCGAGTACCAGCGCATGGGAGAGCCCGCATGGACGGCCGATCGCGGCGCACGCGCGTCTGCGTGGATTCACGCGCACCCCGCACAGTTTGCGCGGCTGACCGCAAAGCGCACGTGGATGTACTGGGCGGGCGTGCCGAAATCCGTGCAGGAAGCAGGCGCGCTGGAGTACTTCCGCCTGATGAGTTTTCAGTTCCTCTCACTGTGCGGTTTGATGGGAGCAGCGCTTGCCCTGCGCCGTCGTGCGCCCGCTGCATGGGTGTACGACGCCGCTCTGCTGCTGCTGCCGCTGCCCTACTATGCCGTCACCGTGCAGGCGCGCTTTCGCCACGTGTTGGAGCCGCTGATCTGCGTGCTGGGCGTCTATCTCTTTCAATCTGCAACGTCGCGCAATAAGCCGAAAACGAACTCATAGACGCTTCGCCTGCAATGGATATACTGCGTGTGTTCCCAGCAGACCAAACAGGAGACCACGGAATGCGCCGCCTGCTATCCCTTGCACTTCTTACCTTGCTGATGCCGCTGGCCGGCGTTGCCCGCGCAGAGAGCCACAACCCTGCGGATTATCCGCTGCGCGTCCACGTCTTCAACCGCAGCCAGACCACCTTCTACCACATGCGCCAGGCAGATGAAGCCAAGGGCGAGGGCCGCGCCAACCTGTTTGAAGGTGGCGAGCCAAAGGGCATCGATTTCCAGTTTGAGTGCGACCACAAGCTGCAGACTTCGTCCGGCTTTGAAACCTACCCTGCAAAATGGAACAAGCCCGGCGCTGAGTTGGTGATCCTGCAGCCGGAGTTCGGCAAACCCGGCCATTACGACACCTGCCACCTGAAGATCATGATGAAGGACTTCGTTTACGTAATGCGCAATGGCGGCATGGGCACCGAGCCTTCCGCGGCCTACAAGCAGTGGATGACGGTCCACCAGTACGATCCGGAACACGGCAAGGACCTGCCGATCCAGACAGGTCCTCCTACGGCTGGCGCTGCGGGCGCGCCTCCGGCAGGCGGACCACCAGCTGCAGCTCCTCCGCAGTAGTTCTTCTCGCAACATTTCACGCCAAAGCAAAAGGCCACTCGAAAATCGAGTGGCCTTTGCGTTTGAGTCTGACAAGCTGTTTAGCGACGACCGCCGCCGCCGTGAGCTCCGCCGCCACCCATGCGCGGACCGCCCATTGCGTGTTCGCCGCCGGCCGAGTGGGGCGCATTGCCGATGTGGCCCGCGCCATCGCGAGCCTCATTGCCCTGGAAGTGGTTGTACGCCACAGCGCCACGCGCAGGCAGCGGTCCACGGTAGCCGTTGTGCGGGTCATAGCGGTTGTCCACGTGGCCATAGAAGCCGTGCGGGCCATGGAACCACGGGCCTGCACCAATGAAGAGGCCGCCGTTGAACCAGTCCGGGCCGTAGTAGCCATAAGGAGCGCAATCGTACGGCGCGTAGTCAAAGTAGCCATAAGGGCAGCCCGGTGCGGCACCCAGGTTCACACCCACTGAAACCTGTGCCTGATCCTTCACCGGCGTCATCGCCACACATGCGACCGCTACCACTGCCGCAGAACCTAAAGATTTCCAGGAAAGCATATGCTGTTCCCTCCACACCACTAAGAGCACTTAACCCGACACAAAGTTGCGCCGCCATCTGAGTCTTGTCATGAAAATGACAACGGACTCAACGCCTTGGAGCTTACCTCAGCAGCTGAGGCTTTTTAGTTTATTAGACATAGCTGGAAATCTGCTGTGAACGAGATGAGCCCTGGCGTTCCGCGATTAGTCTTCGTGTCCCTTCAAGAGCCTTTAGATTTTGCTCGAAGGTTCCTCTATTTTGAGTCGAAATAGAAAAGAATGGTGGGCCTCCCGCAGTCATCCGAGAGGAAGGTGCGGTTTTGCGGCGGCTTTCAACCTCATCCGCAATGACTCTTTGCACACTCTTAAAGCATTGACGATTGAGAATGTCGACTAGGGTTCCGGCTTCTTCGAAAATCTTCTTGCAGAAAGATTTCGCTACTAGCGGCGATGGAATCTCTCCTCTATGCACAAATTTATTTCGCTCCGTAATGCGTTTCTCGTCTAAAGCGTAGGATGATTTTGTTACTACTGCATACAAAAACAAAAAGGCACCAAGCTGCCGCTCTGATTGTCTTGTTACATGCTTAAACATTTCCTCATAGATGCTCTTAGGCATTTGTAAGTGTTCGCAAAACACCTTAATTGCAAATTCGTATAGCCGTTCTAATCCAGTAGCAAAACTGACAGCGGCCTCAAGGGTGAACCCCGACAATAGCGCGTTTGCACCAGATTCGATGAGTATCTCGAAGAGCTGCGCTCGCAGCACGATTGTTATTTCGTGCCCATTACGACAGCGCGCCGTGACGGAGCGTTCGCTGTAGTATGTCAAAACGACCATATCGAGATTTTGATCGAAGCTGCCTTGATTTAAGCAATCTATACACGGAACAAGGATCTGCATTTGAGTCGTAGTCCTTCAATAGATTCCATTCGCTTGATCAAGCTAAATTTTTGAGACTCGCTGGACTTCTCTTACGCCTGGCACTCTTCGCATATCGACTGTGAGTTTGTTGAGGTGGCGCAGGTCGAGCGTTTCCACCACGAACTCAACGGTTGCGGTGGCTCCGTCGTCGTTGGCGTGGCTGGATACGCTGCGGATGTTGGTGTCGTCGTCCGAGATGATCGCAGTCAGCTCCTTGAGCATGCCACTGCGTTCGTCGCACAGGACGATGAGGCGCACAGGGTAGCGCGTGGCCTTGGGCGAGCCGGGGCCGCCGGTGCTGCCGCTCTCCGGCAGCGGCGCCCACTCCACGCTGATGCGGCGATCGCTCTCATAGAGCAGGTTCTGCACATTGGGGCAGCTGCGAGCATGCACCGCAACTCCCTTGCCGCGGGTAACGTAACCCACAATCTCTTCGCCGCGGATGGGGTTGCAACATCGCGCGCGGTAGACGAGTAAGTCGCCCTGCCCCTCCACCTGCAGCGAGTCGCTGCCCTTGCCAAAGTAGACGCGCTTCACCGCGTCTGACATATTGGCCATCGTGTTGCCGGGGCCTGTTGTGGTTTCAAGCTTGCTGGCTTCTTCCGCAGCCGCCTGCCCTGCAACCGATGTGCTGCCGGGCACTAACTTATTCAGCGCCTGGCGCGCGCTGTACTTACCAAAACCAATGGCGCTGAGTAAGTCGCCCTGGTTGCCAAGGCCATAGTCATTGGCAACGCGTTCGTAATCCGCATCCGATAACTTACCCAGACTTACTTTGAACTTACGCGCCTCACGGTCAAGTAACTTGCGTCCAATCTCCATGGCGCGTTCACGCTCATGTTCGTTGAGCCAATGCTTGATTTTGTTGCGTGCGCGGCTTGACTTAGTAAATGAAAGCCAGTCGCGCGAGGGCGCGTGGCCCGTCTGCGTGCTGATCTCAACGATGTCGCCGTTGCGCAGGCGATGGCGCAGCGGAACAATGCGGCCGTTCACCTTCGCACCTACCGTGGTGTGGCCCACCTCGGTGTGAACGGTGTAGGCAAAATCGATGGGTGTTGCGTCTTTGGGCAGCACGACGACCTTGCCCTTGGGCGTAAAGGTGTAGACCTCCTCCGGGTACAGGTCGATCTTGAGCGTCGACATAAACTCGTTAGGGTCGGTCATCTCGCGCTGCCATTCCATCAACTGGCGCACCCACGCCAGGCGCTGCTCGTCCTTGGCGTTTACGGTCTCATTCGCCTTGTATTTCCAGTGCGCGGCAATGCCATCTTCTGCAATGCGGTGCATCTCTTCCGTGCGGATTTGCACTTCAAACTGGTAGCCACCTTCCGCTACCAGCGTGGTGTGCAGCGACTGGTAAAGATTAGGCCGCGGCATGGCGATGAAGTCCTTGATACGCCCAGGCACAGGCCGCCAGATGCTATGCAGCAGGCCCAGCGTTGCGTAACAATCCTGCACGGTTTGCGTGATGACGCGTATGGCGAACAGGTCGTAGACCTGGTCCACGGGAATCTGCTGCGACGCCAGCTTCTGCTGAATGCTGTAGAGGCGCTTGATGCGGCTTTCAACGCGGCCACTGATACCGTGGCGCTGAAGCTCAAGTTGCAGACGCGTAACGCTGCCCTCAAGAAACTGCTCGCCGGCAATGCGTAACTTATCGACCTCTTCGGATAACTGCTGATAAGTCAGGGGATCGACATAGCGAAAGGCTAAGTCTTCAAATTCTCCGCGTAACTTACCCATGCCCAGGCGATGCGCCAGCGGCGCGTAGATGTCCAGAGTTTCGCGAGCAATGCGCTGCTGCTTTTCCGGCTTCAGAGCGCCCAGCGTGCGCATGTTATGCAGCCGGTCTGCCATCTTAATAAGTACAACGCGAATATCGGTGACCATCGCAAGCAGCATTTTGCGAATATTTTCTGCCTGGTGGTCTTCCTTATTCGCGAACTTAATGCGGTCCAGCTTGGTGACGCCCTCAACAATGTGCGCAACCTGCTCGCCAAAGCGGCGGCCAATCTCCTGCGTGGAGACGTCGGTGTCTTCTACCGCGTCATGCAGCAGTCCAGCGGCAATGGCGGTGGAGTCCATCTTCATCTCCGCCAGCACCTGCGCTACTTCCAGCGGATGGATGATGTATGGCTCGCCGGAAGCGCGCAACTGCCCCTCATGCTGCTGCATGCAGAACTGCCATGCGCGGCGAACAATTTCAAGGTCGTCGCCGGGACGGTTGTCGCGCAGCGTGGCCAGCAGCAGTTCAAAGCCTGCGTCAATCTTTGCGGCTACGCCTTCACCGGCGTTGGGCAGGTAGGCGGCTGCGTGCAGCGGTGGTTCCTGCGGTGTAGACGGTGGTGTTTGCAACACTCCGGATGGCTCTGCCAGATCTGTTGCCGCGGCTCCCGTGGCGTCCATCTCAAGCAGAGCCTCTACGCCGTTGGCCACCGGCAGTGGCTGCGCGCTGTCTGCGGCACGGCGACGAGAATCCGCGGGCTGCAGCGGCGAAGGCGCAGGTACGGCTGCCTCCAGGTTCCGGCCGGAATCACTGGTGGGGATGGTGGTGGGGCCGGTAATCTCCTGCGCAGGCCCCGGTGGGGCTGCCTGTGGGAGGTCCATAGGTCATTCTAGCTTGCGGGAAACCCAAACGTAACCACGGCAGGCGGTTATGTAGTTACTGTCCCTGCGCTATCGGCGTCGTTCCCCTCTGGCACTGTCATCCTGAGCAGGGCGAAGGATCCCGACGCAGCGACACGGCCACAACATTTGGTAGCTTTCTGCCACGGAATTCATCGGCAGAAATCTGCAGGCTTCATCGTAAGGGCGAAGAATCGTCGGGATCCTTCGCTGCGCTCAGGATGACGACCGAAGCGCTGTACTCCGCTCCCTAGCGACGGGTGCTGCCGGAGCCGAGGATGGAGCCAAGTACGCCACGCAGAATCTGCCGGCCCGCCTGGCTGCCTGCTGCGCGCGCCGCGGATTTCGCCATGGTTTCAAGGATGCTGTCTGCCGGACGGCCTCCACGCGGCCCCGTCGGGCCCTTATCTGTAAGCACGTGGGTTACGCTGCTGAACCAGCCGCCGGATGTCTCCGGCGCGGCTTGTGTTGTGGCAGGTGCCCCTGGTGTTCCGGCAGCAGGTGCTCCAGCAGCTGTTGAAGATTCCGCAGCGCGGTTGTTCAGCCGCTCGTATGCGCTTTCGCGGTCGATGGGTGTGTCATACACGCCCGCAACAACAGACGCGGCGATGGCGGCCTTGCGCTCCTCCGGTGTGACCGGACCAATGCGCGCGTGGGGCGGCAGCACAAACGCGCGCTGCACGATGGTGGGCGTACCCGTCTCATCAAGGAACGAAACCAGAGCCTCACCCACGGCAAGCTGGCCGATGGCCTCTTCCACGTTGATGGCCGGGTTGGCGCGGAAGGTCTGCGCGGCCACCTTCACGGCCTTCTGCTCCTGCGGTGTAAAGGCGCGCAGAGCGTGCTGCACGCGGTTGCCCAACTGCGAGAGGACGACGGGCGAAATGTCCGCGGGGTTCTGCGTGACGAAGTAGATACCCACCGCCTTGGAGCGGATGAGCCGAACGACCTGCTCAATCTTCTGCGCCAGCTGCGATGGCAGATCGTTGAAGAGCAGGTGCGCCTCGTCAAAGAAGAAGACGAGCTTCGGCTTGTCCAGATCGCCCGCCTCGGGCAGTTTTTCATAGAGCTCAGACAGCAGCCACAGCAACAGCGTGGCGTACAGCTGCGGCGACTGCATCAGCTTGTCTGCCGCCAGAATGTTGACCACGCCCTTGCCGTCCACGGTCTGCAGCAGGTCGTCAATGTTCAGGGCGGGCTCACCAAAGAACTTATCGCCGCCCTGCGACTCCAGCGCGACAAGGCCGCGCTGCACCGCGCCAATGCTGGCTGCGGAGATGTTGCCGTACTCCGTCTGGTAGCTCTTCGCGTTCTGGCCCACGGCGTTCAGCATCGCCTTCAGGTCCTTCAGGTCCAGCAGCAGCATGCCCTGGTCATCTGCAATTTTGAAGACGAGCGTCAGCACAGCGGTCTGCGTGTCGTTCAGGTTCAGGATGCGCGCGAACAAAAGCGGCCCCAGCTCAGACACAGTCGCACGCAACGGCGAACCCTGCTCACCAAAGACATCCCAGAAGCTGACCGGGCATGCAGCGAAGCCCCAAGGCTGCGCTAACCCAAGCTGCTGCACGCGCGCGTCAAACTTGGTGGACGACTTGCCCGCCGCGGCAATGCCGCTGAGGTCGCCCTTGACGTCTGCCGCGAAGACCGGCACGCCAATGTTGCTGAATGCCTCTGCCATCACCTCAAGCGTGACGGTTTTGCCGGTGCCGGTAGCCCCAGCCACAAGGCCATGGCGGTTGGCCATCTGCGACAGCAGGTTCAGTTCCGTGGTGCCGCTCTTTGCAATCGCAAGTGGATTCGACATGGCCACGATTGTAGCTGCAATGGCAAACCATTCGATGGTTTCAAAGTGGAATCCAGCCTGCGGAAAAGCGCTTTAGCGCATAACCATGAAACAGTCTTTACGCTATGCTTGTTGCCATTCCCCATCCCGTACAAAGGACCACAACTTGAAACTCATTCTCGCACTCCTCGCGATTAGCTGCGTTGCACTCCCCGCACGTGCACAGCTTGGTATTTATGGTGGATTCACCACCTCGACGCTGACCACGGCCAATACGCCGCGGCTGAACGGAGGTACCTTTGGCCTCTTTTATGACGGCCATCACTTTCCAATCGTGAACTTCGGCATTGACGCACGTGTCGTTGCTTTGCCCACCACAGACAATGTCAGTGTGACCACATTTACGGTTGGTCCGCGTGCCGTCATTCATCTGCCGCGCATCCCGATTCGCCCCTACGCAGAAATCACAGTGGGCGGTGGCTCCGTCAAATACGGTACCGGTGGCACGGGCAGTTACAACGACGGCGGCGGTGCATTCAGTGCAATTGCCGGGGCCGATCTTCGCCTGCTGAGCCATGTGGACTGGCGTGTCCTCGATTACAGCTTCACCCGGCTGGTTGGCCCACACGCAAACCAGCACAACCTCACCACGGGAGTTGTCCTGCACTTCTAACTGCGTTAGTGCAGCAGACCAGCCTGTGGAGCCTTGCCGGTGTGGGCCCATGCAACAACTTCGTCGAAGGCTTTGCCCACTTCTTCTGGAGTGAAGGCGCAGTGGCCTTCGCGGTGGACGTACTGCTGCACCAGGTTGTCGGCAAAGCCAGCGTGCGCTACCTCTGCCGCGTACAGCGACAGCGTGCTGGCCGGGATGAGCGGATCGTAGACCGTGTGCAGCGCCAGCATGGGCCGCGTCAACCGGCCTGTGGGCCAGTAGTGCGCCATCAGGTAATCGCGCGCTTTGCGGTCTGAATTGTAGCGGTGTACGCCGTCGTTCAGCGCGTAGTC
>JAMFTB010000093.1 GCA_026225595.1 Terriglobus sp. | reverse complement strand
TCAATCACAATCCTAGCGTTGCAACGCGCATCCTACGGGAACAATCGTTGGACTGCAACGAACAGGATTCCGATGCCTTTGCCTACGTATCTTCAGCCGCCGTTGATCATGCCAGTCTCGCTCCTCCAACAACTGGGCGTGCTGTTGTTAATGGCGCTGCCTATTGCCTGCATGAGCTGGACCGTCACCCATGAGGAGGTCTTTCGCGAGCCGCGGGAGTACTGCAAACAGCAGAGCCAGCGTGCGCGCTCCGTGGCAAAGCGCAAGTTTTTCTACCTGTTTACCTGCGAATACTGCTTTAGCCACTACATCACGGCGCTGGTTCTGTTCCTGTCGCGGTTCCAGTTCCTGTACCTGGGTTGGCGCGGCTACCTGATGGCGGAGTTTTCGCTGGTTTTTGTGGCAAATATCTACATGAGCCTGTTTAACCGGCTGCGGCTTGAGATCAAACACGAGAATGTGGTGATTGCGGCGGAGCAGGCCGTGGCTCCGGCTCCATCTGAGATTCCCAAAAGGGACCAGCCGGGTGCTCAAAAAATGGGTTAGACGAATGGATGTTGCAAAAGTACGGGACCTGGTTTACATTTGAGGTTGATCGTAGGATTCGATCTGGTTTGTATTGCTTGGTCCGCCTGTACACGCAAAACACCTACCAATTGATTGCGTTCGGCGGTACAACTCGCTCAATATGAGCACAAGGAATACAAAACATGGAACAGGGAACAGTTAAGTGGTTCAACGATGCGAAGGGTTTCGGCTTCCTGAGCCGTCCTTCTGGCGAAGACGTTTTCGTTCACCACAGCGCCATCCAGAGCAACGGCTTCCGCACTCTGCAGGAAGGCCAGGCAGTCAGCTTCAACGTGGTCAAGGGACCCAAGGGCTGGCAGGCTGAGAACGTTACCGCTCTCTAAGCTTTGCAGTACTGAAATTTAAAAGGGCAGCCCCTCGGGGCTGCCCTTTTTCTGTCTTGGATTTTGCTTGCCGTCAGCGCGGTTTATTGAAAGGATCAGCCCATGAAATGGAAAGGTCCTGAGCATCAGTTGCTTCGTCTTGTGGTTTCGCTGCTTTGCGGAGTCTTGTGCCTGCTGGCGTCAGCAACTGCCTTCCACATGCAGTCGCCCTTGGCGCGGTTCGCTACGGTCGTCTTCGGACTGATGTGGTTTGCGCAGGCGTACTCCATCAACACCGATCTGCAGACAAACCAATAAAGCGGCATCCCACGTCTCGCTTTGGAGACGTGGGATGCCGCATTACTCCGAGGGCAGAGCTTCCAGCGCGGCCTTTGCCTTGTCGTAGAGCGACTGTGTCTCCGCCTGCTGCTTCTTCAGGCCTTGCACTACTGCGGCTGGGGCTTTGGCTACGAAGCCTTCGTTGCCCAGCTGCCGACCGGCGGCTTCCAGACCCTTCAGCAGCTTTGCCATCTCCTTGGTAAGGCGCTCGCGCTCAGCGGGTACGTCGATCTGGCGCTCGTAGACGACGGTGACGTCAAAGCCTGAGCCGGAGCGCACGTTTGCTCCGCTCATCGTCTCCGTGGCAAACTCCACGTCGCTTACGCGGGCCATCCGCGCCAGCATGTCGCGGTTGGCGTCGGCCAGCGCAAGGATGCGGTTGTCGCCGTTCAGCAGGATGGGCGCGGCTTCCTTCTCAGGTATGGTGAGTTCCTTGCGCAGACCGCGCACGGTCACAATCAGCTCCTGCAGCGTGTTGATGGCGGCCACGGCTGCGTCGTCCGCGGGGAAGTCCGATGCCTGCGGAAAGTGCGTGAGCGCGATGGACTTTGCGGGCGGCGCGCCTTCGTAAAGCGCGTTCCACAGCTCCTCCGTCAGGAAGGGCATGAAGGGCGACAGCAGTCGCAGCGACGCCTCGAACACGCCGACGAGACCGGCGAGCGAGATGGCGGTCTCCGGATACTGAATCGGCTCCACGCCTTCGGTCGGCTCCGGGAAGTCGAGGCGCAGCTTGACGAGTTCAAGGTACCAGTCGCAGAACTCGCCCCAGAAGAACTGGTAGACGGCGTTTGCGGCTTCGTCGAAGCGGTAGTCGGCCAGCGCGCGATCGACCTCTGCGCACACCGCGCGCAGCCGCGCGAAGATCCAGCGAGTTTCAATCGGCGTGATCTCAGGCAGAGCAGAGACGGACGTGCCCGCGCCCATCTTCATCTTGTAGCCGGCGGCCTGCGCTCGTTCGACCTGCATGAAGAGGAAGCGTGCGGCGTTCCAGATTTTGTTGGCGAAGGCGCGGTAGCCCTCCGTGCGTGCTTCGCTGAAGGCGATGTCTGTGCCGGGCGAGGCCTGCGATGCCAGCGTGAAGCGCACGGCGTCTGTGCCGAAGCGCTCGATGATCTGAATGGGGTCGATGACGTTGCCTTTGGTCTTCGACATCTTCTGGCGGTCGGCATCGCGCACCAGCGCGTGGATGTACACGTCGCGGAAGGGCACTGCGTCCGCAAGCGTGCGCGCGCTGCCGTCGGGCATGGGCACGTCCAGCATGAAGTGCGTGCCCAGCATGATCATGCGGGCGACCCAGAAGAAGAGGATGTCAAAGCCGGTGACGAGCAGGTCCGTTGGATAGAACTTTGCGGAGTCCACCGTAGGCTCGGGCCATCCGAACACAGTAAACGGCAGCAGACCGCTGCTGAACCACGTGTCCAACACGTCAGTTTCCTGCTGCAGTTCTGCGTGGTCACAGCTACCGCATTTTTCTGGCCGTGTGCGTGCGACGCAGGTGGTGCCGCACTGCGGGCAGTGGTACGCGGGGATGCGGTGGCCCCACCACAGCTGCCGACTGATGCACCAGTCATGGATGTTGCGCATCCACTCGAAGTACGTCTTCGCGTACATGGGCGGCGTGAACTTGATGTGGCCTTCTTCAACGGCTGCGATGGCTTTGTCTGCCAGCGGCTGAATCTTGAGGAACCACTGCATGGAAAGGCGCGGCTCAATCACCGCTCCGCTGCGCTGCGATGTGGCGATGGCGAGGGTGTGATCCTTCACGTCTACAAGCAGCCCTTGATTCTCAAGGTCTGCAAGCATGCGTTCGCGCGCAACGTAGCGATCCAGCCCGTGGTACGTCGAACCGGGCAGGTCGATGTGCGCGGTCTCGTCCATGATGGTTAGGTTGGTTAACTCGTGGCGCTTGCCAATCTCGTAGTCATTGGGATCGTGCGCAGGCGTTACCTTTACTGCGCCAGTGCCGAACTCCGGTTTGGCCCAGTCGTCTGCAAGGATCGGGATTTCACGATCTGCTTCGCCGTTCACGCCGCTGAGCGGCAGCTTGATGGTCTTGCCTACGAACGCGGTGTAGCGTTTATCGGTTGGGTTCACCACAACGGCTACGTCACCCAGCATGGTTTCGGGTCGCGTGGTTGCAATCACGATGGAGCCCGTGCCGTCCGCAAAGGGATAGCGCAGGTGGTAGAGCTTGCCTGCAACTTCTTTGTGCTCGACTTCGAGGTCACTGACGGCGGTCTGCTGCGCGGGATCCCAGTTCACGATGTATGCGCCGCGGTAGATCAGCCCCTGCTCATGCAGGCGAACGAAGGCTTCCGTCACCGCGTTCGACAGGTTGTCGTCCATGGTGAAGTA
>JAMFTB010000092.1 GCA_026225595.1 Terriglobus sp. | reverse complement strand
GCTGCGGAGCGCGCGAAGATTGAGCTCTCCACAACCATGGAGACGGAGATCAACCTGCCGTTCATTACGGCAGACGCGACCGGCCCCAAGCACCTTGTGGTGAAGCTGACGCGTGCGAAGTTCGAGTCGCTCGTTGAGGATCTGCTGCAGAAGTCGATTGGGCCCTGCAAGCAGGCGATGGCCGATGCAGGCATTGATGCAAGCAAGGTCAACGAGGTGGTTCTCGTGGGTGGCCAGACACGTATGCCCCGCATGCAGGCCATCGTGAAGGAGCTGTTCGGCAAGGAGCCGCACAAGGGCGTGAATCCGGATGAAGTTGTTGCGATTGGCGCAGCGGTTCAGGGTGGCGTTCTGGGTGGTGAAGTCAAGGATCTTTTGCTCCTTGATGTCACGCCGCTGACGCTGGCGATCGAGACCATGGGCAGTGTTGCAACGCCCATGATCCCGCGCAACACGACCATCCCGACGAAGAAGACGGAGACCTTCTCCACCGCTGCGGATTCGCAGACAGAGGTTGAGGTTCACGTCATCCAGGGTGAGCGTCCGCTTGCTAGCCAGAACCGTACGCTGGGCAAGTTCAAGCTCAGTGGCATCCCTCCCGCACCGCGCGGCGTGCCGCAGATCGAGGTCACGTTTGACATCGATGCAAACGGCATCCTGAACGTGACGGCGAAGGACAACGCCACCGGCAAGGACCAGAAGATCACCATCACCAGCAGCTCGGGCCTCAGCAAGGAAGAGGTTGAGCGCATGGCGAAGGAAGCCGAAGCCCATGCAGGCGAGGACAAGGAGAAGCGCGAGGAGATTGAAGCGCGCAACCAGCTCGACAGCATGGTCTACAACGTCGAAAAGATGTTCAAGGAGAACGGCGACAAGATCACGGGTGAAGAGCGCGGCGAGGTAGAAACTGCCCTGGCCGATGCAAAGACCACGCTTGCCGGTACTCCGTCTGCGGCTGATCTGAAGGCGTCCAACGAGAAGCTGACCGCGGCAAGCCACAAGCTGGCCGAGGCCATGTACAAGGCCGGTCAGACCGCGCCTGGTACAGAAGCAGATGCAACCGCGGGTGCGCCCACGGAAGCGCCAAAGGATGAGGGCGTGATCGACGCCGAGTACGTAGACGTCGACCACAAATAAGCCGCAAGGTCTATGCCTCAATAAGTGGAGCCGGATGCAGCCTTTCCTCGCCGATTGGCTGCATCCGGCCTCCTCCGTAAAGTTACAAATCGTTACAAAGTGCAGAACCGAATTTGCGAATCGAACGTATCTATTGTGTGTCTAATTAAGTAAGAAAGATCGTCGCTGGTTGTCTGCAATACGGTCACGGGGCGATCCGATTCGAATACGAAGGGCGCTCGAAGGTCGCACAGCGCATCGAGCGCCCTACGTGTCTAAAGAGTTAGAACGGGTCAGCAGACCGGAGGGGGAGTAAGCCATGAACACAGTGATTTGGAAATGCGAACAGTATGTTGCAGGCAAGCTCCACGAGAAGACGATCTTCGAGAGCGAACAACAGGCGCGCGACTTCGCCCGCCAGCTCTACGACGTCCGTCCGGATACCATCCTGCGCATCGAACCCATGCCCATCCACCACGTGTGGAACTAACGCAAGATTCAACTGTCTAGGAGCGCAAATGCCCCGGCGAGTATCCGCCGGGGCATTTGCTTTGTAGAATGGGGCGCATGCGGCGTGTCTGTTTCATCCTGAAGCTTCGTGAAGATCACCTTGCCGAATATATTGAGCGTCATGCAAACGTCTGGCCGGAGATGCTGGACGCCCTGCGCGCAACCGGCTGGACCAACTACACGCTCTTTCTGGGGCCCAATGCGCAGTTGATTGGCTACGTTGAGGTGGAAGACTTCGACGCAGCGCGCGAGGGCATGAAGGCCTTCCCGGTAAATGATCGCTGGCAGGCGGAGATGCTGCCGTTCTTCGATTCGTCGGACAAAGCAGATGACGCCATGCAGCCTTTGCGCGAAGTCTTTCATCTGGACTAAGCGGCTGGTTGACTAGACGTCCGACCTTTTTTTCTGTTGGAGGCTTTAACCTCCGAGATAGCTAAGAGCATCTCCTTGAGGGTGGCTTTAGCCACCGAGATTCTCATCTCAGCGGCTAAAGCCGCATGTGAAGAAGCACGGGTTCTATCTCAGCGGCTAAAGCCGAATTGGAGACACACGAGATGCCTGAGGGCAATGAGGTACATCGCTGGGCTGCGCGGCATAACGCGGCCTTTGCCGGGCGCAAGCTGAATGTGTTGCCGGGGCCGAACCATCGCTTTGGTGATGCGCACCTGGTTGACGGCAAGAAGCTGGTTTGCGTCCATGCCGTGGGCAAGCACCTCGGGTATGAATTCACCGGCGAGCTGTATCTCCACGTCCACCTTGGGCGCTTTGGCGACTTTACGGAGGGCACAGGCCCACTGCCGGAGCCGAAGGGTTTGCTGCGTGCGGTGATGCAGCGTGCGGGCTCGGGCAAGTCCCATCGCAGTGTGAAGGGCGATGCGCATGCGCTTACTGGTCCATATAACGGAGCGCCCTCAAAGGACGATGGCACACAGCCGTTTCCGCCCGAAGACGTTGACTGGTGGGAGCTGCGCGGGCCCACCGACTGCAGTGTCTACGACGCGAAGAAGTGGCAGGCGCTGCTGGATCGGCTGGGGCCTGATCCGCTGGCGAACGAGCCCGGTGATCACGACGACCCGAAGCGTGCCTTTGACAAGATCCTCGCAAAGAAGACAAGCATTGCTGAGCTGCTGATGGATCAGACGATCCTCAGCGGCATCGGCAATATCTATCGTGCGGAGTTGCTCTTTCGCCATCGCGTGAATCCGTTCACGCCCGGTGAAGCCGTTCCACTCAAGACGCTGAAGGCCATCTGGAAGGATTCCATTCCACTGCTGAAGGCAGGCATGGTCGATCGCCGCATCGTCTGTACAGAGAAGAAGGACAGGCCGAGCGGCAAAGTCGTTGCAGAGCGCGGTGAGGAGCACTACGTCTATCGCCGGCACGGCAAGCCATGCTTCGTGTGCGGGGAGACCATCCTGCGTAAAGACGTTGCGGGACGCACCTTGTACTGGTGCCCAAAGGATCAGAAGACGACCCCTGCGGAGAATGCTTCTGCGCTCAAGCAGGGAACAAGTCTGCGTGCCAGCAGGGGCGCGTCTTCAAGAAGGCGATAAATCGGTGTAGTAGCATGTAGCCATGTTGAGGACGGATGTGAATGGCCGCGTGTCTTTTCTGGTATCGCTGCTTGTTCCTCTATCAGGCGCCATCGCGCTCTTTCTGCTTCTGTACATTCTTTTTCTCTCGCACCTGTGGGGCGATCAGGCATTCCTGATGTATGCCGCCAAGCAGGTGCTTGCGGGCGTTCGGCTTGATGGTCCGCAGCTTGTCGAAACAAATCCGCCCATGGTGGTTTGGTTTTCGGTACTGCCCGTGCTGCTGTCAGAACGATTGCATGTGCTGCCGGACTTCGCGCTTTGGAGCACATTGATTCTTTTGCTGGCAGGCAGCACGCTATGGTGTTACAGCTTGTTGCGGAGAGCTGGTCTGCGCGTTTCGCCCGTGATTCTTACAACGCTGATCGGTCTGGCAGAGTTCGTCATCCGTCCCGCGCTCTTTGGGCAAAAGGAACAGATCGGAGTTGCATTGATGATGCCGTTCATCATTGCAGCGGCCACCGGCATTGATAGCTTGTCGCTTGCAGAGCGCTGTGCAATAGGTCTGTGTGCGGGGCTGGGCGCATGTTTTAAGCCGCATCAGATTCTGGTGCTGGTTGCTTTGGAATGTTTTCTGCTGCTGCTGCGGCCTTCTCTGCGCAGGCTCTACAGGCCAGACGTGATTGCTGCCGTTGTTGCAGCGGCCGCGTATTTTTTCTGCGTCTGGCTTTTTACGCCCTATCTTGCAGACATTGTGCCAGTTCTGAAGGACACGTACTGGGCGCTGGGCGATCAGACGTTTCTGCAGTTGCTGCTGCATGAGGCGGGACCGCTTACCGCAGGCTTGATTGTTGTTTGCTGCTTCATCGTTCTTCTGCATAAGAAGGTCGATATCGCGCTACCAGGCGCATTTGCTGCATGCAGTGTCGGCGCCACAATTGCCTTTTATGTGCAGCACACCGGCTGGTATTACCAGGCGTTTCCGGCAAAGGCATTTCTCACGCTTGCTGCACTCACGCTTCTGTTGGCGTGGCTCTCCAGCCGTTCGAGTGAATCCATTGTTTACGTAAAGCCTTCTGCTGCCATCTGGATTGCCGCAGTGTCGGTGGCATTGATTGCGTTCGGCGGATTGGCAATCTCGGCAAGACGCGCCAGTGCTGGAAGTCACGCAGCCACCGTTGATTCGGAGCTGTTGGCGCTTCCTGAGGGCACCTCTGTTTATGTGTTCTCTATCGAGATGTCCCAGTTCCGCGTGCTGCTGGATCACCACCTGGTGTGGGGCAGCCGCTTCGCCCACCTGTGGATGATGCCGGCTATTGTTCAGAACGAATATTCGCGGAAGGACGAACGCCGGCCCTTCAAGAAGCTTGGCGCGCAACGGACAGAACTTCTGGCAACAACCTTTCGCAGCGATACGGCGCAGGACTTTGCGCACTGGAAGCCACAGTATGTCTTCGTCGAAAAATGCGAGGGGGCCTTCTACTGCAGCATCTACAACCACTCGATAAACTTCATCACGTGGTATTCGCAGGATCCGGCCTTCGCAGCGCAGTGGGCGCCATACCGGTTTCAAAAGACAGTAGGGAACTTCGACCTTTACGCGCGGCATTAAATTGCTGCTGTACGGCGCTTAGTCCACGCGGCTCTTCACGAACGTAAATCGCGACTTCATGCGCAGGAACGGCTTCTCAAAGTAGTTATACGAGAGGATGGCCATAGCCGCTGTAAGGCCAAAAGCCAGTGTGAGCATGGCGATATTGGGAAGCCCAACGACCGTGGTGTTGCGCACATGCGCCAGGCTGAAGACGCGCATGGCAATGTAGCGGCAGAGGATATGAAACACATACAGGCCGTATGAGATGCGGCCCAGGTAGATAAGCGGCTTGCTCCACCGGCCAAGCGGAAGGCTAAGAATCGCCAGGAAGATCAGTCCGCAACCCAAAACCACCAGTTGAAAGCCGCCCACCTGCACCAGCAGACTGCTATTGGGGTTAAGCTGATCGCGCTTATAGTGCAGCACGCCGTCTGAGATAAACCACGCAGCCGCACACGCTGCCACGAAGCCAGCGCGCGCAATCATGCCAACCTTCCAGGCTTTCTTATGCAACGCCAAAGCCAGCAGCGCACCCAGGCCAAAACACTCAAACTCGGTAAAGGTGTTGGTCCAGATGGCGATGCCCGGCTTGGCGGCATGGAAGGCCAGCCACGCGGAACTGAGCATGCTGACGGGGATCAGCAGCAGCGAAAAAATCAGCAGACCGCGTTTGCCCGCGCTGCGTGCAAGAAAGGGCCAGCAGAGGTAAAACTGCTCCTCCACAGAGATGCTCCACAACGGGCCGATGGGGCTAAGTGTTGTGTAGTGGTGATAGAAAGCCACATTGCCCACAAGGAATAGGTACTGCGCCACAAATGGAACTGTAATGTGCAGCACCGGCACAACCCGTCCCAGCAGATACCCAAAGGCCAGGAAGGCAAAGTATAAGGGCCATATGCGCAGCATGCGGCGCACATAAAACGCCTTCATATGGATGGAGCCGGTGGCCTCCCGTTCGCGTAATAACAGTTCCGTGATGAGGTATGAGCTCAGCAGGAAGAACAGGCACAGCCCGTTGCCAGAGGCGTACTTAAAGGTGAGGTAGATGTTCTCAAGCCACGGAGCGCCGGCAGGCGGCACTCCCGGCAGCAGGTGGTGGCAAAACACCAGCACAAAAGCTACGAAGCGAAGCAGGTCAAGCTCTGGACGGTAAAAGCGCTCCGCAGCGACAGCCCGGCTGGCGGGTATATTTTCCTGCATGCCCTTGTTACCTCAGTGTGGAGGCAGAATATCAGACCGACCTCTGATCCGCTTTGTTGTTGGCAAGGGCGTTGTTGAACTGCAATCAATATGTGTCTTTGCAGGTGTGGAGCGTGTTGGGGCATGCCGATTCCGCTTCTGCCTGGAAAGAGTTACGCATGGAGAAGCCCTGAGTTCCCCTGACTCATCTAATCTGTAGTTAGCAAACAATGGCTCCTACGCAAAACAAGGATTATTACGGTTTACTCGGCGTAAAGAAGACGGCCACTACGGATGAGATTCGTAAGGCGTTTCGCAAACTTGCGCGCAAATATCACCCGGATGTGAACCCCGGCGACAAGGTCTCTGAAGAGAAGTTCAAGGAGATATCTGAAGCCAACGACATCCTGAGCGATGAGAAGAAGCGCAAGGTCTATGACCAGCTTGGCTTCTACTCCGACTCGATTGACCCCGCGCAGGCAGAGGCCGCATCACGTGGCGGCTATGGCAGTGGCTTCCGCGATGCAGGCCCCGCTGGCAACCAGGGTGGTGTGCCGTTTGATTTTGGTGGCTTTGACTTTTCCGGTGGAGCAGCGCAGCAGGGCGGCGCAGGCGGCGGCTTTGGGTCGCAGTTTAAAGACATCTTTGGCGGTATGTTCGGCGGCAATGGCGGTCGTCGTCCGGCACAGCAGCGCGGCCCGCGCGCGGGCACGGACCTGGAGTACCAGGTAGAGATCGATTTCTGGACCGCCATCCGCGGCGGCACCACGCGCATTGAAATTGCGCGGCAGGAGCAGTGCGGCACATGCAAGGGCCAGGGCACCGTGGGCACGCCGCAGACGTGCCCGGAGTGCAGCGGAACCGGCCAGGTAACGCAGATGAATGGCCGGATGAAGTTCAACGTGCAGTGCCCGCGCTGCGGCGGCTCCGGCAAAATTCAGCAGACGTGCCCCACCTGCCACGGCGACGGCACGGTCAGCCGGCGCGACTCACTGGAGTTCCGCATCAAGCCTGGCACACGCGACGGCCAGCGTATTCGGCTGGCGGGCAAGGGCAACGCCGGCAGCATGGGCGCTCCCGCGGGCGACCTGTACCTCATCATCAAGGCGGGCGCGCACCCGGTGTTTACGCGCACCGGCGACGACATCCGCGTGACGGTGCCGGTGATGGCGTTCGAAGCCGCGCTGGGCACCAAGATTGATGTGCCGACGATTGACGGTCGCGCGCAGTTGAAAATTCCTCCAGCCACGCAGACGGGACAGAAGCTGCGGCTGCGTGAGAAAGGTGTGCCGTCTGCTTCGGTAGAAGGTACGCGCGGCGACCAGATCGTCGAGGTGCAGATTGTTGTGCCGAAGATTCAGGATGAGCGGTCGAAGGAAATCCTGCGCGAACTGGCAAAGCTAAACCCGGTCGACCCGCGCGAAGAGATGTTCACAAAGGTCTAGGCTTACCCATGAATGGGGCACCCAATGCGTTGAGAGTTACAGGGCTGAATCTCGAGTCGACTTTGCCTCTGCGAGTTCCTTGCCTGTAGTCGTTTCTCTGTTGCCGTTTGGTGCGGGCAGTCCGTAGTGGTTGACTGCTGCGGCAAAACACTGCGACACATTCGGCGCCAGCCCCACGGCACGCGCTCCCAGCCATGCCTGCGGTGTAATGGCGATCTCTGCTGTGCCTGCGATGGTGGCGTCAAAGATTTTGCGCGCGGCCGCGCGGGCGCTGATGCTGACGAGCGGTGTCTCTGCTCCGAATTTGAACCAGCGATATTCCTTCTCTGCATCGCCTGCAAACTTTACGCCGCCCTCCGCGCCGGTGCGCATCAGGCCGGGGCACACGGTGGTTACGCGGATGCCCTTGTGCCGCAGCTCCGCGTGCAGACCCTCACTAAAGCCAACGAGTGCAAACTTGCTGGCAACGTAAGGCAGCATGTGCGGCACGGCAATTTTTCCGCCAACGCTGGCAATGTTCACAATGGAACCTGAGCCGCGCTCAAGCATGTGCGGAATGACCGCGCGCGTGGCATGTAACGCGCCAAAGAAGTTGATGGCCATGGCCTGCTCAAACGCCTCGGCCGTCATGTCCTCAATGGGAGCCACCTGCATGACGGCGGCGCAGTTCACCAGCACGTCGATGCGGCCATAGCGTTCGATGGTGCTGGCAATGATGCGTTCACAGTCTTCTTGCTTGCTGACGTCAGCAACAATCGTCAGCGCGCCGCCGCCCTGTCGGATGGCGTCTTCCATGTACAGCTTGTTCAGCGCAGAACGCAGCTCGTCCTCACCGCGAGCGGCCAGTGCCAGCTGCGCTCCGCCTCGGCCAAACTGACGTGCAATCTCAAGCCCCAGGCCGCGGCTGCCACCCACAACCACCACAATCTTGCCGCGCATGGCTGTGGCCCGTCGGCTTGCCTTGTAAGTTTCATGCGCCACCACGGCTCCACACGCAATGCCCAGCATGATGCTGCCCTGAACCCTGTGGGCGCGCGCCTGACGCTTTGCACCCCACCATGCCGCCTTGCTGCCGTACTTGAACAGTTTGCCCATCATGACTGTGTCGGACGCCGCTGCGGGGGGCTGCGTTGTGTGCCGGATGCCGCCGGTTTGCGTGAGGCGGTAAGATAAGGGGCAGCAAACGCCATGGCCACCAAACGCAGATCAAAGGGCGCGTACATGATCTCCTCCGTTGCGGAGATGTACGCCATCCATCCGCAGACGTTGCGGCTGTATGAGCGCGAGGGACTGCTGCGGCCGTCGCGGTCTGACGGCAACACGCGCCTCTACACAGATGAGGATCTGGAACGGCTGGAGTTCATCCTGAACCTGGCGCGCGATCTTGGCGTGAACATCGCGGGCATCGCCATCATCCTGCAGATGCGTGAACGCATGGAACAGATGAATGCGGACATGCAGAACTTTGTAAGCTACATGCGCGACGAGATGCTGAGCCGCATGCAACAGCAGCCGCGGTCTGAGTCTGGCCTGGTGCCCATGCGGCGTCCTGTGCTGGTGGGCAAGCCGGTGATTATGAAGGCGGCAGTTGTGAAGTCGACGGTCGTGAAGGCTGCAGCTGTGAAGCAGGCGAAGAAGCGTTGATTACGGGCATGGCTGTGTTGTTTTGGATTGCAGCCGTTGAATCGCTTACTGCAGCCATCTTCTGTGGGCTTGCCGTTACCGCAGCTTTGCGCTTCGGCCATCGTCGACAGATTGCACTCAAAACACCGCCAGATTTCACGCCACCACTCAGCGTGCTAAAGCCCTTGCATGGCCTACAGCCGGGACTTGAGCGCAGCCTGGAAAGTTTCTTTGCGCAGCAGTATCCGGCGCCGTGGGAGATGCTGTTCTGTGCCCGCAGTGACGAGGATGCAGGCCTGCAGTTGGCCCGGTCCATTGCTGCGCGCTACCCGTCTGTGCGTGCGCGTTTTATTGCATGTGGTGAGCCGCAGTTTCCCAACCCCAAGATGTATTCGCTAGCCGTGATGAGCCAGGCCGCGGAGTACGAGCACCAAATCACGGCAGACGCAGACGCGCGTGTTGCACCGGACTGTTTGCTGCGTTGCGTGCAGTCGTTGCGACCCGGTCACAACGTGCAGGGCAAGCAGGTGGTGCTTGCATCGTGCTTGTACGTGGGCCATGCAGACGCTGGCGCAGGCCTGTTCACGCAGCTGGACGCCGTTGGCAAATCCGTTGAGATGGGCGCGGGCGTGCTGGTTGCGGACATGTTGAGCGGCACAGACTTTTCTCTTGGTGTAACTGCTGTGCAGTTGCGCGAATGCTTTACGCTGGCGGGCGGCTACGAGTTTTTGGGCAACCATTGGGCAGAGGATTTTGTGCTGGGCAATCGGCTGGCCGCGCAGGGGCTTGGTGTGGAGATGTCCACGCACGTGATCCGCATTGTGGTGGAGGAGCAGGGCATTGCGCGCTCCTTCCGCGACCAACTGCGCTGGATGCAGAGCACGCGGCGCTCTCGGCCGTGGGGTCACCTGGGTACGGGACTTACCTTTGCCATGCCCTTTGGCTTGCTTGGCTTTGCCGTTGAAGCAGCGCGTGGCGCGTGGATGGGCGCTGCAGTATTCCTTGCGCTGGCGTTGGTCAATCGCTGGTTGCAGGCAGCGGTCATGTTGCGTGCGCTGGGTGCGGAGCGCACTGCGTGGCAGACGCTGATCTATCCGCTGCGTGATCTGCTTGGCTTCATCGTGTGGTGCTGCAGCTATCTGCCTGCGGACACGCGTTACCACGGCACACGCTTCACCATCATGGCAGACGGCACGCTGAAGCCCGATATTCATTAGGTTAGCTAACGATTCGTCAGGATCATCTTGCCTCCGGATGAGGCGAAGATGCGCACCGGTGCTACGCGCTGCAGATCGGCAATGCGCGGCTTCTCATACGTCAGCAGGAAGACGCGCTGCGGCGATGCCCATGCGCGGTGCAGGCTTGCTTCATCTGCAAACACAGGCGGCGCATCGGGCCAGAACGATCCGAACCACGGGCCGTTGACGCGGCCATTTACCAGCAGCAGCGGATGCCGCGTGTAGAACAGCAGCGTCGATCCGCTGGTGAGTTCGCCATCCAGCATCAGCGCGTCCTGCGGCTGGATGACTGCTGCCACTTCTTCCGCCAGTCCCTTCGATCCAATGATGGGATAGAAGCGCGCCAGTCCCGAATGCACGCACAGCAGAATGCCGATCATGCTGACAGCAAGCACGGAGTTGGCTGTGCGTTCATGATTCACAATGCGTCCGCGACGTCCGCGCCGCAGCATCCACGCAACGGGGCCAAGGCCAATCATGGAAATAGCAACACCCAGCAGAGGCGCGCGGAAGAAGCCCATGGCGCGCGTCGTCAGGTCATGCAGGTGGCCAAGCGCAAGGTTGTACTGGTCAGGATTGCTGGTGAGTACGGCGCTGATGTCTGCACCTGCAGGAGCGGACGGCGAGATGATGCCGAGCACGCCACAGAGGATAGCAATCACTGTGGCAAGCGGCAGCAGAAACCATGTGCTGGCGCGCAGAATGCTCCGGCGCAGATGCGGGTCGCCGTGTTCGGCTCCGGCAACAACGCCTCCCGCCATCAGCGCCAGCGCGGGCAGTGCAGGAAGCGAGTAGTACTCCTGCCGACCTGAGATCGTGAAGAAGCCAAGCACAAGGCCGCCCCACAGCAGCACTGTGAGTGCCGCCTGTTTGCGGCGCGATGTTTCAAGCGGACGGTTGCGCCACATCCGCGCATACTGTGTCAGCGCGGCGGGCAGAAACACGGTCCACGGCATCAACCATAGGAAGAACATCAGCCAGAAAAGCGGCACCGGAACGTTGCCGTAGTCGTGCGGTATGCGGCGGCCCACGGCGCGCATGAAGTGCTCGTTGATGATGTAGAACCACGCCCACCCTGCACGCGCAGGCAGGCCCAGCCCCGCAGGCATTGCAATGGCGGGGTTGCGCAGTGCAGCCAGCACATGCCACGGCAGAGCGATGATGGCAAAGAGTAGCGTGCTGGTGATGAGGTTCATGCGCAACAGTGCGCGCACCTGCTTGGTAAGCAGCGCATAGATCACCACAAAGCCAATGGGGAAGACGATGCCGATGAGTCCCTTGGTGAGCAGGTTCAGCGCCATGGCCGCGGCAAATCCCCACGCAGGCCAGCGTGCGGAGCGGCCCTCGCGGACGCGGTCCAGTGCGATGAGGAACAGGTGTACGCCAACCGTCATCCACAGCGCGTTCAGAATGTCTGGAATGTAGAAGCGCGTGAACAAGTACGGCCCCAGGCTGGTGGCCATGGCCAGCGCTGCGTAAAAGCCGCCGCGTTCGCCAAGCAGTCGCGCGCCCAGTGCGTACACCGCCAGAAACATGGCCAGCACCATTAACGACAGCGGCAGACGCGCCGCCCAATCGTATTCGCCAAACACCTTCATGCCTGCGGCAGCCATCCAGTACATCAGCGGCGGCTTGTCAAAGAAGCGGATGCCGTCAACGTAAGGCGTTACATAGTCGTGGCGCTGCAACATCTTGCGCGCCACTTCAATGTAGATGGAGTCCACATCGTCCAGCAGGCCGGGCGTGAACAGGCAGCCAAGGTGCAGGATGAGCCACACGGCTACAAGCACAAGGATGGAGCGGCGGCGCAGCGGTGCGCTTACGGGCTTTAGCGTGGCCTCATAGGTCGGCAGTTGCGCGGCGTTGGCAGGGGCAAGGAACATTCGGCTACTTCAATCTGTACGGGAAGGTGTGTGCGATGCGCAAGCGGTGATGCTGTTTTTGATTTAGTGCAGCAAGGCCCGATCCGTCAGCAGCACCTTGCCGGATAGCTCCGCAAGCACCACCTTGTGCGTGCCCAGTAGCTTGTCTACGTCCGCGCGTTTTTCCTCGGGTACATACAGCACCTTGCGCGGGCCGGTGCCCCACTGCTGCTTCAACTCGTCGCCGGTCAAAAAGATGTGCGGAGCGTCGGCGAACGTAGAACCAAACCACATGGACGTGGTGCGGCCCTCCACCAGCGGCAGCGTGCGTCCGGTGTAGAAGGGCAGCGTCGATCCGTAGGCCTGGTCGCCGTACAGCATCAGCTGGGTGCCGGGTTCAATTTGCCCCTGCTGCGCGGCGTGGTTGTAGTCCTGCACGAGATCGTATGAGGAGAGCAGGGGCGCAAAACGCACCAGAGCAATGTGCGCGGCTACAAGGAAGACCGCAGCGGTGCCCGCGACAGTCAGCGTCGACTCAACAGCGCGTCCGCGGCGACGCAGCAGCCATGCGGCTGCAGGCCCGATTGCAAACGCCAGCGCAGCCAGCCCCGCCGGCAGTCGCAGCGCAGCAAAGCTGGGGCCGGTCAGATCAAAAAAGTGCGACATGGAAAGCGTGTAATCGCCCACGCCGCGGTGGGCCAGCAGTTCGCCAATGTCCGACACGTACGCCATGTGGCGAGACTCCCACAAGCCCGACGCCAGCGTTGCTGCAATGGCCACGCCCAGCACGGCAAAGGCTGCGTGCGCGCCGGTAATCCAGCCACGCAGTCGGCCATGGCGCTCCGCCTCCACAAGGCCAGCGGCGGTCAGCACGGCCAGCGGTAAGTATGCGGGAAAGGTGTAGTACTCCTGATTGGTCGAGATCGAAAAGAAGACAAGGATGATGCCCGCGAACGTACCCAGCAACAGCAGCGACCGGCCCTGATACGTATGCCGCAATCCGCTGAAGCGGCCGCGCCGCAGCCACGCAACCGCAATTGCAGCGGGGAAGAAAAGGCTCCACGGAAACAGCCACGCCAGGTGCAGCAGCCAGAACAGGCTGCCCGGCAGCTTGTTGTAGTCATGCGGTATGCGCTTGCCCAGGAAGCGCATGAAGTGTTCGTTGACGAAGTAGAACCAGAAGAAGCCGTGGCCCATGTACGCGTTTGTATTGCGCAGCCCCGCAAGGATGTGCCATGGCGCAGCCACAAGTAGAAACAGCGCCGTGCCGCTGACCAGCCGCAGCTCCCGCCAGCGCCGCAACTGGCCTGTGAGCGCGCCATACACCAGCACCGCTCCACCGCAGAAGACGATGGCGATAAGTCCCTTGGTGAGCACGGCCAGCGCCAGCATGACCCACGCGGCGTAGATGCGTAGACGTGCTCCGCGCTTGTCCTGCTCACCCAGCTCCAGCGCGCGTTGAGTGGCGTACAGCGTGCCCGCCATCAGCAGAGACAGCAGCACCTCTGGAATGAAGACGCGCGTGAACAGGAAGACGCCGATCGACGTAAGCATCGTCAGCCCGGCGTAGAGGCCGATGCGTGCGTCCCACGCGCGACGCCCCCAGCGGTAGGCCAGCAGCGCCAGCAGCAGCACCGCAATGGCCTGCGGCAGGTGCACGGCAAACGCATGAAAGCCAAAGATGCGGAAGGAAGCAGCAACCAGCCAATAGGGCAGCGGCGCCTTCTCAAGGTAGCGGATGCCGTTGACCTTCAGCGTGACGGCATCACCGCTCAGCAGAATGTTGCGTGCGGCGCTGGCGTGGGTGGCGTCCGCGTCGTCCAGCAGCGGCGGCGTGGCAAGGGCCAGCGCGTAGATGAGCAGCCACAGCGCCACCAGAATGGCAACGTGCTTCCGCGTGTTCAACAGAATTGGCGCGGTCGTGTGTTTACTCACGGGCCATCCCGCGGCTGTTGCATGGGGTCTGTCTGGTCATGCCTGTTGCTAAGACGCCTCTATCCAAAGCTTTGTATGCCAATTCAGATGTAAGGGTATCGCGTTAGGTTTCACATGCGTGCGCACCATCTCAGAGCGCGTGTCTGTCGTGTACATTGCAGGTGGTGCCGTCGCTGCTTTTCTGTGTTGTTGCGGAGTGGTGCGAAACACATGCCTGAAGGGGTTTGACCATGCCTACCTTTGCCGCCATCGACATCGGCTCCAACTCCTGCAGGCTTGCTATTGCGTCGGTGGTAGGGCACAAGCTTCGCGTCATTCATGAGGACCGCGAGGTGGTGCGGCTGGGCGACAGCGTCTTCCAGACAGGCGAGATCTCGCCGGACGCCATGGCCATCACCATCCGCGCGCTCAAGCGCTTTCAAAAATCTGTGCAGGCGCAGCCGGTGGATCGCGTGCGCGTGGTTGCCACATCCGCCATGCGCGATGCACGCAATGCAGCCGCATTCATCGCATGGGTCAAGTCCGCTACGGGATGGACGGTTGAAGTCATCTCTGGTTTGGAAGAGGGCCGGCTCATCCACCTGGGCGTCGTCTCTGGCGAACCCACTGCGAAGGGCCGCTGCGTCATGATCGACCTGGGCGGGGGATCGTGCGAGATCACGGTGTCAGACGCTGGCCGCATTCGCAGCATGGTCTCGCTGCCGCTGGGTTCTGTGCGTTTGCAGCAGGAGTTTCTGCACACGGACCCGCCCACTGCCGAAGAGCAGAAGCAGCTGCACATCTACATTGACCGCGAGATGCGCAAGCTGGAACGCAAGCTGGGTAAGCCGCATGTGACGGCAGTCATTGCAACGTCTGGCGCGGCTGCGGCGCTGGCAGAGGCCAGCAAGTCCGCCAGCTTCATGGCAAAGACGAAGTCAAAAGTTTTGAAGGCGGCAAAGAAGTCGTCCGTGGTGCGTCGCGTTACCGGCAAGCTGATGCCGCTTGAGACGGATACGGCTTCAGTCCGTGCGCTGGCCAACAAGCTGGTGAAGATGAAGAACGGCGATCGCGCAGTGGTGCCGGGCATTGGCCCCAAGCGCAGCGAAATCATTATTGGCGGTGCGTTCGTTTACGCCTGCATCCTGGAACGGCTGCAGTTGAAGGGCTTTCGTTATTCGCCGCTGGGGCTGCGTGATGGCATTCTGGCGCAGATGCTTTCAGACGCGGACAGCCGCGCCAGTGTTCACAAGGCCGTGGAGGAAGAGCGCTGGAAAGGCGTGCTGGAGGTGTGCAGCCGCTACGGCATCGACGCCAAACGCGCGGATCCTGTGCGTGCCGATGCTCTGCGGCTATTCGATGCGCTGCAGCGTGTTCATGGCATGTCGCCGGCCTATCGCGAACTGTTGGCTGCCGCCGCAATGATGAATGAGGTGGGCAAGTTCATGAACCACCAGGGCCATCACCGGCACTCGCAGTACATCATTGAAAATTCTGAAATCTTCGGCTTCTCGCCGGCGGAACGCACCACCATGAGCGCGATTGCGCGCTACCTGGGCAAGAGCCGGCCAGACCCCATGGACCGTCCCATGCGGCTGATCCCGCTGGAGGATCATGCCGATGTACTGCGCTGCATTGTGCTGCTGCGGCTGGCTGTTGCGCTTAGCCAGAACCGCGCCAACGGAGCCACGCCGCACACCATTGTGCGCGTCTATCCCAAGCGTGTGCTGCTAGAGCTGCAGCCCGGTCGCGGCGGCGCAGAGTTGGAGCGCTGGTCGCTGGACAAGGAAGCGATTTACTTTCGCGAGATCTTCAAGCGCGACTTGGTCGTGGAGCTGGCGTAGAGCGTCCGCACCACGCGCGGGTCCAGCATCCACTGCAGCATGGCACCGTTGCGATCCATGCTGAGCCGCGCAATGGTGCCCTTGCGCATACGCAGGCTGGCCGGTGGCCGGCTGGCGCGCGTGTCCTGCGCGGGCTGCATCAGCCGCCCCAGGAACTCCACCAGGTTGGGACTGTGGCCCACCATCAGCAGTGAGTCGTAAAGCGAACACTCCACCAGCAGCTTTTCAAACTGGGTAAAGGTTGCGGACGGGCCAAGCGCGTCTGACAGCAGAATTTTTTGTTCGTAGCCGGTCTCCGTGCCAACCAGCGACGCTGTCTGCAGGCACCGCTTCAGCGGGCTGCTCACGATCAGGTCAAAGCTGACATTCATGGAGGTAAGTGTGTTGCCCAGCAGCAGGCAATCGTGCTTGCCCTGCTTGTCCAGGGGGCGACGTAAGTCCAGCACCGGATTACTGCGGCGGTTGCCGGCTGACGCGTGTCGCATTAGGTAGATATTCATCGCTAATTCACAATTCTAATCTTTGCGGGGCGAATTTAAGCGGCTAACTCCACTCTGTGTTCCAGAGGCCACAGCGCTGGCCTGATTTCAATGACTTGAGGGCTTACTGAATTTCATGCCCGAACCCAAAGCTCTGAGACAAGCAGACCGCCAAGCGAGGCTGTCTCTTCCCGCAGTATCAGGCCGTTATGTTGCAGGACGGTGCGGTAGTCCGGCAGCTGTTGTGTGCGCAGGCCCGTCAACAGCCGGAAGCCAAGGTAGAGCGACCGCACCACCAACGCGGCGGGCCACCGTATGGCGCCGCTGGCAGGCACCGCAAATTCTGACACAACCCAGCAGCCGCCTCCGCGCAACAGTGGAGCCGTCTGCGCCACCAGCAGTTCGGTTTGCGCTGTGGTCAGGCAGTCGAGGAAGAAGTGCGTTGTTACAAGGTCAAATGAATCTTCTTTTAAGGGAGCAGGAAGTCCCTGCGATAGATCTGCCTCGAACGTCTCAACGCGATCCGCCACACCTGCGGTTGCGCAGCGTGCATGCAGTTCGGCGAGCATCGCAGCGGAGCCGTCGACTGCTTTCACGCGTGCAGCCGCAACTGTGCGCAGCAGCTGCGCGGTGAAGCGGCCATCGCCGTCACCCAGCACCAGTGCGCGTTGCACGTTGGTGAGCTGCGGTAGAAAGCGGAAGCGGCAGCGCTCCAGCGCAGGGCCAAAGGTGAGGTACTCCATCCAGCGGTAGGGTTTGGCCAGCCGGTCAAACCCGCTTACGGAGTTGCTCATACGCGCGCCAGCAGCCAGATGATGGGCAGATACGCAAGCGGCAGCAGCAGCGCGGCGTCTGCGCAGGCACGCAGTGTCAGCGGGGTCAGCCGCGACCGCACACGATCCAGCAGCAACAGCAGCAAAGCCGCGGTGGCAATTGCAGCGCCGGTCTCACGCTGCGTCGTCAGGGCGATTGCTGTAGCCATGGCTGCGATAAGCAGTGTTGCCGCGCGAAAGTATCGCGCGGTCCATGCGGTGACTGCGTCCATTGTGGTGGAGGGTGCATGTTCCCAACGTGCGATGGCCGCGCAGTTCAGCCAGCACACCGCTCCAAACATAGTGATGACAGGCACCAGCACGCGCCATGCAGTGTGCGCCACGGCCCACTCCGGTGCGGAGCAGGCAAGTGCAAAGAAGATTGCGACCAGGTGTTCCTTGGGTACGCGTCGTAGCCGCAGCCCATGCACGGCTGCCGCGTAGGCAGCCAGCGGCAGGGCCATCAACAACCATGCTCTGCGCAGCGGTGCAGGCAGCAGGGCCACCAGCAACGCAAGCAGTGGAACGCAACCCGCTATCAATCCAAGGAATGCGGTGCGATGGTTGCGGTGGAAGCGGTGCCGCTCTTCCAGCGTGGTGTCATTGCGTGCGGCGTCGCTTAGGCGGTCCGCTGCGTACAGCATCCATACTGCCAGGCCCAGGGCCAGCGGCGCAGGCCACGGCAGAGTCACGTGAAAGCTGCGAGCCAGAAAGACCGTCCACAACGCGGCCACGGAGGACGCATCCAGGCTCAACAGGTGCCACAGCGAAAGCGGTGTGTGCCGCAGCGCAGGCAGAGCCTGCGGGTGTGCGGCGGAGACGGCAGTAGCCACACAATAAGTTTACGCACTTCATGCCCTGCCGGACGGGCCCGCTGCGCGGCGGGGCGGGCGTTTCCACGCCTTTTTACTCCTTCGCGTGGGCCTCCCGTTGGTCGGCGTGAGATTGAGTGCCGACATGAATCCCACATATCAAAAGCGATATGTGGGGCACCCGCCTGGTTGGTACGGAAATTGACCCCGACCATCGGGAGGGGTGAGGCGAAGGCAGTAAAAAGGTGCGTGAGCACCCGCTCTCCGCGCAGGAGGCCTGTCCGGCAGGACACGTTGGTCTTGTTAGATCCCAGGCTTCCAGGCAGCCGGATCAATCTCCGGGAAGATGCCGTCCAGCCGCTCGGCCTCTGCCAGCACGGCTCCCTGTTGCTCCGTGATGCTGCCGGTGGAAGCAAGCTGCCGCCAGCAGGCCAGCAGAACGTCAAAGCAGTCCGCGTGGCCGTTGAAGCGGCGTTCGGCGTAGTCACGCGCCGCGCCCGTGGTGATCAGCGTGGGCCAGTCACTGGATTGCATCAGCAACAGCTCACGGCACATCTGTCGTGCAATGCGACCTGCGTCGCCTTCTGTACTCCAGGCTGTGCTTGAAGAGGCCCCGCGCACCGCAAGCTCTGCCGCATACATACGGGCCAGCAGGGTAGTGGTTTCGCCGTTCAGCCACACGCTGTTGTCGCCGCCTGCACCCCACGAACCCTCGCGCATCTGGATGCGTCCAGCCGTGCCATACATGTCCAGATACTCCGCGCATGTGGCGGCCTGCACACCGTGATCGCCACGCGCCAGCACGCGGGCCACGTTCTCCACGAACATCATGCCTTCATGCCACCAGTGGCCAAACAGCTCCAGATCAAACGGAGCGCACAGCATGGGCGGCACGCGATCCGCAGACTGGTGTGTGCGCAGTGTCTCTGCCAGCAGGCTTACAAAATGCTCGGCATGTGCGCGCGAACGGCCCTGCGCAGACTCCGAAAAGTACGGCTGCTTGTCTTCCATGCCAAGGCCCGCGCCGGTTACGCGCCAGTAGCGATGCCCGCCGGGCCAGCGCTTCTTATGGAAGTCAAGGTAGTGAAAGTCGCCGGGATAGCCAAACTGCGAGCTCCACACCTGGAATGCGGTGCGAGGGTCACGCGCAAAGACGGCCACGGTGCTCTCCTCCACCGCGTAAGGCCGGTAGATGGATTTTGCAGCGGAGGTCGCCACCGGCACTTCAGACGGCCCGCGCCGTTCTCCGTCCTCGACCAGGTGCGTGTCCACAAAGGTGAAGCGCAGGCCAGCCGCCGCCAACGCTGCCTCCGTGCCCACGCGCAGCTGTGCAGCTGGAATTTCGTCGGAGCCTGAGGGCGTTACAGGGAACTGCCACAGACCCGCAGGCCTATAGCCGCACTCCGGCAGCCACACACCCTGCGGATGCCGATGCAGGTGGCGCTTATGCGCTGCAACCGCCGTGGTGAACTGCGCCTGCACACCTTCATCGGTACCCAGCAGGGGAGCGTAGCCATGCGTTGCGGCCGAGGTCAGCAGGTGGACAGCGCCGCTCTCTTCCGCGGCACGAAATCCGCTGACCAGGTCCCCATCCAGCGCATGCAGGTCTGCCAGCGCCTCGGTAAAAAAGGCCTCCCAGTGCCGTGCCAGTGCGGCCAGATGCTGCTCCTCAGCCTGCTGAAAAAATGCGGCATCCTCCTGCGCGGAGGTGATCTTGCGCTGCAGATACTGCGGCAGCTCCGCCTTGAAGTCGGGGTGCGAAAGCTGTTCCAGCAACACCGGCGACAGGCTGATATTCAGGAAGAGGTCCAGTCCCTCTGCGCGCATGCGGCGCACTGTGCGCAACAGGGGCAGGTATGTCTCTGCGGCTGCCTCCAGCAACCATTCCAGCCCATGGGGCCAGGTGCCGTGATGCAGCACATAGGGCAGATGGGCGTGCAGAACAAAGCTAAAAAATCCGGCACCGCCGGATGCAAGTTTCTTCATAAGAATTCTGTTCTCGTGGCGCGGTTTTGTCGTCGTGCAAGCCATCTATCCGATGATGGCGCGGGACGGCTGGGTTCAGTTTCGTCCCACCGCAAATCGGGGACAGTTCTTTGTATGGGCAGCACAAGAGACGCAAAGGAAGTGTCTGCGAGTTGCATCACGGCGTATACAGGCAGAGCCATGCGTCTTTTCAGACGTGCTGGCAGCCCTTCAGGTGCAAAAAGGAGCCGGCGCTGGTGTGCCGGCTCCATGAAGCAACCGCTTCTATGTCGGGTATGTGGATTAGCGCGGCTGCAGTGAAGGATCGTTTCCGCTGCCTGTCACCTTGACAGATGTCCTTACTGTCAGCGGGCTGTTGGTGACAAAGCGAACCACGGATTCAGACGGAATCTGCACCTGCTGGCCGCGCGTCACAGCGTTGATGCCAACGCCCGTGCCGCCGCCTGCAGCTGCGCCAATGGCAGCGCCCTTGCCGCCGCCAAAGATGCCGCCCAGCAGGGCGCCAGCAGCCGCACCCACACCTGCCTTGACGGCGGTGTTGCTGCCGCGGCCCTTGCCCTCCACGCTATACGGCTCCGTGGGGACAGCCATGTGCTCGCCGTGGATGGTGATGCCGGTCAGTTCCACCGTCAGCAGTGCGGATCCTTTGAAGTGGGCCGCTTCATGCACAACCGTAACGTGGCCGGTCACGATCGATCCTCGCGGAATCATCAGCATGCCGTCCTGCACAATGTCTGTCGCGATGGCGCCGGAGAAGGCGTCGCCCGGCTGCGCGTTGGCGCTGTCCAGCGTCTGCGTCACACGCACTGGCAGGGCGTTGCCTGCGGGCAGTGTGACCGAGTGGACCGCGGGTGGCGGCGGAGGAGGAGGTGGCGGCGGTGGTGCCTGGGCTACAGCCGGAGCAGGTGCAGGCATCGGTGCCGGAGTTGGGGGAGCAACCCGCGTAATGGGGGCTGGCGTGCGCGGCTGGACAACCGCCTTTGGTGTCGGTGCTGGAGTTGGAGTTGGTGCGGGTAGCGGCGTCATTGCGGCTTCGGGTGCGGGAGTGTCCTGCGCCACCGTGAGGGTGTTGACCACCTTCTGCACACCGGTAACTGCGGCGGCATCGTTGGCAGCCAGGCTGCGCGCTGCAATGTTGCTTACCGTGCCAGCCAGGGTAACGGTGCCTGCCTGTGTCGTCACCTGCACCGGCTCATTGGCCAGGCCGCCGTCACCCGCAATGCGTTGCTGCACGTTGGCGGTCAGTGTGGCGTCGTCCACGGCGGCGGGTTTGCTGTGGCAGCCGGCAGCGGTTGCGCACAAAGTGGCTGCCAGGGCTAGTGTTGCTGCGCGCGTTGCTAAAGAATTGTTGTTCATTATTTTGCCTCCCCGCGGTCCGCTTTGCGACAGGTTTGCAGCCGCGTGTTGTGTTCCCTACAAGTCATCAGACGCACGGCGATGCTCTGTCGGTTTAGCTGATTTCAGACTACTTTTTCACCCGGCGATTTACCCGGCAACCACAAAGCTGTGGGGAGCATCCCTTTGGTTGACATGGCGTAGTCTTCACTTACGTTTTGACTTCGCGGTGCACAGTTTTTCACCGATTTGCTGGGCATAGTTCCCCTGATCGTGGTCCACTGGTTCAGACGTACCACCGGTAAGATTTCATGCAACACCAAAGGTTCAAGGAGAACAAAATGTCAGATAACGATAGCTCTATCAGCGGTCTGGGATGGTTCCTCGCCGGACTCGGCATTGGAGCGCTGGCCGGCGTTCTGTACGCACCCAAGAGCGGCCGCGAAACCCGTGACGAACTGGCTGCACAGGCGCGTGACGCAAAGGAAAAGGCTAACCAGTACGCGCAGCAGGGTAAGGAACAGCTGGCCGACTATGCCGACAAGGGTCGCGAGTACTACGACAAGGGCCGCACCCAGTGGACGGAGTACGTCGACAAGGGCAAGGATTTCATCCAGCAGCAGGGTGACAAGGTCGCCTCTGCCGTGGACGCAGGCAAGCAGATCTACCAGGAGAAGGTCGAACAGACCTACTAACTCTCCAGCGGTTTGGCGGCCCGCGATTCTTTCGGATCGCGGGCTTCACCATGTAGTTTCCTTGCCATGGTGTTACCGTGCCATGTAAGTTACCGATGCAGACTGAGAGACCCCATTCCCATGACCGACCAACAGTCGCACTACCTGCTGATTTTTACCGGACTTGTCGCCGCCGCCGTGCTTATCCAGGCGCTTTCATTGGCCGTCATTGCAATCGCTGGACTGCGCGTTGCAAAGCAGATGGGCAAGCTGAGCGAAGAGGCCAAGGAGAAGATGTCTCCCATGCTGGATCGTGTGGAAAGCATCTCCGGCCGCATGGAGGGCCTGATCCACGTGATGCAGGAAGTGGCCACCGATGCCGCACCCAAGATCAAGCGCGCCACCACGAACATCGCGGATAGCACAGACGTCTATCGCGCAAAGGTCGCGCAGATGGAGTCCCTGATTGACGACACGGCAACGAAGGCGCGGCGGCAGACGGATCGCGTGGACGACATGATCACCGACGCCATCGACCGCACCCACGAAATTACGAATGCAGTTGGCAACGCCATCATGTCGCCCGCGCGGCAGATGGCCGGGCTGGTAGGCGGCGCTCGCGCAACGATCGATTCGCTGCTACGAAGCTTCATCCCCAAGCCAAAGCCGCACACGCCCCAGCCCATCGCCTTCGAAGGCGAAAGCAGCTACACAGGCCTGGAAGACGACTATCACGCGTAATTAGCGAGTCAGCGAGTCAGACATGAAAGAGGCAGCCCGGGTTGGGTTGCCTCTTCTATTTTGCTCCCTTCGTAAGCGGCTGCAAAGGATAGCTGACCTGCTGACTTGTGCTTTTAAACCAGCCAGCCGCCGCCGACCACTACATCTCCATCAAAGAAGACGGCTGCCTGCCCGGGCGTGACGGCGCGCTGAGGCTCATCAAATTCAATGGCAACACGGCCCTCTTCCAGGGGCGACAGCGTTGCTGCAGCAGGCTCATGCCGGTGGCGAATCTTCGCGAGCACGCGGATCGGTTCGCGGAGAGCATCGATTGCAATCCAGTTCACGCGATCTGCAACGCCGTTGCGCGTATGCAGTTCGATCTCCTGCCCAACCACAACGCGATTGCTCGCAGGCTCAATGCCCAGCACGTAAAACGGCTCCGCATGATGCGCGTGCAAATTCTGCTGCACGCCCTTGCGCTGGCCCACGGTAAAGCCGTGGATGCCCGCGTGGTCGCCTACAACTTCGCCGTCGGCCGTGACCATCGCACCTGCAGTGTCCGGCACGGTGCGGCCTTGTTCGGCGAGATATGCATCCAGAAAAGCGCGGTAGTCGCCGCCGGGAATGAAGCAGATCTCCTGCGAGTCCGGCTTGTGGGCCACACGCAGATCATGCTCCTCCGCCATCGCGCGCACGGCGGGCTTCTGCATCTCGCCCAGTGGAAACAGCGTGCGGCTCAGCTGCTCCTGAGTCAGTCCAAACAGGAAGTAAGTCTGGTCTTTTGAACGATCCGCGGGACGCATCAGCAGCCAGCGACCGCGTGCATCATCAAATGCAACGCGCGCATAGTGGCCGGTGGCAACACGCTCTGCGCCAATGCCGCGCGCGGTCTTCAGTAGCTCATCAAACTTCAGGTGGTTGTTGCACAGCGTGCAGGGGATGGGCGTGCGGCCTGCGAGGTACTCGCTCACAAAGGGCTGCACCACATCCTGCTCAAAGCGGCGCTGCTGGTTCACCACGTAGTACGGCATGCCCAGTTGCTCCGCCACGCGTCGCGCGTCATACACATCATCCAGCGAGCAGCAGCGGCCGGTCACCTGCTCCGGTATGCCACCCTTGCCCGCGAGACGACGCTGATCCCAAAGCTGCAACGTAAGACCAACGAGCGTGTGACCCTGGCTTTGCAGCAGCGCAGCAACCGCAGACGAATCCACACCGCCGCTCATGGCCACGGCAATGGTGCTCGCCGGGTCAGGCGCAGTTGGCACGCCAATTGGGGCGCTGTTCGTCGGATTGTCCATTGCGGCAATCATCAACGTCTATTTTCGCACCTTGGGTCCTGCCGGACGGGCCTCCTGCGCGGAGGGCGGGCGTTTCCACGCCTTTTTACTGGCTTCGCCTTGGCCCTCCCGTTGGTCGGGATAAGCGGCTTCAGCCGCTCCTCTGGAGGCCGGCAGGACATGCTTTTAAAGTTGTTGGCGGACGGAACGGAGAAGCTTTACGGCGTCTGCAACGATGCCTGCGGCTTCCATCACATCGTCAACCGTGGTGTGCCGCGTCAGCGAGAAGCGGACGCTGCTGCGCGCCTCCGCATCGGTAAGGCCCATTGCGCGCAGCACGTGCGATGCCTCAACCGCGCCACTCTGGCAGGCCGATCCGCCGCTGATGGCGAGACCCATCATGTCCAGCGAGATGACGAGCTCCTCCGCGCTGACACCCTCAATGCGCAGGGACGACGTGTTCGACACACGCGATGTTCCAACGCAGTTGACGGTGATGCGTTCGACGCGTTCGCACAGCGTGCGCTCAAAGGTGTCGCGAACATTTGCAAGCGCGTCGCTACCGCCGTCAGCCATCCAGACCTTCGCCAGCTCCGCTGCCTTGCCCATGCCGACAATGCCTGGAACGTTCTCTGTACCGGCACGTTTGCGACGCTCGTGCGCGCCACCGTGCAGCATGGGCGCAATCTCAACGCCCTTGCGCGCCCACAGCGCACCCACGCCCTGCGGCGCGTACATCTTGTGTGCGGAGATGCTGAGCAGATCGCAGCCAAGCTCCGCAACATCAATCGGAATCTTGCCGCAGGCCTGCACCGCGTCGGTATGCAGCAGGGCATTGCCTGCGTGGGCCACATCTGCAATCGCGCGTATGGGCTGGATGGCGCCCGTCTCGTTGTTTGCAAGCATCACGCTGACGAGCTTTGTTTCTGCACGCATCAGCGCCTTGACTGCTTCCGCATGAACCACGCCATTGCCATCGCAACCTACGTGCGAGACGGCAACGCCTCGGCTCGCCAGATACTCAGCCGCCTGCAGTACAGCCTCGTGCTCCATCTCGCTCACGATGAGGTGATCGCCCGGTTTGAGCACGCCGAAGAGCGCGAGGTTATCGCTCTCCGTGCCGCCGCTGGTAAAGGTAATCTCGTTGGCTTTTGCGCCGATCAGTTTCGCGACTTGATCACGCGCGGCCTCAATGCCGCCACGCGCTCCGCGGCCAAAGCCATGCACGGCGCTGGCGTTGCCGAAACGTTCATTCCAGAAGGGAAGCATCGCCTCCACAACCTCCGGCAGGACGGGCGTGGTGGCATTGGCGTCCATGTAGATACGGGGCATCTGTTCATTCTAGTGAACACTTGTCCTGCCGGACGGGCCCGCTACGCGCGGGGCGGGTGCTCACGCACCTTT
>JAMFTB010000091.1 GCA_026225595.1 Terriglobus sp. | reverse complement strand
CCGGTGGCTGCGCCCTGATACGGCTCAATGTAGCTGGGGTGGTTGTGGCTTTCGATCTTGAAGGCGCAGGCCCAGCCGTCGCCCACGTCGATAATGCCGGCGTTTTCGCCGGGCCCCTGCATGACCGCGCCGGGGCCGCTGGTGCGCGTGCCTTTGGTGGGCAGGCGCTTCAGGTGGACGCGGCTGCTCTTGTAGCTGCAGTGCTCGCTCCACATGACGGAGTAGATGCCGAGCTCAGTAAGCGATGGCGTGCGGCCCATCGTCGCGAGGATTTTGGCGTACTCCTCGTCGGTGATGTTGTGGACCTTGAGGAGCTCCGCCGTCACAGTACACGGCGTGGGAACCTGTGCGGTGGCTGCTGCCTCCGCCTCGAGTGGGATGGCTGGGTGCTGGCTCACGCTTCTAGTGTCGCATGTGCGGTGGGACTGCGTCGCTTGCAGCGCTTGTGGTAAACGCGGCACTTACCGCCCATTGCGGGAATGGTTCATGCCGCGGCGGAAGTTTTCGCTTTGCGTGTTATGCGCCTGCGTTTAACTTGCAGCTATGCGCACACGTCGCGTGCTTTCGTTTGCCGTCTTCCTGGTTGCGTTGCCTGTTATTGGGCAGGCGCAAATGCCCGGGGCAACACAGGATTTTTTGCCGGTTAACTGTGGGTGGCAGCCGCTTAACGAACCCGTGTCGGCTGTGCTCATGCTGGATTACCAGCCCGCAGTCAACTCCCCAAACCCTGTACCGGTGCATGGCGAACAGAAATTTTACCGTGACCGCCAGGGCCGTTCGCGGTGGGAAACGACCTACTCCAATAAGAAAGGCACGAAGATTGATTTCATTGACCCGGTAGCCGGCTACATAGGTAGCTGGCAGCGGGGCGCAAAGCATGGAACCCGTTATCCCTTCCGCGGTACCCGACAGGCGCCTGGCCCTGATCCGCTGACTCTGCCACCAGATGCCCCGAAGGTTGAGGGGATTCCGACGCTGTATACGCATTCAGCGTATGGAGTGGGTGCAAAGCAACAGACTGTTGATTCCTGGTACGCCCCAAGCCTCCAGCTGCACCTGAAGAGTACCGTCACCAAACCCGCTATCGGCACATTGAAGTACAGCTATGTGCACATCCAGCTCGGCGACCCTCACCCGGCAAAGATCCGCATACCGGCTAACCTGGTTGGTATGGATGCGAAGCCCCAGGCGCCTGGGGAGAATCCGTCCACACCGGTGGGCCTTCCAGAAGCCGACAGGCTACCACGTGAACCGCTCGTATTGACACCACATGACATCTTACGTCATCCGGAAGATCAGGTGCCTTGAATCAAGCCTGTGCCCTTTGACGAC
Organism: Terriglobus sp.; assembly: GCA_026225595.1. Lineage (GTDB taxonomy): Bacteria > Acidobacteriota > Terriglobia > Terriglobales > Acidobacteriaceae > Terriglobus. Next base: position 3,748 of record JAMFTB010000091.1, on the reverse strand, counting down.
GTCCTCTGCAGGGATAACTGGACGACGATCGATCCGCTGAGGTTTCTGGCAACCAGCCGTCAGCCCTACTGTGCGGACTGAGCTGGCCGCTTAGGCTCAACGCTCAGGCGAATACGCGGGTCCGTTCTTCACTCCCTGCGCCGGATCGGACGACAGCAGGTGCGAAAAGTAAGGATTCTTACCTAAACTCAACAGGTTTGCCATGATGCGGAAGCTACCGGGCACGCCTTCCGGCATCTCGCGGAAGAAGGCGTAGGCCAGGTAGACGTAAAAGCCCTTGCCCGTCTTGGCGTAAATCACACCGCCCTGCTGCGGGTCCTGGCCAGTGTCATGCACCTCAGTCAGCGCGGTGTACTCCGGAGCGAACGACTTCGGGAAGCCGTGGCCGCGCTCTTCCACCCAGTTGTCAAAATCCGTGGGCACAATCTGGTTGGGCCACGTCATCGCCGGATCGGTCGGCTTCAGGATGCTGACCTTTGCATCCTCCTCAACGACGGTGTGGCCCTGGTCGCCTGGGACTGAGAGCGGATAGGGGCCGTAGTCGTGATCAAACGCTGCGTCCTGATACTGCACGATGACGGTGCCGCCGTTGCGCGCATAGTCCAGCAGGCGGCTGTTGGCTCCGCGCAGCGCAGGCCGCGCCGTGTAGGTGCGCACGCCCAGCACAATGGCGTCATAGGGATTCAGATTGCCGCGCTGCAGCTCTGCATCGCTCAGCAGCACCGGCTCAATGCCAATCTCACGCAGCGTCTCCGGCACGTCGTCACCAGAGCCCATGACGTAGCCCACGCGCAATGCAGGCGCCACCTTTACATCCACACCGGTAACGTTGCTGGTTGCCGGAAAGTAGCGCGGGTAAGGCCGCACGCCGGGATAGCCGATGGTGGTGAAGCCTTCCGTGTACTGCTTGCCGTTGTAGTCGGCCACGGCGGTAATGCGGTAACTCTTCTTCGCAAGGCCCGGTGTAAACACCTGGAACTTCAGCACCACGTCATCGTTGTCGCGTACGGTTTTGAATGTGGTGCTGGCAGGCTCAGCCGTCCAGCCCTTGGGCAGATCAAGCTTCAGCGTGCCCAGTGCCGGCCCCTTCACGCTGCTGTGCACCGTAACCTGCAGCGCCAGCGCCTTTGACGAGAGCGGCAGCACACCGCTGGCGGGCGAAACAACAACGGAGATGGCAGGCGCAATCAGCAGCGGCTCTGCAACGACGCCAATGCCGTTGTAGCGGTGCGTGGTCTGCACCACGCCTGTCAGCTCCGCATGCACGCCCGCAAAGGTGTATGCCACCGATGCGGACAGCGGATAAGGCTCCGTAGGCAACGTCAGCCAGCGCGGGTCCTTGATGTCGTAGTAGCTCTGCTCCAGTGAGGGCCGCGAGAAGTATGGCTCCGTGGGCTGCGCGTCTGCGGGCACGGTTGCGGAGAGATAGTCATCCACGGCAACGCCAGCGGCAAGCGGGCCCGTTGCAAATCCGGAAGCAGCGCTATTGCCACGGCGGCCACGGCCTGCTGTTGTGGGCGGAGCCTCAGAATCTGGAGGTAGCGCTGCAGCGGGCGATGCAGCCTCTGGCTGCGGCGCATGCGTCTTCCAGTCACCGCCAAGTGCGGGCACCAGCGTGATGGAATCAACCTGCACCGGCGCACTGCCCTGGTCTGCAATGTGTACGTTTACGCCAAAGCTTTCGCCTGCAATGACCGTCTGTGAAACCGGCTGTGCCTGCGGGCCGCCTGGACCTTCAGGCGCGCGGCCGCTTGGGCCAGTCTGCACCACGGCAACCATACTCATGCCCAGCGATTGACCCAGTGCCTCGTTGAACTGCCGCTCCTTCGTCTCCAGTTCGAAGAGCGCGTTGTAGCGATCATCTTCCGGCAGCTTTTCTGTGCGGAGTCCTGCGATGAGCGCACGCGTCAGCTCCAAACCCTTTGCCAACGCAGGCGCGGACTTCGTGGGATCGTTTGCATCGAACTTCGCGGTGGCTTCCTTTACCTGCGCGTCAATGGTTTCCAGCTTTGTGCGCGCCGCGGCCTGCTCCGCCTGCGGAAGATAGGACGCAATGGCCTCAATCGACGTATCAATTCCATCGAAAAAGTTGTTCTCGTGCGTGGGCAGCGTGGCTCCGCCCACGCGCGAAGCGTACAGGTGGTAGCTGGCATCTGCACGGCCCGGCAGCGGCACTGCAACGCCACCGTTCTGTGACTTCTGCTGGTTCAAACCCTCGCGCGACAGCTGCGCATAGCTCTCACCAAACAGAGCGTTGTAGCTGCCCGACGGCACGGTGACCGTCGCAGGCGGCACAAACTTCATCTCTTCGCCGGTGACGTAATTCTTGTAGAGCAGCGGCTCCGTCTTGCCCGTGGCGTAGTCATACACGGTGTTGCCGTTGGCGCGTGCAAACGGCGCGCGCGCGTAGACCTTCAACGGCGTCCACGGCCGCAGACCTTCCTTGATCTGCTCTGGAAACATCGTGGGGTCGCCTGCCGCGCTGTAGACCTCCTGCGCGGTAACACCGGCGGTCTGGTGGTGGCCGTGACCGTCAGACACATTCCCCGAGAAGACCGACGTGATGACCATGGGCCGCGTCTCGCGTACCACGCGCACCGCATCGCCCAGCACACGCTCATGCCCCCACTGCTGCAGCGTCTCCTCGCGCGTTTTGCTGAAGCCGAAGTCAGCAACGCGCGTGTAGTACAGGTGCACGTCGTAGTAGTGGTTGGCCGCCAGATGCTCCTGCGTGCGCAGGATGCCCAGGCCATCCCAGAAGTCGCCGGTCATCACATTCTGGCCGCCTTCGCCGCGGTTCAGGCTGAGCAACGAAACTACCGCGCCCACGCCACGGCTTTCATAGGCCAGCGTGCCGCCATCTTCATCGTCAGGATGGGCGTTGATCTGGATGAGGCTTGCGCGCGTGCTGAGCTTGCGCAGCGACTGAGCCAGGCCCGCCGCTCCACGATCAAACGGCAGCGGCACCGCGAAAGCGGATGGCTGCACATGCAGCTCGTCTGTGTCATGAGCGGTTTGCGGCGCGGTCTGCGCAAAGACCAGTGGCTGCGCCAGTACTGCAACCAGCGCCAGCGGCGCTGCAACGAAAGCCAGCGGCGTCGCTATGAACGTCAGCCGCGCACCAAGCGCCTGCCAATGGAATCGCTTCACAGTCTCTCCTCCGTTGCATGGCGATTGGGTGATGCCGTTGTGTCAATGCGTGTGCGTGTAATGGGAATGTACCGCATCCCGGCCTTGGGAGCGCTACGCAGTTTTTGCCGTGCCTGTTGGATGCAGCAGGCTGCTGCTCGGACTCGGCAGCCTGTAAGGCGCGGTCTGCAGCCGACGCGATACCATCAGGCGCATGAGCCACTCGCCCACCGTGACCCACCACCCGCCGCGCGGCCTACACCGCGGCGAAGGTCGCGGACTTCAACGCGGCATGGGTACGGCGGTCGCTCTGGGCGCCAACATTATTGACATGGTGGGCGTTGGTCCGTTCATCACGCTGCCGCTCATTGTCACCGTCATGGGCGGCCCGCAGGCCATGCTGGGCTGGCTGCTGGGCGCGGTCCTGTCACTGGCGGACGGATGCACGTGGAGCGAACTGGGTACGGCGCACCCTGAGGCCGGCGGCTCGTACGCGTATCTGAAACACAGCTATGGACCTCGACTGGGACGGCCGCTGTCATTTCTATATGCATGGCAGCTGCTGTTTTCCGCGCCGCTTTCCATCGCATCCGGATGCATTGGCTTTGCCCAGTATCTG
>JAMFTB010000090.1 GCA_026225595.1 Terriglobus sp. | reverse complement strand
GGATGCATTGGCTTTGCCCAGTATCTGCGCTGGTTTCTGCCGAACATTGGTCACGCAGCGCAGAACGCCATCGCCATGTCTGCATGCATCGCCTGCACCGCGCTGTTGTTCCAGCCTGTGCGCAAGGTGGGTCAGGCTACCAAGGCGCTGGGCGTGGTGGTACTGCTGACGCTGGTCGCCGTCATCGTCATTGGCTTCACGCACTTCTCCTCGGCGCGCGCGTTCTCTTATCCGCCGGGAGCCTTTCACCTGGACAGCGCATTCGTCATGGGCCTTGGTGGCGGTCTATTGATCTCCGCGTATGACTACTGGGGCTACTACAACGCATGCTTCCTGGGCGCGGAGGTGCGCAACCCGGAGCGCACCATTCCGCGCGCGGTGCTTGGCTCCATCGCAATCGTGGGCACGCTGTATCTGCTGATGAACACGGCCGTGCTGGGCGTGCTGCCGTGGCAGTCGCTGATGGGTGAGGACGCAGGCGCGCGACAGTACACGGTTGCCGCATTCGTGCAGCAGGCCTTTGCATCGCACGCGTGGGCGCACGGCGCGGCCAGCTTTGCGGTGGTGTTGATTGCGGTGGCATCGCTTGCGTCTGTCTTCGCGCTGCTGCTGGGCTATTCGCGCATTCCATACGCGGCCGCGCAGGACGGCAACTTTCCCGCGATCTTTGCGCGCCTGCATTCACGCCACCGCATCCCCACCGTGGCACTGCTTACGCTGTGCGGCATCACGCTGCTGTGTTGCCTGTTCCGTCTGCAGGAGGTGATTGCTTCGCTGGTTGTGGTGCGCATCGTCTTCCAGTTTCTGCTGCAGGGCGTGGCCGTCATGCTGCCTCGCCATCGTCGCGAACGCGTGCTGCCCGGCCGCTTCCGCATGCCTCTGTATCCCCTGCCAACACTGGTTGCCATGTGCGGATTTGTCTACATCCTGCTCTCGCGACCGCACCTGCTGGTGGAGCTGCGGCCGGTCACGCTGGTGCTGATCAGCGGGCTTGCCGTGTATGCGCTGCGTGCGTGGCGCGGACGCGCAACCGCCGCATCAGTAGACTAGGGTTCTGATGAACGCGCTTGCTGATCTGGGTGCTGTTGCCGCCGCTGCCGGCCTTATGGCTGGCGGCTATGCCTATGCAGCCAACTGGCCCACATCGCAGATCTTTGGGCGCACGCTGATCGCCGGGCCAAACGACACGGGCAGCACGCACGCCGTTGCGCTTACGTATGACGACGGCCCCAGCCCGCGCAACACGCCCGCGCTGTTGGACCTGCTGGCAGAGCACAACGTCACCGCAACCTTCTTCCTCATTGGCGAACACGTCCGCAAACATCCGGAGCTGGCGCGCCGCGTGGCAGCTGCAGGCCACGTCATCGGCAACCACACGTCGATGCATCCGAATCTTGCGAAGAAGAACAAGGCGCGTGTGCGCGAGGAACTCACTCGTTGCCAGCAGACCATCGAAGACACAATCGGCGTGAAGCCGGTGCTGTTTCGTCCTCCATATGGCGCACGCACCCGCAGCGTTTTGCGCACCGCACGCGTGCTTGGGCTGACGCCGGTAATGTGGAATGTGACGGCGCATGACTGGGACCCCATCGGCGTTCCCGCCATCCTTTCTCGTATCGATAAAGGCATGGCCTACAACAGGAGCCGCGGCAAAGCCAGCAACATTCTGCTGCACGATGCGTCGCACTTGGATGGAGCCGAACCAGCATCGCGCGCGGACACCATCACCGTGACACGCACGCTGCTGCAGCGTCCGGCGCTACGCTTCACCACGCCGCTGGAGTGGCTGGGCACTTAATCCAAGTCTTGAGAGTTCCGCGGAACGTGGAACAAGAGCAGAGCGCAGCGAACGCAGCGGATTCGCGGCGATCGCTGCGTACTGTTTTTTATCCAATGAGCGATGTGTCCTTGACGCCGATCTGCGTGAACAGCACCAGCATGGCGATCGCGATGACCACTGCCGAGGTAGCGGTGATGGCTGTCTCGCGCAGGCGCTTGGTTGCTGCACCCACTGCAAGGAACAGCAGGTAGACGAGCAGCACTGCAATCAACCAGTCAAAGTCGTACGTGCGTACGCTGATGGCTGTGTGGCCAACCACGCGCGAGACGCGCAGCGCAGGCACAAACATGCCAACAAGAAAGCCGGCCCACGCCACTATCACCATCACAATCGTCTGCCAGAGAACTGTAAGAGCCTGCTTCATCGCGTCTCCTTTTCAAATACTTTGAACCGTCGCTCCAGCTCCCACTGCTGCT
>JAMFTB010000089.1 GCA_026225595.1 Terriglobus sp. | reverse complement strand
GCATAGTAGATGTGTGGAGCATGGCGGCCCAGATCGCGTCTCAGTTGTAAGGGCGAACCGCGTGGTGCCGCTGGTGCCGGGGCGGCCGCAGTTTTCTTCTGCCGATTCGCCCTGGCGCGGCGTGGTGTTGGAGCGGCATACCGTTGGGTCCATTGAAATTCCGCAGCATGAGCACGCAAGTTTTTGCCTGCACCTGCAGACGCGCGGCTCCGTTGGGCTGGAGTGGTGGTGCGATGGCCGCCACGGTGTGGAGACGCCGACTGCGGGGTCGATGATTCTGCTGGGCGCGGGCACCAGCGACCGCCTACGGTGGGACGGCACCAGCGACCGCCTGATTGTGTCGCTGGATGCGTCATTTATGGAGCGCGTGGCGCAGGAGGCTGGCGCGCGCGATCTGCCATCGTTTGCAAATCGCTGGCACCTGCAGGATGACCGGCTACGGCTGCTGCTGACAGAGATGGGGCGCGAGGCAGAACAGGGTTGGCCTGCGGGCGCTCTGTATGGTGAGCTGCTGGGCCTGTCACTGGCCAGCACGTTGTTGCGGCATCATGCCTCTGTGCCGGTTGAGATGCATGATGCTCGCGGAGGCATTCCGCTGCCACGCATGCGTCGGCTGCTGGAGTACATTGAGGCGCATCTGGATGGCGAACTGAAGCTGGAGCAGCTGGCCGCGGAGGTTGGCGTGAGCGCGTTCCACTTTGCGCATCTGTTTCGCGCAAGCACCGGCGTTACGCCGCATCAGTATGTGTTGGGCCAGCGTGTGGAGCGCGCGAAGATGTTGCTGAAGGTGCCGCACCTGACCATTGCTGAGATTGCAGCAGGCACGGGCTTTTCGTCCGCAACGAACTTCGTGCGGAGCTTCCGCATGAGGACCGGCGCGACTCCCGGTGAGTGGCGTTTGAACGCTTAGGCAGGGCGCGAACCGAGGATGAGGACGTCCACCATGAGCTTGGCGCTCTCAGCCCAGTTGGGTGCGGGAGCGATGTAGCGGACGCCTGCGAGAGCGCGGATCAGGTCCATGGGGTCAATGTCGGGGCGAATGTCTTTTGATTCGACCGCTCGTTGCACCAGCGCTGTGATGGCTGTGACGAGAACCTCTGTGGTGCTGTCGTAGATGCGCGATGGACCGCCGACGATGTTGTTGAGAACGGGAGCGATGATCTGCTTGGTGGCGATGTAGTCGACGAACATCTTCATCCACGCGCGTAATGCTTCCACAGGCGGTTGCGACTGCGAGAGCTCTCGCTGTGCGGTTGCCAGCTTTTCTACCTCGCCGCGATAGACAGCTTCAACCAATGCATCCCGGTTGGGAAAGTGGAGATAGAGTGTGCCCGGACCGATGCCTGCCTGTTTCGCAACGTCGTCCATCGTGACGTCGGCTCCCAGCTTTGTGAATGCTTCCCGTGCGGTGGTGAGGATGAGCTCGCGATTGCGCGCGGCATCCGCGCGAGGCTTGCGGGGTGGTGGCGCGGGTTGGGCAGTTTTTTTATTCACTGAAGAATTGCATCCGGAGGGACTCTCCGGTTATCTACTATTCCGGAGAGTGTCTCCGTCTATTGCACAGGCAAAGTTGCCGGTGCGCAACTGAATTTTGGGATTCGCCGCGTGGATTGCGGCAGGAAGATTGGCAGAGATGAGCGTTTTCGGAGCGAAGAGCACGACGGATGAAGTGTTGGCAGGCGTTGATCTAAAGGGCAAGCGCGTGCTGGTAACGGGTGTGTCCGCAGGCATTGGTGTTGAGACCGCGCGGACCCTGGTGGCTCACGGAGCGCACGTGGTGGGTGCGGCGCGTGATCTTGCCAAGGCAGAGACGGCGACTGCCGAGGTGCGTGCGGCTGCGCAGACAGGTGGTGGCAGCTTTGAACTGATCGAGCTTGACCTGGCGAACCTTGCCAGCGTGCGCGCGGCTGCCGATGCATTGAACGCAAAGGGTGAGAAGTTCGACGTGGTGATTGCGAATGCCGGTGTGATGGCGACGCCGCAGTGGAAGACCGCGGATGGTTTTGACATGCAGTTCGGCACCAATCATCTGGGTCACTTTGTCTTCGTGAACCGCATTGCCTCGCTGATTAAGGATGGCGGACGGTTTGTGAGCCTGGCATCCTCCGGACATCGGTTCTCGAATGTCGATCTGAACGACCCGAACTTTGAGCACACACCGTATGAGCCGTTTGTTGCGTACGGCCGGTCGAAGACGGCGAACATCCTATTCGCCGTTGCGTTCGATGCTCGGCATAAGGCGCATGGCGTGCGTGCAGCGGCGGTGCATCCGGGCGGCATTGCGACGGAGCTGGCACGGCACATGCCTCCCGGCGGCATTGAGCAGTTCATGGAGCAGATCAACAAAACACTGGCAGAGCAGGGGCAGGGGCCGTTTGAGTGGAAGTCGGCTCCGCAGGGCGCGGCGACGTCGGTGTGGGCTGGGTTTGTTGGCAAGGCAGACGAGGTTGGCGCGAAGTATTGCGAGAACTGCCATGTGAGCCGCATCGTTGGGGATGATGTGGTGATTACGCCGGTCAGCGAGGGTGTTCGCGCGTATGCGCTTGACCCGGCGAATGCTGAGGCTCTTTGGAAGAAGAGTGAGGAGATGGTGGGGGAAACGTTCTAGGTTTGCCAGGGACATTTGTGGCGCTGCCGGCGAAATGCAGGTTCCTTCGACAAGCTCAGGACAGGCTCTTCGACTTCACTGCTCTTCGCTCAGGATGACAAATCTAAAGAAGTGAAAAAGCAGATCTCTCCGCTTCGCTGCGGGATGACAGCTCATAAAGTAGAAAGGCCTCGCATCATGCGAGGCCTTTCGTTTGTGCTGCAGTGAGAGTTACTTCGCTGCGTCTTCCAGTGCTTTCCATTCAGCATCGCTCAATTCGACATTCGCTGACTTGACGTTCTCCTCCAGGTGCTCGACGGAAGTGGTGCCGGGGATGGGAATGATGACCGGGCTGCGGTGCAGCAGCCATGCCAGCGATAGCTGGGAGACGGTAGCGTTGTGCTTCTTCGCCGCGGTGTCCAGCGGGCCGCCTTCTTTTGCCAGCTTGCCGGATGCAACCGGGAACCACGGGATGAAGGCGAGGTTGTTCTTCTCGCAGTATTCCAGCGTGGCTTCGCTCTTGCGCTGGCTCAGGTTGTACTCGTTCTGTACGGAGACGATGGTGGCCACCTTGCGCGCTTTCTCAATCTCCGCGGGCGTCACTTCGCTTAGGCCAATGTGCTTGATCTTGCCTGCCTTTTGCAACTGCACGCTGGGTGCGAGGGACTCTTCAACAGGCACCTTCGGATCGATGCGGTGCAGCTGCCACAGGTCGATCACGTCCGTCTTCAGGCGGCGCAGGCTCATGTGCACCTCCTGCTCCAGATACTCAGGACGGCCAACGGGCAGCCACTTCATGGGGCCTGTGCGGCACAGGCCGCCCTTGGTGGCAATGATGACGCCCTTCTTGTACGGCGCAAGCGCTTCGGCAATCAGCTCTTCGCTGACGTACGGTCCGTAGCTGTCGGCTGTGTCAATGAAGTTGACGCCCAGTTCCACGGCTTTCTTCAGAACCTTGATTGCGCCGTCGTGATCCTTGGGCGGACCCCAGACACCCTCGCCGGTAATGCGCATGGCACCGTAGCCGATCCGGTTGATGGTAAGGTCGCCGCCGAGTTGGAATGTCTTCGAAATGCTCATGTTCCGTTGGATGGCGGCAGTTGTCTCCACGATGCGTGGATGACCGCGCCGAAGAACGGCAAAGAGATACGTGTCCTGCCGGATGGGCCTCCTGCGCGGAGGGCGGGTGCTCACACACCTTTTTACTGGCTTCTTCCCGCCCCTCCTGTTGGTCGGGATCAAATTTCATCCCGACCAACGGGAGGGCTACGCGAAGCAGTAAAAAGGCGTGCAAACGCCCGCACCGCGCGTAGCGGGCCTGTCCGGCAGGACAGCTATAGCGGTGCTTACTGCGCTTTATTGCGTTGCAGCGTCTAAACTTCTACCTGCCATGCACGCTCTTCGTTTTGTTCTGCTTAGCACGATGATTTTGCCGTTCTTGCCGCATGTTGCCGTAGGGCAGGATCGTCCTGCGCTGCCGCGTGAGACTGCGCCCGGCAATGGTTTGCAGCGTAAGCGGCTGTACCTGAAGGACGGCACCTTCCAGGTGGTGCTTTCGTATCGCGTGGATGGCGGGAATGTCTTCTATCTTTCTGCGGAGCGAGGCGCGCAGGAAGAGGTGATTCCGCTGCGGCTGGTGGACATGGATGCGACGCAGAAGTGGCAGCAGCAGCGCGATGCTCGGGGGGATGCGCACCAGGCCGGCGTGCCGCAGGTGGTGATTGATCCTGAGCTGGCGAAGGAAGAGGCGGATCGCGCGGCGCGAACGCCGGAGGTAGCGAAAAATCTGCATCTACCCGATGAGGATTCCGTGCTGGCGCTGGACGTCTACCAGGGGCAGCCGCAGCTTGCCATCCTGCAGCAGACAGACGGTGAGTTGAACCGGCAGACGGCGCACAACATTCTGCGGCAGACCATCAATCCGTTCTCGCACGCGCACCAGCTGGTTGAGATCAAGGGAGAACGTGCGCCGGTGCAGATGCATGTAGGCGAGCCGGAGATCTTTGTCCGCATGGACGATGACGATGAGGTGCCGGCGCGCGGTGGCGCATTCCAGGTGGATACCAGCGACAACCGCAACGACCGCAAGGTGGAGAAGCCTTCGCCCCAAAGCACGTACGTGATTGTGCGCGTGGACATCCGCCGCGATGTGCGCGTGGTGACCAGCTTTTCCATCAACCTGCTGGGTGGCAGTACGCGCCAGGCAGACGTGGTGCAGACTACCAGCACGTTGCTGCCCGGCGGGCATTGGTTAAAGATTGTGCCGCGCGAAACGCTGTCGTTTGGCGAGTACGCGCTGATGGAAGTGATCGACGCGAAGACGGTGAACACCGGCGTGTGGGACTTTGGTGTGCAGCCGAAGGCTCCGGCTAATCGCGATGCGATTTTGCCTGAGGAGAGGCATGCGCCAGTGCTGGCTCCCCGCCGCTCTGCTCCGTAAAATCACTGGCAGCTGACGTTGCGCCTTCAATCGTTCCCGGCTTGAAGACGTTGCCCAGCCCGGCGATGGCCAGGTTGTCGCGCGTGCTGCCTTTGACGGCATACATCATGTCGTCTGCCGCTTTAATGATGCCCTCAATGCTGGTTGCGTCGTCCGGGAACGTGGCCATGCCAAAAGATCCGCGCAGCTCCAGCGACAGGCCTTCGTCGGCCAGGAAGCGGCGTTCACGCAGAGCCTGAAACAGGCGCGTTGCCACCTCACGGCCGGCGCGCTTGGTGTGGTCCGGCAGTAGCACGACGAACTCATCGCCGCCATAACGGAATGCAGGATTCTGCACGCCGACAACACGTTTGATCATGTCGCCCACTTCAGCAAGCAGTCGGCTGCCCACCAGGTGGCCATGCGTGTCGTTGATGCTCTTGAAGTGATCCAGATCAAG
>JAMFTB010000003.1 GCA_026225595.1 Terriglobus sp. | reverse complement strand
GCCGCCGCCACGTGCTCCGCCACCACCGCCGCCACCACGTGCTCCGCCGCCACCGCCGGCAGGAGGGCCGCCAGCACCGGGGCCACCCTGGCCAGCAGCGCCTGCGCGCTTGCCAAAGCCAAACGCCTTCACAATGCGCATGTTGAACTGCACGTTCGACGGGCCGGTGCAATAACCGGGGCTTACGCGGTTGGCTGCGGTAATGCCTGTGGAGATGAAGTCCGAGTACGTCTTGCAGTTGCCGGAGACGCCGTTGGCAAAGCCGGCGCGGTCGTTGATGACCGAGTCAGAGTTGACGTCGGTTCCAGTCGTGATGTTGTAGTAGTTGCCGGTGTTGAAGCTGAGGAACGGGCTGAGGTTGACGGCAAACGGTAACGTCATGTTGCCAAACATGAAGATACGGTGCTTCTGGATGAACAGAGCACGTCCGTAATCCGTCTTGGGGTTCAGGCTGTCCGTCGGGAATGCGTCCGCACCGTTAGCGTTGGAGTTGGCCCCGTTCAGTGTGTAGTAGCCAAAGAGAGAGAACTTGGGCGACAGCTGGGTGCGGAAGTTGACGATGAACTGGTTCTGACGGTACACACCGCCAGACTGGTAGGAATACAAGATTCCGCCCGTCGTGTAGCTGCCCGTGGTCGGAATAGAGCGCGACTCGAACTGGTGAACGCCATTGGTGTTCAAGTAGTTGAACGAAATCGTAGTGCGCTTGCCCACCTGTTGATCCAGGCCCACTGCGGCCTGCATCTGGTAGGAGCTGCGAAGATTTGGCGCAAGCTGATAGGGCGTGCTGGAGGACGCTGTTTGCGCGCCGCAAGCTGCTACGTTGCTGGGACCGCAACCCGCTCCCGGCGCACGGTAAACATATGTGGTCTGGTTGATGCCGTTCTGCTGGTAGGCATTGAGTACGTCCGAAATCACAAAGCGGTCGTAGAACACACCCCAGCCGGTACGGATGACGGTCGTCGGGCTGCCATTCTTACGCGGGATGCCATAGGAGATGGCGAAGCGCGGCGCAAGGTCAGCCTTGCTGTTGATGTCTGTCTGCGCCTCATAACGCATGCCGTAGCTGATCGTCATGTTCGGCTTGATGCGCCAGTCGTCTTCCGCGTACAGACCCACATCCACCAGGCTCGCGTTCGTCTTGGGCGTGAAGATTGCTGTCTGACGATACTGCTGCGGCGTGCCGGCAATGTAGGCAGAGGTGCTGGCATAGGTAAACGTTCCGTTCGATCCGGAAGTATCGTACGTCGCCTCGCGAAAGACGCGGAGACGGCCGCCGGCGCGGATGAAGTTCTTGCTCAAGGCAACGGAGGTGTAGTTCTGCAGCTCCAGGTGATCGTTCGTGCCGTTCTGAACGCCGCCGCTGGAACCGCCACCCGTGAACACACCTGCGACAGAAAGCGTGGGCAGCGTGGACAACGGAGTCTGCGTCGCGATCGTACGCACCAGTTGCAGGCGGGTTTCGTTGATCACCTTCTGGCTCAGAATCTGCGTATCGCTCAGTGTGAACTGGTTTTCCTTGTTCCCGGTGTTGTAGGCAGTTGTGTTCAGCGACGTAGCGCCCAGGCCGGCGTTGGTCTGGTTATTGCTCACGAACTGGTAGCGCACCGTAAGGGTGTTGTTTTTACCCAGGGCAAGATCGATACGCGGCGTCAGATCGTAGCGCTTCTGCGGATGGAATGTAGCGAGGTATGCACCCGGCAAGGGATTCACAGAGCACGCCGTGTTGCCCGGCGCGCAAAGCACATTGGAGGTGGGGCCGGTGCTGATGATGTTACCCGCAAAGATTGCATTGTCTTCAATGTCGCGATAGCTGCCGGCCATGGAATAGGAGCTGGTCTTGGTCAGCGGTCCGGTCAACGATCCGATGAAGAAGATGCGGTGGTAATCCGGCTGAGAGTTCGTAGGGCCAAGGAACGGGCTGGACGTATTGAACGACTTGTCGTTGCCCTGGATGCTGGCGCTGCCGTGATAGCTGTCCGTGCCCGGCTTGGTGAAAACTTCCACACGGCCAAAGCCCTGCTTATCGAACTGTGCCGAGAAGGGGTTCTGGTTGACACGAATTTCGCGAATGGAGGACTTCGGCGGCAGCTGGCCGCCGGTAAAGCCGTCCACATAAATCTGGCCGCCGTTGGGACCTGCGGAAGGGCCGGCCAGCGCTGACAGTTCGCTGGAGAGCTCATCCGGATCGTCTGAGAGAGCTTCCAGGTCTTTGTCCTTCATGACCACGGACGAGCCATTCTGATCCGGATCGACCGAGACGGTAACGGTGTTTTCCGTGGTCACGTTGATCTCGGTCGAATTTGCCTGAACCGTCAGGGGGGCATTCAGCGCAAGGTTGCTTTCACCTATGCGAACGCCTTGCTTCACATACGACGCAAAGCCCGGCATGGTTACCGTTATGGAATAAACACCTGCCGGGACGCCGCGGAAGGTGTAAGCACCGTCAGCGCGCGAGGTGGTGGTTAGAGCCGTGCCTTTGGCGGGCGTCAGTGTGACCGTGGCGCCGGGAATGGCTGCCTGGTCCGGATCCAGCACAAAGCCGGTGACGTTGGCCGCGGCCTGCGCGGCTGCCATCGGCTGCCGCAGGGTTGCGGCGGCGCCAACAGAAAGCAGTGCTACAGAAAACACTGCTCGAGAGATTACAAGGCGAAAATTCATCATGCCCCTCAGTGGAAGGTTGAGTGGTGTGCCAGATATGGCACGGCTTAGTTTTGCAGGTCGTTCTAACTCAGGTCGTTCTGGTTCAAAATGTGTGGTTTATTCCGGACCGCCGCCACCGCCGCCGCCTTCACCACCGCCGCCGCCGGCACCGCCGCCCAGGCTCCAGGGCGAGATGCTCATGCCGCTACCGGCAGGGCCGGTCAACAGAGGTTCCACGCCGCTCAGCACGGTAACTGCGGTTACAGGTCCTGCAGCACTGCCGGACGCTACGATCATCAGCGCCTGGCCATTCTTAAAGTCGGCAAGTGTCGCCTTGGGCAACCGTGGAATCAGAGCCGCCAGGTCGCCCGCGCCACCGCGGCCGCCAGGGCCACGTCCGCCAAAGCCGCCTCCGGGTCCACCTGCACCGCCAGGACCACCGGGACGACCACCACCCGCGGGAGCTCCACCGGGCGCGCCGCCTGCAGCAGCATCACCAGCCGGGGCACCGCCACCAGCAGGCGCACCAGCACCGCCGCCGCGTGCACCGCCCGCACCACCGGCAGGACGCGGAGCAAACCGTGCAGCCATCTCAGGCGGCAGGTTGCGCACGTCGCTGGCATCGCTGACCAGGACAGTTGCATTCTTCTTGGTTGCCAGATCCTTGATGACCAGACTGTTGGCCGCAGCATTCACCGAAACGATGGTGCCGGAAAGGTTCGTGAACGAACCGGAGACGACTTCCTCGGCGGCAACAGAGGTGCCGTCCGGCGTCTTATCGCCGCGCACACGCAGCTGGTCGCCCGGCTGCAGGTCAGCCAGCGTACCCGGCTTTGCATCCTCAAACTTGACCGAACCCGGAGCGTAACGGCGAAACACCGTGGTGCCCGTGGTATTCAGGGTGATGGTGCGCGCGCCTGAGCTGATGGTGACCGTCTTGGCCGCAGGATCGACGGACTTTACGATGCCGCCGGAACCGCGCTTGGCCCAGTCTGCCTGGCTGCTTTGGTTACGCTCCGCAATGGCTGCGGACTTGATCATAATGACGCGGTTGGCGCTGAAGCTGCCGCCATCGCCCGCAGTGCCCATCATCAGCACCTTATCGCCCACGGCCAGCTGGTCCAGCGTGCTGGGGCTGACGGTCTTCAGATCTGCGCTCTGCTGGATGCGGGCGCCGTCTGCCACCGTAACGGTGGAAGTTGCGCCGCCTGCGTCTGCGACCACGGTAATGGTGCTGCCCGAGATGGTCTTAACGGTGCCCTGGACGCGACCGGCTGCGACCGGAGCCTGCGCCATTGCCGCCGGAACAGCTGAGACGATCGCTACGCCGGACGTCGCCAGCAAAACCGCTGCAAGTGCCGTACGGGACATCCAGACTGAACCCTTTGAGGGCTGAAACGTTTGATTGTTCAACAGATTGGCTCCCAATGTGTGCCAGCTTAGCCGGCGTTCTATCCGTGTCGGTGCGCGTCCGTTGCTCCCCGTGTGCCAGCCCCTGAAACGGTTCAGGATGCGCCTTCGGGGATGCTGCCGGGCGGCAAAATGTTGCCACACACATTAGTTACGGATGCGCAGCAGGAAAGTTTCCATGAAATGTCGTTTTCGGCCACACGAAACAACACCCCAACACCCGAATTCGGGGGCGGGGCGTGGTCCGACCTCTGAGGAAAAGCCCGCGGAAAGCCCACAGACCGTAACCAATCCCAATAAACAAGGTTAACCGTTCTGCGTGGGGGTTATTTGTTAGGTTCCCATGCTTCGGATTCCGCGTTATTCGGGGGGCTCCTGGTCCATGGGACGCTGTGGCCAGTGGTAGATTGCCACTGACATGGGCGGAACCTTCACGCAATCGCCCGTGCGGACCGGCGCCGGTCCGCGGGAGAGCAGCAGATCGGAGCGGGGTTCAATGGCGAAATCCGTTTCGGTCTCCGCAAAATTAATCATGGTGCGGATATTGCCCCGGTCCGTGTAAATCCAGCGGCCCTCTTCGCTGAATTGCACGTTCATACGGCTGAAGTCGCCCAGGTTCAGCGGCAGCGAGCGGCGGCGCAGGTGAATCAGGTCCCGGTACCAGCAATACATCTCGTGGTGCAGAGATTCGTCCAGCTCACCCCACTGCAGTTTCGACTGGAGAAAGGTCTCCGGCGCGTCCGGCGCGGGCACGTCCTCTGTCCAGCCAAAGTGCTGAAAATCGCGCTTGCGGCCTTCACGCACGGCCGTTCGTAGTTCCTCCGCATGAAAGTCGGTAAAGTACATCCACGGCGTGGCCGCGGCCCACTCCTCACCCATGAAGATCATGGGCAGAAACGGAGCCGTCATGACCACGGCTGCGGCCAGCTTTGCCTTCTGCATGCCCACCAGGTGCTGCAACCGCTCGCCCTTGGCGCGATTGCCAATCTGGTCGTGGTTCTGGATGTAGCCCAGGAAGCGGTGATAGCTGATCTTATGCACCTCGCGGCCGTGGTTGTGCTGGCGATAACGCGAGTAACGACCGTCATATAAAAACACCTGCCGCAGAGCGGTGGCCAGATGCTCCACAGAGCCAAAGTCCTGGTAGTAGCCGTTCGTTTCATGGTGCAGCAGCGTGAACAGTGAGTGGTGAAAATCGTCGGACCACTGCGCGTCCAGGCCATAGCCGTTGGCCTCGCGCGGCGTCACAAACCTGGGATCGTTCAGGTCCGTCTCGCCGATAAGGAAGAGTGCACGCCCCAGAGCAGCCGACATATCCTCCACCTCGCGCGAGAGCTGCTCCAGAAAGTGCATGGCAGAGCGGTCAATCAACTCATGCACAGCGTCCAGCCGCAGGCCGTCAAAGTGATACTCCCGCAGCCACATCAGCGCGTTGTCAATAAAGTAGCGGCGCACCTGGTCGCTGCCGCCCTCTTCCAGGTTGATGGCTGCGCCCCACGGCGTGTGGTGCCGGTCGGTGTAGTACGGCCCAAACAGCTGCGTGTAGTTGCCGGCGGGGCCAAAGTGATTCATCACCACATCCAGAATCACGCCGAGTCCCTTGGCGTGGCACGCGTTGACAAAACGTTTCACCGCATCCGGACCGCCGTAGCTTTCGTCTGGAGCGTACGGCGCAACGCCGTCATAACCCCATGACCATTTGCCCTCAAATGACGAGATGGGCAGCAGCTCAACGTGCGTGATGCCGAGTTCGCACAAATACTCCAGCCGCTCGATCGCAGAGTCCAGCGTGCCACCCTCAGTGAACGTGCCCACATGCATCTCGTAGATCACCGCGGCAGGCAGAGGGACGGGACGAAACTTTTCATCGGTCCAGTTGTGGACGGAGTGATCCAGCACGCGCGAGAACGAATGCACGTCCTTGGGCTGCCAGAACGAACGCGGATCAGGATACGGCTGCTGATCGTCATCCAGCAGAAATGCGTAGTCGCTGCCGTGGCCCGCCTCTTCCACATCCACCGTCCAATAGCCGCGTAACGACGGCCCCTGCATGGCGTAGTCCTTGCCGCCAACGCGAACGGTAACCTTGCTGCGCCGCGGCGCCCAAACGGAAAAATGATGCATGATTACTCCTGATCTATGGCGGCTCATGGCCGCTCTGCTGTTGTTCGTAAGAATTGTTTTATGCGGTTAGATCGCGCGTGCCGGTGGTGCGAACGTCGTGCCCCTGCGTGCTGTCGCTGTCTTTTACCAGCAGCGCCACAGGAAAATGATCGAGCAGCGTGGCAATGCGGATGGGCGCATCGCCATCATGCTTTGCACCTGTCATGCGGTCTGTCCATGTGCCCTCGGGCAGACGAAGCGTGCTGCCGCTCCAGTTGCCATCCAGCAGATGCGGCAGCCGCTGCGCCACAGTGATGACATCGTCCCCGCGAAGATACGCGATGGCATGGTGCGCCTTCTGCCCCTCTGCCACCAGCGGCGTGTAGTCTGCCGATTTACCAAAGGATGCCGGCCGCTCATTGCGCAGATGCAGCGCCTGATGCAGCACCCACAGCTTGGGGGAGCCATCCTCAAAATTTGCCATCGCAACCTGCGCGCTCTCCTGCGGAGGTGGGCTGGTTAACCTGCTTAACAATTCACGCCGCTGCTCGTAGTCCACCGGACGGCGATTGTCCGGGTCGACCAGCGAGTGATCCCACAGCTCGCCGCCCTGGTACAGGTCCGGCACGCCGGGCGAGGTGCACTTCAGCATCGTCTGCGAGAGGGAGTTTATGCGGCCATCGCGGTTGATGCGATCGACAAAGCTCTGCACCTCGGCTGTGAAGCTGGCGTCGTTCAGGATCGCCGCGATGAAATTGTTCAGCGCGTCCTCATACTCGCGGTTGTTGTCGAGCCACGATGTCTCTCGCTTGGCCTCGCGCATGGCCTTCTGCATGTACTGCTGCGTGCGCTCCACATTGATGGGCCACGCACCAATCAGCGTCTGGTAGAGGAAGTACTCCGTATTCGCGTCCGGGTAGCGGCCCGTGCGGTGCTTCGCATTCATGCGCGACCAGCGCTTCAGCTTTGCCGCCCAGCGACCGGGCATCTCGCTAAGAACGGCAAGCCGCGCGCGCACATCGTCTGCACGCTTGGTGTCATGCGTGCTGAGCGTGACCATGGTGGTGGGAAAGGTGCGTTGCACCTGCGTGTTGTAGGCGTGAAACTCATCGACGGAAATGCCATCGCGGCCCGGATCAGCGCCCACTTCATTCAACGACGTAAGCCGGTTGTAGCAATAGAACGCCGTGTCCTCAACACCCTTTGCCATGATGGGTGAGGTGAACTGCTGGAAGCGCGCAACGAACTCCGTCTCCTTGTCGCCGGTCACCTTCAGCGTCAGCACATCGTGCATAAAGTCGAAGAGGCCTTCATCAATGTCGGGCTTGCGCTGCTTCGCAGTAGCAACTGCACGCGCAATATGTTCGCGGTCTTCATCTGTGATCTCGCGCCTGTCCGCATCGGCCACAACGTAGGTGCGGTAGATATCAAAACCCGCGGCCACCGCGCGGATGACGCGACGAATCTGAGCGCGCGTGTAGTCGCGGCTGTTGCGGTTGGATTCACAGATGGCAACAAACAGATTCGCCAGCCGGTTCACATCGCTGGCCAGCGTCTCATGCGCAATCTTCGTCTTCTTGTCGAAAGTGACATCGATGTAGCTCTCGTTGTCGCGCGTGAAGTCTGCATAGATGCCAGTGAGTTTGCGCATGCCATCAGGATTTACCAGCAGAGCGTTGCACTGGTTCAGATAGTCGTAGCCGCTGGTGCCCTGCACGGGCCAGTCGGGCCGCAGCCATTCACCGGGCTCGAGAATTTTCTCTGCCACAATCCACGCATGCGGCGCGCGGTCACGCAGCCGCTGCAGATACTGCTTGGGATCGCGCAGGCCGTCCGGATGATCAATGCGGATGCCGTCGAGCACGCCGTTGTCGATCCAGTAAAAGATCAACTCGTGCGTCTCCTCAAAGACGTACTCACGCTCCATGCGCAGGCCTATGAGTGAGTTCACATCGAAGAAGCGGCGATAGCCCAGCTCCTGGTCAGACGTGCGCCAGTGTGCCAGCCGAAAGTTCTGCGCATTCAAAAATTCGTCCAGCGCGTCCGTGTTGTTGTTCAGCTCATCCAGCGCATCGTCAATGGAGCGGCAGACTGCTTCCTCTTCTGCACAAAGACGCTGCAGCAGTCCCAGCAGCACCTGCTTGTCGCGATGACGCCCCAGCTGAATGCTGCGCTCCGTGGAGTCTGGCGTGGGCAGCCGCGCAAACGATACGGCAAGAAAGTTCAACGTGTCGCTAGGCGTTAACTCCGCGCCGCGCGCAAGCACCGGCGACAGCGATTGAGGAGCCACGGGAAATGCCTGCTCGCCATACTTCACCAGAAAGGTTGTGCCCTCGCGCACAATGCGAATCTCGCCCCGCGACAGCACGCGGCCATACTGATCGCCCAGCACGGGCATCAGCACCTTATCGCGCAGCTTCTCTTCCGCGGAGTTCCAATCAATGTCAAAGAAGGTGGCAAAGCGGCTGGCAGGGCCGTTCTCCAGCACGTCCCACCACATGCGGTTTTCGCGATCCACGGACATGTGGTTGGGCACAATGTCCAGCACCTGCCCAAGCCCCAGTTGACCCAGCCTTTTGCTGAAGGCCTCATGCGCCTGCTGGCCACCCAGCTCCGCATTTACGCGGTGATGATCCACCACGTCGTAGCCGTGCATCGATCCAGTGCCTGCCTGCAGGTAGGGCGAGCTATACACATGCGAGATGCCGAGGTCGCGGATGTAGTCCGCAACGCGGCAGGCCTGCTGAAAGGTAAAGCCGGCGTGCAGTTGCATCCGGTACGTCGATTGAGGTGTTCTTGGCATTCGCTCCGCTGACTCCAGGCAAGATTGGGCAAGGGTGCGGCAGTGCACGGCGAAAGAAGCGTACAGTCGCAGGACCAACCGCGCCGCTCGTGCGAGTGGCAGGCGCTGGAAGTGGCTCCGGCTGCGTTATCTCTGCTTTAGGTGCCGAGGCGGTGTGCTGGGTTGTTCGCGCAGCGGCATCCGGGCACGTTCTGTGCCCAATCTGCATCGATTTTGTGCCGGATCCGCAACTGCCTGTGCCACTCTGCGCCGTTGTGAGAAAAAGAGCGGATCAACACTTTTGATCCTGTTGCATCACCTCGGTCCACGGACCTTGCTCGCCGTTGAGGATGGAGGCCGTAAATGCCATGGTGAGGTGCGTAAATGCCTGCGGATAATTGCCCACCTGCCGCTTCAGCTCAGGGTCATACTCCTCGGCCAGCAGGCCCAGCGGATTGCGCAAGGACAGCAGATGCTCAAACAACTCCCGTGCCTCGTCCGTACGGCCCTGCAGATGCCGCACAGACGCCAGCCAGAACGAGCACGCCAGGAATGCGCCCTCGCCCGGCGGCAGGCCATCCACATCGGATGCCGTGTCATAGCGCAGCACCAGGCCGTCGCGCATCAGCCGTTGCTCAATCGCCTGCACCGTGCCGATCACGCGCGGATCACTAATAGGTAGGAAACCTACCAGCGGAATGCGCAGCAGGGACGCGTCGAGCTGCTTCGATCCGTAGGCCTGCACAAAACTGTTCAGCTCCTTGTCAAAGCCGTTCTTGCACACGTCACGGTGAATCTGGTCACGCACCTCGCGCCAGCGATTGAACCGCTCCTCCAGCTTGGGATCGTCGTGCTTGCTGTGCGAATCGTAAGAGGCAATGGCTCGTTCAAAGGCCACCCACGCCATGACCTTGCTGTGGACGAAGTGCTGCTCCGGCCCGCGCACCTCCCATATGCCGGAGTCGGGCAGCTGCCAAATCTCCACCAGGTGGTCGAGCATATTGCCCACCATGGACCGCACCGCCTGGGTCCATATGTCGTCGTCGCCCACCGGCGTGCGGCTCAGCGCGGCAATGATCTCTCCATAAACGTCTGTCTGCAGCTGATCCGCAGCCTTGTTGCCAATGTTTACCGGCTGCGATCCTTCGTAACCCGGCAGCCAGTCTGCCGTCCACTCGTTGAGCTGGCGTTCGCCACCAATGCCGTAGAGCGACTGAATCTGCTCAGCCGATCCAGCAATGGCACGCAGCAGCCAGCCGCGCCACGCCAGCGCCTCTTCTGTAAAGCCCTGGTGCAGCAACACCAGCAGCGTGAAGGCCGTATCGCGCAGCCAGCAGAAGCGGTAATCCCAGTTGCGCGACCCGCCAATCTTCTCTGGCAGCGACGTTGTGGGCGCAGCCACCACACCGCCCGTTGGCCTGTAGGTAAGCGCCTTCAGCGTGATGAGCGACCGCTCCACCGCCTCCTCATACGGACCGTGATACGAGCGCTGACTGGTCCACTCTGTCCAGAATTTCTGCGTGTCGTTATAGGCGTCGTACGCGTCAAAGCTCTCCGGATCGTCCTCCAGAGCGGAGCCGTACGAGAGCACAAAGCAGACGCTCTCACCCTCATGCACCTCAAAATCGCTTACCGTACTGAGATCTTCTCCGTGCAACGGAGCGTCCGTCCGCAGCACCACCAACTGTGGCCCGGCGATCGCGCGCATGTGATGATCCACGCTCTCAACCCATGGGATGGTGCGGCCGTAGTCAAAGCGCAGCGTCAGGTCCATGCGCATGCGAACCGTGCCACGGATGCCGCGCACAATACGCACCACGTCGCTGTGCTTGCCGCGCGGCGGCATAAAGTCGCTTACCAGCACCTCGCCTTTTGCGGTGCGCCAGGTTTTCTCCACGATGAGCGTATGCGGCTTGTAGCGCCAATCGTCGCCTGTGATCTGCTCTTCCTTAGCAGGCTTCAGGCTGAAGTAACCGTTCTCGCGGGTGCCCAGCAATCCGGCAAAGACCGCTCCTGACGAAAAATTAGGCCAGCACAGCCAGTCAATGGAGCCCTCGCGGCACACCAGCGCCGCCGTCTCACAGTCGCCAATGAGGGCGTAGTCTTCGAGATGCGCGCCCAGAAGTTTGGGCTGCGATTTCTGCTCCTGCTGCTTTTCGTCTTTGAATGGCTCTGCGATGATCACTGCGTCACGCTCGCTTCACGCATTACGCCACGAAGTGTGACAATCTCGTTTCGGCTTAGGATCATGATGCACGGCATGGTACGCGAACGGGCAAACGCCATGGGAGTAGTTGGCATCTGTAGGACAATGTTCGTCCGGCATCCTGTTCGGGGCAGAGTGTTTCCATGCTCTGTAAGCATTCGATTCATGAAGAAGTTGGATGCGCGCCAGCGACATCCGGCGACGGTGACGGAGGAAGTTTGAAGCCGAGTGAAGGTAGAAGCCGCGTTGTCATTGAGCAGGTGAAACCGCAGATTGATTGCGGACGCCATGCGGCCAAGCGCATTGTGGGCGACACAGTACGCGTGACGTCCGTCATTTACTCCGACGGGCACGACCTGCTGGGCGCGCGATTGCTCTATCGCCGTGCGGAAGTGCGCACCTGGAGCCATGCCCCGATGCGCGAGCTGGGCAACGACATTTGGGAGGCGGCCTTCACCGTCGACGCCATCGGCCCATGGGTGTTCACCGTGGAGGCATGGGTGGACCACTTTGCCACCTGGGTGCATGACCTGCACAAACGTATTGACGCGCAGGACGTGGCAGACGCGCAGATTGCGAGCATTACCGCAGCAGTGGATGATCCGGAAAAAAATGAGGGCGTAGGTGCTGCGGACCAGAGCATTGTTGCCGCGCAGGATCTGCCGGGCGCTCCCGCGAAGTCCGGAACGGTAATGGCACCGCAGCATCCGCAGAGCGACGTTGCACTGGCACTCCGTACCGGTGCCGGCCTGCTGGACCAGGCCAGTGCACGCGCACGCGACGGGGACACCCGCACGCTAAAGGGCGCAGCCAGCTCGTTGCGCTACCTGGCAGAGAAGAACTCCCGCTTCTACGACTTTCCACTGAGTGAAGATGCCATCAAGCTGGGCATGCAGTATCCCGACCTGAGCTTTGCAACAAAGTATTCGCGCGAGCTGCCGCTGTGGGTTGACCGCGAGCGAGCGCGCTTCTCGTCGTGGTACGAGTTGTTTCCGCGCAGCGCAGGTGCACCGGGCGTACACGGCACACTGCACGACGTTATAAAGCGGCTGCCCGCTGTGGCTGCCATGGGCTTTGACGTGCTGTATCTGCCGCCCATTCACCCCATTGGCACCGCGTATCGCAAGGGCAAAAACAACTCCGTGATTGCGGAGGCCGGCGACGTGGGCAGTCCGTGGGCCATTGGCAATGTGGATGGCGGGCACAAAGCCATCCTGCACGAACTGGGTTCGCTGGGAGACTTTGCGCAACTGATTACAGCAGCGCAGAAACACGGTATTGAGATTGCGCTGGATGTTGCCTTTCAGTGCGCGCCAGATCATCCCTGGGTGAAGGATCATCCGGACTGGTTCAAAATCAGGCCCGATGGATCGATCCAGTACGCGGAAAATCCACCGAAGAAATACCAGGACATCTACCCCATCAACTTTGAGTCGGGCGACTGGCATGCGCTGTGGCGCGAGCTGTGCAGCGTCTTCCGCTTTTGGATTGGGCATGGCGTCCGCATCTTCCGCGTGGATAACCCGCACACCAAGGCCCTGCCCTTCTGGGAGTGGTGCATCGCGGAGATTCGCAAGTCCAACCCGGAAGTTCTGTTTCTGGCGGAGGCCTTTACCAAGCCGCACGTGATGTATGGCCTTGCCAAGCTGGGCTACACGCAGAGCTATACCTACTTCAGCTGGCGCACGGAAAAGTATGAGCTGACCGAGTACATGAAGGAGATCACAACACCGCCGGTGAACGAATTCTTCCGCGGCAACCTGTGGCCCAATACGCCAGACATTCTGCCGGAGTTTCTGCAGACGGGCGGCCGTGCCGCGTTTGCGCAGCGAGTCATTCTGGCCGCGACGCTGGGCGCGAGCTACGGCATTTATGGCCCGGCATATGAACTATGCGACAACTTGCCCGCCAAGCCCAACAGCGAAGAGTACCTGGACAGCGAAAAATACCAGCTGCGCACGTGGAACTATGACGACCCCATCAGCCTGGCGCCGCTGCTAACGCAGCTCAATCGCATCCGCCATACCCATCCAGCACTGCAGCGCGATGACCGGCTGCGCTTCCACGGTGTGGGCAACGACCACCTGATTGCCTACAGCAAGCGCGATGGAGACAGCGTGCTGCTGATGGTGGTCAACCTGGATCCGCACAACGTGCAGTCCGGCTGGACCGACCTCGACCTGACCGAACTGGACCTGCCGCTGGCTGGCAGCTATGAGGCAGTAGACCTGCTGACCGGAGAGGTCTATACATGGCAGGGCGCGCACAATTATGTGGAGCTGCATCCTGAAAAGATGCCCGCACACATCCTCTTGCTGCATCCGAAGCATCTCTCGGAGAAGGCCGCCGGGGAGAGCACTGAAGATTGAGCACAGTATTGGCACGTCCGACCATGAAGAAAAAGCGCGGCAGCGCTTCCGATCCCCTTTGGTATAAGGACGCGGTCATCTACGAACTGCATGTAAAAGCATTTGCAGATTCGAATGAAGACGGCATCGGCGACTTCCCGGGGCTGATGTCCCGGCTGGATTACCTGCAGGAGCTTGGCGTCACGTGCATTTGGCTGCTGCCATTCTTTCCCTCGCCGCAGCGCGATGACGGCTACGACATCTCAAACTACCTGGATGTAAACCCCGCCTACGGCACGGTGGCTGACTTCAAGGCATTTCTGGACGCGGCACACCAGCGCGGCATGCAGGTGTTGATTGAGCTGGTCATCAACCACACCAGCGACCAGCATCCGTGGTTCCAGGCAGCGCGCAACGCACCGGCAGGTTCGCCGGAACGCGCGATGTATGTGTGGAGCGACACGGACGAGCTGTACAGCGGCGTCCGCATCATCTTTACCGATACGGAAAAGTCCAACTGGACGTGGGACCCCGTTGCCAAGCAGTACTACTGGCACCGCTTCTTTTCGCACCAGCCTGATTTGAACTTTGATCATCCACGCGTGATGGAAGAGGTGCTGAACGCCATGCGCTTCTGGATGGATATGGGAGTGGACGGTCTGCGGCTGGACGCAATTCCCTACCTGATTGAACGAGACGGCACCAGCTGCGAGAATGTGCCGGAAACGCACGTCAAGATCAAGGAAATCCGCGCAGTGATTGATGCGGAGTACGAGAACCGCCTCGTCCTTGCAGAAGCAAACATGTGGCCGGAGGATGTGCGCCCGTACTTTGGCGATGGCGATGAATGCCACATGGCATTTCACTTTCCGCTGATGCCGCGCATCTACATGGCGCTGCGGCAGGAAGACCGCCTGCCCATTACAGAGATCATGGCGCGCACGCCGGAGATTCCGGACAACTGCCAATGGGGCCTGTTCCTGCGCAACCATGACGAGCTCACGCTCGAAATGGTGAACGACGACGAGCGCGATTACATGTACCTGGCCTACTCGGCCGACCCGCGCATGCGCATCAATGTGGGCATCCGTCGCAGGCTTGCGCCGCTGGTGGACAACAATCGCCGCCGCATTGAGCTGCTGAACTCGCTGCTGTTGAGCTTCCCCGGCACGCCGATTCTGTACTACGGCGACGAGATCGGCATGGGCGACAACATCTACCTGGGCGATCGCAACGGCGTCCGTACACCCATGCAGTGGAACAGCGATCGCAACGCAGGCTTCAGCCGCGCTGTGCCCGCTGCGCTCTACTCGCCCGTCATCATGGACCCCATATGGGGTTACGAAGCCATTAACGTTGAGGCGCAGGAGAGCGACACCTCGTCGCTGCTGCACTGGACGCGCAACATGATTGCGCTGCGCAAACTCTTCCAGGTATTTGGCCGCGGCACGCAGGAGTTTCTGAAGCCGGAGAATCGCAGGATTCTGGCCTACATCCGCGAGTACGACAGTGAGCGCGTGGTGTGTGTCGCAAACCTTTCGCGCTTTGCGCAGCCGGTCACGCTGGACCTTTCGCGCTTTGCAGGCATGGTACCGGTGGAGATGCTGGGCTACGTGCAGTTTCCGAAAATCACCAATGAACCGTACCCTCTGACACTTGGGCCGTACGCATTCCTGTGGCTGGAGCTGCAACCCGCGCCTGTGGCAGAAGAATCTGCGGCGCTGCCTGAGGCAACTGAGGCCGTGTTGGCACTGCCCGCCGCAGACCTTGCCGGTGCACTGACCAGCGCGGGCGCGCAGCTGTTGCAGGAGAGCTTCCTGCCCAAGTATCTGCAGACGCAACGCTGGTTTGGTGCGAAGTCGCGCACGGTGAAAGACGTCTGCATCACGGACGTGTTGCCGGTGGATGGGGCGGAAGCGGCGATCCTTCTGCTGCGCATTGACTACGTAGAAGGCCCCAGCGACAGCTATACGTTGCCCGTGGCCGCGTTGACCGACGGCGCTGCGCACGACGCACAGCAGAACGCGCCAGAGAGCATTATTGCTCCCATGAGCATGGGAGCCACCAGCGGCGGCGTGCTGGTGGATGCACTGACCCTTCCCGAAATTCGCGATGCGATGCTGAAGATGATTGGCGCGGCAGAGCGCGAAACCACGCGCGACAACGGAGTGATTGAAGGCAAGCCCAGCTCTGCATTTGCATCGTTGCGCGGCACCGGTGATCTGCCATCGCGGCGTACCTCTGCTGAGCAGAGCAACAGCTCGCTACTGTATGACGGCAGGCTCATCCTCAAACTTTTCCGTCGCGTGCAGCCGGGCGAAAATCCTGATGCGGAGATTGGCCGCTTCCTTACCGAGGTGGCGCACTTCGAGCACATCGCTCCCTATGCGGGTGAGCTGCTCTACACGCCTGCCAATGGTGAACTGACGACCATTGGCCTGCTGCAGGGGCTGGTGTCCAACCACGGCGATGGCTGGGAGTGGACGCTGGAACAGATTGCAACGCACAACGAAGGCAAGGCGGTAGAAGACTACGTTGCTGCAGCAACCCTGCTGGGCCAGCGCACGGGCGGTATGCACACGGCACTTGCAACCACTACGGACAACACCGCCTTCCGCAGCGAAAGTACGGACGCGGCAGCACTGGCACGCGACGCGGATCGCCTTGCAGCACAGGTGACTGCTGCATTGCTGGCCATGAAGAATCGCTTCAACACGCTGCCCGATGAGCTACTGGGGCCGGTAGCGACGCTGCTGAGCAATCGCCACGAAATGCTCGCCATAGCAGACAGCCTCAGGACCTTGCCTGCAGCCAGTGCAGGCGTGCGCATACGCATCCACGGCGACTATCACCTGGGGCAGGTGCTGCGGACGGACGATGACTTCGTCCTGCTGGACTTTGAAGGCGAGCCTGCGCGCACGCTGGAAGAGCGTCGGCAAAAGCAGTCGCCATGGCGCGACGTTGCGGGCATGCTGCGATCATTTTCTTATGCGGGCGCAGCGGGCTTTGGCACCGCGGCAACACCGGAGCGCGCGGCTTGGGAGAAGGCAGCGTGCGATGCATTCCTGCATGGCTACCTGGATGGCGTGGATGATTCGCTCGGAGGCGACCGCGCAGTGATTACGCAGCTGCTGCGTGCGTACCTGCTGGAGAAGGCGCTGTATGAAATCGTCTACGAAGTGAACAACCGGCCGGACTGGATTGCGATTCCACTCTCAGGCATTCTTGGTCTGCTGAATGAGTACGCGAACGCGACTTCGAACGTGTCGAAGGGAGGCGAGTAATGTCTGCCACCTTTGACGGCGCAGCTACCGACATCCATCAGCAAGAAGCTGCTGCCGCAGCCAGTTCCACTGCAACTCAGATCGTGCTGTGCCTTGGCCCCTGGTACGAGGACACAACTGCAGACCATCTGGCTCCGCTGTTGACGATGCTGCGCGATGCTCTGCGCGAGCGCACGTCGCAGGCGCTGATCGCATATCCTGCTGCCGATCCGCAGGCAGCGGCGTGGCAGCACGAGGGCTTTGTCATACAGCCGTATGCCTCTGCGGCAAAGTTGCATACGCTGCCCGTGCAAATAGCAGCCACGTATCTAAGCCTGTACGAGATCATGCGCGCACACGACGCAACGTGCGGTCTGCTGCTGGGTCCGGAGGCGCACACGCTACATGCAGAGGCGTTGCGCGCGCTGGTTGAGGCTGTGCTGAATGGCTCCGCAGATTTAGCGCTGCCGCGTTACGCCGCCGGCCCCAATGAGGGCCTGGTGAATGCGTCCATCCTCTATCCGCTGACGCGTGCTGTCTTCGGTGTGCGTGCAAATTTTCCGCTGGCGCTTGACCTTGCACTCTCAAGCCGCATGGCAGAGCGTATGGCCACGGCCGCGCAGTCATCTACAACTGCATCGCAGCCGGAGGCGTTGCTATGGCCAGCTGCGGAGGCCGCTGTTGCAGGCTACACAGTCGCAGAAATCACCGCAGGCACACGCGAGCTGCCGCATCCCACCGGAGCTGATCTGTCGTCGATCCTCAACACCATCGGCACATCTCTCTTCACTGACATTGAATTGAAGGCAAGCTTCTGGCAGCGCACGCGGCCTGCTGTTCCGCTGCTGCAGCTGGATGCTGTGCCCATAGCTCCCCTGCCACCGCCGCCGCCCGTCTCCGCTGAAGAGATCAGCGAGCTGGTGGAAAGCTTTCGCATTGGCTACGGCAATTTGCACGAGATTTGGTCGCTGGTGCTGCCGCCGCAAACGCTGCTGGGGCTGAAGCGCATGTCGCGCCTGCCCACGGAGGAGTTTGCGCTGCCCGATGCGCTGTGGGTGCGCATTGTGTATGACTACGTGCTGGCGCATCGCCTGCGCACCATCAACCGCGGCCACCTCATGGGATCGCTGACGCCGCTGTACCTGGCATGGGTCGCGTCGCACATCATGGCCAATGGCAGTGCCCTGCCGGATGCGCTGCCGCGCGCCTTTGACGCAGACAAGCCTTACCTTGTCTCCCGCTGGAGATGGCCGGACCGCTTTAACCCATAGGACTTTACGCACCAGGCGCGCGCGTTCGCGCTGCAGTCGCCGCATTAAGGAGTGAACCATGTTCTCCCAGGTAAAATTCGCTCTACTTGATTCCTTCAGCCGCGTGCTCACCACGCTGGCCCGGTTCCTTCCCGGCGTGGTGGCCCTGTTTCTCGCAGTGGGACTGCTGGCGCTGGTGGGCGCTGCGCTGGCGTGGGCCGTACGCACCGTGCTGACGCGCATGCGCTTTGATGAACGCGTGGCCCGCGAAAATTCCGCGGGCGTAAGCGACTGGGCGCCGGCACACAGCCCGTCGCTGCTGGCCGGCCGCATCATCTTCTGGGTCTGCGTGCTCCTTGGCCTGGCCATCGGCATCAGCGCATACGACGCCGCAGGCACCAGCGACATTGCGCCCTACCTGCTGCCCTACCTTGCGCACTCCGTCGGCGCGCTCCTCATCCTTATTGCCGGCACCATACTTTCGCGCTACCTGTCGCGCTCCGTACTCATCAGCGCTGTGAACGCCAAGCTGAACTATGCTCGCGCGCTGTCGTTGGGTGTGAAGTGGCTGGTGCTCATCTTCACAGGCGCCATGGTGCTGGACCATCTGCAGATTGGCGGACTCATTGTGGAGCTTAGCTTCGGCATTCTGTTTGGAGGCCTGGTGCTGGCGCTGGCACTCGCCTTCGGGCTTGGGTCGCGTGACCTTGTGGCACGCTCCATCGAACGCACCGCAGACAAAGCCACGCCCATTGACCGCACCGCCGAGCGCGCAAGCGAAACGCCGCGCAGCCTGCGGCATTTTTAAATGACCACTGCGTGTATTTAAAAGACCACTTTGCATGGGGCGGGCGTTCACACGCCTTTTTACTGGCTTCGCCTCGCCCCTCCCGTTGGTCGGGAATGAAATTTTGCGGGAGAGTATGAGATGAAACTGATTCCACTTGATGACCACGTGATCAATCCAGAGGCGATCGACGCTGTGCTTTTCGTTCCCGGCGGGACGAACGAGGAGACCAAGGCACCGTATCCGCCTTCAACAGTGATCGTGATGAGGTCCGGCGAACGCATTCCGAGCACGCTGCGCCCCGCAGAATTCGCAGCATGGCTGGCCGAGAAAGCAGCCCCCAAAGGTACGGACTGATCGTTCGGATGAAAGAGAAAGGCCCACGCTGGATTCCAGCGTGGGCCTTCTTGTGTTCGAACTTTGCCGGGGCTAAAGCCCCTTTTGGGTTGCGGCGGATTCAGGGGCCTGAAGGCCCCTGCTCCTCCCATGGACGGGCTGACGCCCGTCCATTACAGCTTTGCTACCACAGGGTTGTTGGGCTTGCCACTACGCCAGCGTTGGGTAATCCGAGTAGCCCGCCGCTTCATGCCCGTAGAACGTCGCCGGATCCGGCTCGTTCAGCGGAGCGCCCTCACGCAGGCGGCGCACCAGGTCCGGGTTGGCGATGAATGCCTTGCCGAAGGCGACGCCGTCCGCATCGCCACGTTCAATGATGGCGTTTGCGCTCTGCAGCGTGAACTTTTCGTTCGCCACATAGACGCCGCCAAACGCCTTCTTCAGCGCCGGGCCCTTGCTGTCTGCCGCCTCGTACTCGCGCGCCATCAGGAAAGCGAGCCTGCGCCTCCCCAGCTCCGTGGCCACGTAGGTAAAGGTCTCCAGGCCGTCCGCATCGCTGATGCCGTGGGAGTCGCTGCGCGGCGCCAGATGCATGCCCACGCGGCCTGCGCCGTAGACGGCAATGGCCGCATCGGCTGCCTGCAGCATGAGCTTGGCGCGATTCTCAATGGGGCCACCATACTCGTCGTCGCGCTGGTTGCTGCCGCTCTGCAGAAACTGGTCCAGCAGGTAGCCGTTGGCACCGTGCAGCTCCACACCGTCAAAGCCCGCAGCCTTCGCATTCTCAGCCGCGCGGCCAAACTGCTCCACCACGTTGTGAATCTCGCCGATGCTGATGGCACGCGGTGTTTCAAACGGCGTGGTCGGCTTGATAAGGCTCACATGACCATTCGGCGCGATGGCGCTGGGTGCGATGGGCGGCTCGCCATCCAGATACGTTGAGTGCGAGACGCGGCCTACATGCCAGATCTGCGCGAAGATGCGGCCACCGGCGCGGTGGACGGCCTCAACGATAGGTTTCCAGGCGTCCACCTGCTCCGCCGACCAGATGCCCGGTACCTGGGGATAGCCGACGCCCTTGGGGTCGACTGGCGTGCCCTCTGTGATGATGAGGCCCGCGGTGGCGCGCTGCGCGTAGTACTCCGCCGCCAGCTCTGGCCGGTGAACATTGTCCGTAGTGCCGCGGAGCCGCGTAAGCGGCGCCATGAAGATGCGGTTGGGCAGATCAAGGTCGCCAACGCGGATGGGATCAAAAAGGTTCATGCCGTAGTGGATGATTCGATGGTCATCAAAGGTTCGCCGTCAGTCTGCGCCAGCCGTCATTAGCTTCTCCAGCGCCTCGTCCACCGTGTCGGCTACCAGCAGAATTTCCCGCGCCCGCGGCTTCAGCACACCCTCCGTCACGCAATGGTCCAGAAAGGTCAGCAGGCCGTCGTAGAAGCCCTCTGTATTCAGCAGGCACATGGGCTTGGAGTGGAGCCGCAGCGTCTGCCAGGCCAGCACCTCAAACAGCTCCTCCAGCGTGCCAAATCCACCGGGCAAGATGAGGAATCCGTCGGCGCGCTCGCCCATTAGCGCCTTGCGGGTGTGCATGGTGTCCACCACGTGCAGCTCGGTACAGCCCTTGTGGGAGATTTCCTTGTCGACCAGCACATGTGGGATGACGCCGATGACGTGACCGCCGCCGGCCAGCACCGCATCTGCCACCGCACCCATAAGCCCCGCCGTGGCGCCGCCGTAGACCAGACCAATACCCTTTGCCGCCAGCCTCGTCCCCAGCTCCGTCGCAGCCTGGCGATAGGCCGGCTTCGTCCCGCTGGCGGACGCACAAAAAACACATAACGTAGCAACTGCCATGACAGCAGGATAAATCCTGCGTGCAGCCGGGGACGCTGGGCACACGTTTCAGGCGCATGAAAAAGGACGAGGTACGTGATTGCAGCACGCACCTCGTCCAGCTTTTCTAACTTGGGGCATCGTGATGTTAGCCGCAAGGGGCTAAGTGGCGATGTCTTTCCTAATTCGAATTGTAAGTAGCTTTCCTATCCAATTAGCGGATGGAAGCGACTGCACCATCATATTGGCTCATGATGGTCATCTTCACGGTGTTGTCTGCGCCGTATACAACCGTACCTGCGTGCGCTTCCACCTTGTACTCTTCATTGGCGGCCAGCGAAACAGGACGGCCATCGATAACAAGGTTCTGGGTCAGGTTGCTGAGGTTCTTCAGGGTCACGTGGACCATAGGACCCTTCTGCTTGGCCTGAGCGATGTTCGCGTTGTTATCCATGGAAGCGGCAGATGCCGACAGCGGTGCAAAGATGCAGGCCGCAAGGGCAAGGGCAGTAATTGAACGATAGATCATGTGACTTCTCCGGTACTGCGATATAGCTGGCGAAGTCCCACTGCAATTGAAACAACGTCGCGCATTGAGTTATACGCCCCAGACGACGAATAGTTCCACCCCTACGCAAGGTTTTTCTTACTTTTTTCGCAATTCTTTTTGAGAGCTGCAAACGACTCATTCCATGCAACTTTTCTAAACGTTGTTAGACCGTGAATGTGTACCCAAAAAGTTACACAAAGTTACATTTCTTTACCCTGGATGTTTGACAAATGTATGTTGGATTTGCGCAAGCGGACGCAATTTTCACGCACTCCGGGTTGACAAACGTTATCGCAATCTGAAGCGCAAAACGCCCCTGCTCTCGCAGAGGCACTTGGTAAAAGAATAGGGCGTGCT
This sequence comes from Terriglobus sp., assembly GCA_026225595.1. Lineage (GTDB taxonomy): Bacteria > Acidobacteriota > Terriglobia > Terriglobales > Acidobacteriaceae > Terriglobus. Next base: position 31,416 of record JAMFTB010000003.1, on the reverse strand, counting down.
GCGGGGGATACCCGAAGCACGCCCAAACTCACGATTGCGGCTTGTAGGAAGCGATGGGAAAGAGCAGAGCCGCTGCCACCTCGCCCACTCCGCCCCCACAGCATTTCACCCCTGTGCAGGACGTAGCTTTTTGAAGCTTAGCGGAAGGAGGCTACGTTTACGTCGCGCGTTACAACTAACTTCACGGTTTTATCTGCGCCGTAAACGTGCGTGCCTTCCGGCGCATTCAGAGCATACTCGCCGTTCGCCGCAATGGTAACGGGCTTGTCTTCAATCAGAACCTGCATGGGCTGATTGGTCTCGTTCTTCAGGGTCACCTTCACCATCTTCGCCCCCTTGGGCTGGGTGGAGGCATTGGTGTTGGCAAAGAAGGGGAATGCATGCGATGCAACGGGGGCAAAGATGGCGGAGGCAAGGACGATGGTGGTAACGGTACGACGGAACATGGCGACTTCTCCTAAAAGTTTAGTAGCTGGCGAAGTCATCACTGCAGTTGAGACATCGTCGCGCACTGACAGATACGCAGCCTCAGCGAGTCCGTTCCATAGTTTTTTTCGAAATTCTTTTTGCATCCGCGCAGCATGTCCTGCACGTATACGTTGGGCGTATATCTTCGCCCTCATCCATTCGCTCTGTGAAGAGACTGAGAACAACAGGGATGCGAATGAATGCGAGAATCATTGGAAGAGGGTCTTCACGGATATGCAACGGATCTTTGCAGTCATCATGGTTGTGGCACTGGCGTGCGTTGGCGCGTGTACCGGCACGGCTCATGCGCAGCAGGTGAAGTCTGAACCGGGGCACTTTGACTTCTATGAGCTGAACCTGTCGTGGGCGCCGGAGTTCTGCAGCAACCTGAATACGCTGTCGCAGCAGGAACGCGCTGCAGAGAACAACATGGAATGCCGTGCACCGCACAGCTTTGTGCTGCACGGCCTGTGGCCGCAGAACTTTGATGGCACGTATCCTGGCGAATGCGCGTACCGGCCCGGGCCACGCAATCCTGAGCGCAACCTGGACATGACGCCGAGCCTGCCACTGCTGAAGCATGAGTGGGCCAAGCACGGCACCTGCACCACGCTGTCGCCAGAGGCCTTCTTCGCCACGGCGCGGCAGGCGTACACGTCCGTCGCCATCCCGGACCAGCTGAAGAAGCTGGACAAAGAAGTGATGATGCCGCCGGATCAGATTCTGAGCATGTTCTACCGCGCCAACCCGTCATTCCCGCAAGGCAGCTTCTCGCTATCGTGCGGTAACAACCGCCTTACCGCGGTGGTGGCCTGCTTCAGCAAGGACAGTGTGCAGCCCATTGCCTGCCAGGGCCTGCGCAGCTGCCGCGCCAACAACGTGAAGATCACTCCACCCGATAATGGCAGCATGATTGTGCAGTAAAGCACTGCCGATCTAAATACCTGTCCTGCCGGACGGGCCCATTACGCGTGGGGCGGGCGTTTGCACGCCTTTTTGATTGCTTCGCTTGGACCTCCCGTTGGTCGGCATGAGGATTCACAAGCGCCCTGCGCGATAAACTGGAGGTCTGGAGTTCCCTCTTCGTGTCGGTTTCTGAGTCGCGCTTACTTGAAATGATGAATCCGCAGCAGCGCGAGGGCGTGCTTGCCGTCGATGGCCCTGTGTTGCTGCTGGCCGGCGCAGGCAGCGGCAAGACGCGCGTCATCACGCACCGCATTGCGTACCTGATTGAAGAACGCGGCGTGCCCGCGGATGCCATCCTGGCCGTTACCTTTACCAATAAGGCTGCGAAGGAGATGGCTGAACGCGTCGATAACCTCATCGGCGGCACCACGCTGGCCAAGCCGCTCATCAGCACCTTTCACTCGCTGTGTGTGCGCATCCTTCGCCGCGACATTGAAGCGCTGCGCCTGAACGGTGTGGGCCTGACGAAGACCTTCGCCATCTATGACGAGAGCGACCAGCAGGCCATCGTAAAGACAGCGCTCAAGCGCCTTGGCTTTGACGACAAGCAGCTGAAGCCGCGCGTGGCGCTGGGCCGCATCTCCTGGGCGAAGAATCACATGATCGATCCGCAGGAGTACTTCCTGGCATCGACCAACCCGCTGGAAGAACGCATTGCCCACATCTTCAAAATCTACAAAGACGAACTGGCGAAGAACAATGCCATGGACTTTGACGATCTGCTGCTGGAAACCGTTCGCCTGCTGAAGACAAGTAAGGAGACACGCGAGAAGTATCAGAAACGCTATCGTTACCTGCTGATTGACGAGTACCAGGACACCAACCGCCCGCAGTATGAGCTGATGCGGCTGTTGAGTGGCGAGCATGGCAACGTGTGCGTGGTGGGTGATGAGGACCAGAGCATCTATAGCTGGCGTGGCGCGGACATCAAGAACATCCTGGACTTTGAGAAGGACTTTACGGATACCAAGATCATTCGGCTGGAGCAGAACTACCGCTCCACGCAGGTGATTCTTGAGGGCGCGGGCGCGGTGGTGCGCAACAACACGCAGCGCAAGGGTAAGGAGCTGTTCACCACGCGCGAGGGCGGCTCGCTGATTGGCTACTACGAGGCTCCAGACGGTGAGAACGAAGCGCTCTTCGTCGCGGACCGCGTTGCTACTTACATTCGCGAGGCAGGCGCGGCGGGCGACACGCCCAAGTGCGCTGTGCTGTACCGCACCAACTCGCAGTCGCGCCTGGTGGAAGAGGCGCTGCGCCGCTACAACATCCAGTACCACATGGTTGGCGGCTTCAGCTTTTATGACCGCGCCGAGGTCAAGGACATCCTCAGCTACCTGAAGCTGGTGCAGAATCCGCATGATTCGATCGCGCTGAACCGCGTGGTGAATTCGCCGCCGCGCGGCATTGGCAAGACGACGATGGAAACTCTGGAACGCATTGCGCTGACTACTGGAATGAGCACGTGGGATGCGATTGCGCGCGCGTCTGCGGAACAGCTGTTGCCCGCGCGTGCGCTTACTGCGCTGCAGGGCTTTCGGCGCTTGATCAAAGATGCACGTGCCATGCTGGGCCCGGACTTTGGCGATGCTTTAGCTGCGGATGCCGCTGCTGTACCTGAAGCAGTAAGCGATGCGACAGAATTCATTGGCGAAGAAGAGAACGTCAGCACGCAGAGCAGCGCCAGCGAAGACACGAGCTTCGACACCAGCTTCAACTTCGGTTTTGATTTCGGCGACAACGCTGATTCTGATGAAGGCGAAGGCAGCGGACTCAGCGAAGAACGCAGCACGATTGCCGCTGAGAACTCGCAGGGCGAAGACGCAGACACCAGCTTCGATTTCACCTTTCAAGAAGAAGCGGGTGCCCCACGTCTCGATTCTGAGACGTGGGTTTCGCAACAACCAATCTCGTTCAATCCGTTTGAAGCAAGCACGAAGCGCGCAAAGCGCAGCAATACGTCCGACACGTTCGAAGAAATGAAGGCTCGGACCGCGCCCATCATCGAAAGCATCGCCGCAGAAAGCACCGCGGTTGCAGCAACCTCCACGCGAATCGACGGCTTTCGCGCGCCCGGCGATCCAGCGACGCTGCCGGAGCTGATCAAATTCCTGAACGACCGTAGCGGCTACATCAAGGCTCTCGACACAGAGGGAACGCCAGAGGCGTTCAGCCGCATTGAAAACCTGAAGGAACTTGCCAACGCCGCGCAGGATGCGCAGGAGCGCGGCGAGACGCTTGCGGATTTTCTGGACCATGCCGCGCTGGTGAGCGACGCGGACGGCATCAACATGGACGCGCGCGTGACCCTGATGACGCTGCACGCGGCTAAGGGGCTGGAGTTTCCGCTGGTCTTTTTGTGTGGCATGGAGGAGGGCCTGTTTCCCAGTTCGCGCACCATGCAGGACCCCGCCGGCCTGGAAGAGGAGCGCCGCCTGTGCTACGTGGGCATGACCCGCGCTATGGACACGCTGGTGCTGACACGCGCGCGCTACCGCCGCCGCTACGGCAGCGACATGCCGGACGCCGCCATCCCCTCACGCTTTCTGGAAGAGATACCTTCGCGGCTGGTGGAAGACCTGGGTTCACCGGAGGACCGGCCTGCCTTCCGCAGCGAGTACGGCGGCAATCGTTTTGGCGGAGGCGGCAATCGCTGGGGCAATAAGAAGCCCGACGATGGCTACGGCAGCGAACGCCACTACAGTTATGAGGACGAGGACCAGAGCGGCGCAGCACCTGCTCCAAAGCCCCGCAACAACTACGGGCTGCAGTTTGGCGCATCAAAAACTTCCGCGACCGCAGGAGCCGCAAAGCCTGACTCTATCGACAACATTGCAAGCTTCTTTGGGGGCGGGGGCAAGCTTTCGCGGCCGAAGTTGGACATTCCGGAGCAGACCGGGGCCACGGAGCTGCGGCGCGGCAGCTCGGTTCGGCACCCCAAATATGGAGAAGGCCGAGTCGTTACACGAGAAGGCGACGGCCCGGACGCCAAGATTACGGTAGAATTTAGGCAGCACGGCGTGAAGAAGCTGGTGGAGAAGTTTGCCCAGCTCGAACGGCTGTAGCGTTACCGCGCAGCGTCCGCCCTGCACGAGATAAAGAAAAGAGTTCAGAAAATGGCAAACACCAAGGCACTGGAACACGACGAGCGCAAGGTAGCAAAGCGCACGGCACGCAAGAACGCAGCACCCAAGGCAGCCCGCACCACACCGCGCGGCAGCAACAAGCAGAAGCTGAAGTCTGCGGTAAAGGGCACGTCTAAGCGTTAGTTACGGCGCCAGTCCGGGCGCTAGTCCGCGACACCTGAAAGAAAGGCCCGCATCCTTGCCGATGCGGGCCTTTTGTTGTCGCCAATCTGCCGCGGGATACTGATGTCATAAACGAGCAATGAAAACTGCTTCCACGGCTGCCCTATTTAGCCGACTTTCTTGCAGTTGTTTCAGGTTGATTCCCTATTTTCAGCACGAGCCCCCTAACGTTGCCCCGATCATCGAGTTGGAAGGTGAGTCTGGCTTTGATTCGATCTGCGGTGAATTCTTGTTTCGCAGTCTCTGTTAACTCAACTTTGTCGTCTCCCGTCGATTGTCCGTCGACATACACCGGATGTCCCGGACGCCCAAGGAAGAGGTGCTCTCCACTCAGGGTGATTTCAAAGGTTGCACCTGAGTCCAAAGCATAGTGCCCAACATATCGAGCAATCTCTGTTTCTTGCTCAACCCTAACTGAGGAAGACCCGAGCAACAACTCCGCCCTTGCTAGAGTGGTTGCTTTAGCTAGGGTTGGAATCACCATCACAATAACTAGCAAAAAGGCGTTATTTCTCATCTCTGAATCCTCCTCATTCTGAAGTCTTTAGTTCAGTTCTCGCTAGGGCGGCCGATATCGTCAATATGCCAGACCGGAATTGAACTAATCCCCTTCTCAAGTTTGAGACCCAACTCATCTTTGATGGCTTGTGAGAAGCTTGGCCCTTCGATTGGAACATTTTCTTGCGTAATTGAGTTCGAGGGTTCTGCCGCAAACTCGAAACTGAAATCGAACTCGCCGTCGATTCCGGTTTTGTCAACGAAAGGGCGTCCAAGCCCCGACATCGACCCGATACTGCTTGCCACCAATTGCATGGAAACTTTTCGGGCACCGCCACTGCGTAAACCGGCAGATGTTGGGGGAACCCACAGGAAGCCGCCACACCCTTTTGGAAAAGAAAGCGTGCCTGTTGATGGTGTTTCGGAACCAATACCAGTTGCACCCGTGCAGGACTCGGTTGATTCATCATGGGGCCGCAGGTACGGGCCGGTTCTTCCAGGCTTAATGAGTTCGACTTGGTAAACCGGTACTTGTCGGTCTTGCTCCCGAATAAGGAGATGAGACCTCTCCGCTAAAACGGTTCGCATCATCAAGCGAAGTTCATCTTTTGTGGCGTTTTCATTTAGGGTTTTTGCTTCGATTGCATACCGCTCAGTAAGCACCCACTTCGGTGCTTCTGCACGAAGGAATATCTGCTGGTCGGGTGTGATGCGATAGGCAAATTGTATGTAATAGATCAAAGGAAAACCTGTCGCGCGAAAGACACCGTGCGTTGGAGTAAACACATCTCCAGCTCCCAGCGGCACATTGGAATCCAACTTATCTTCTCCGGCCTTATTAGGTTTCACGGAAACGACATCGAATGCCAATCGAGCGTCTGAACTTCTTTTCGCCTGCTGGGCGCAGACCCCTCCTGTACAAATGAGGATCACAGCCAGCATCACGGCGATGAGTTGCTTGTTCATCGAAACCTCCCACGTCTATGGACCCGAGCGTTGCCTTGGCACACGTCGCGATTGGCTCAGGCTATGTGGGATGTAGATTACAGTAGGAACATTCATCACTAGCCCACGAGGACACTGCCCTGCCCCGACAGATCTTCGCCACAAAATCCATCGACAAACTCATCTCGGACTCAGAGAAGCCGGAACATGCGCTGCGCAAGACACTCGGCCCCGTCTCGCTGACGGCGCTGGGAATTGGCGCGGTCATTGGCAGCGGCATCTTCACCGTGATTGGCACGGCCATCGGTGGCAATCCGGAAAAGCTTGCGGACTGGAAGGGTTCGCCCATCATCGACCTCATCCTGCACCACGGTGCGGTGGCAGGCCGACCGGGCGCGGGCCCTGCGCTGGCAATCTCGCTGGTGCTGGTGGCCATTGTGTGCGCGCTTACCGGCCTTTGCTATGCAGAGCTCGCCAGCATGATTCCAATTGCAGGTTCGGCCTACACCTATACCTACGCGACGCTGGGCGAACTGGTTGCGTGGATCATTGGCTGGGACCTGATTCTGGAATATGCCTTCAGCAACATGAGCGTGAGCGTGGGCTTTGCGGCGCACATTGTCGATCTTCTGGACTGGCTGAACATACGGCTGGACCCCAAGTGGCTTTCACCCGCGTACCTGCCGCTGGGTCTGCAGGACCTTGCGGGTAAAGACATCTTCCCCACCGGCTGGCACTTTGGCTTTGATATCCCCGCGTTCGTTGTAGTCCTGCTGCTTACGGTGCTGCTCGTCCGCGGCATCTCAGAGTCCGCGCGCACCAACAACATTATGGTGCTGGTAAAGATTGCGGCGATCCTGCTGTTCATTGGCTTTGGCGCCAGCTTCATTCACACGTCGAACTACCATCCCTTCTCGCCCAATGGTTTCAGCGGCGTGCTTGCGGGTGGATCGATCATCTTCTTTACCTACATCGGCTTTGACTCTGTTTCAACGGCGAGCGAAGAGTGCAAGAATCCGCGGCGTGATGTGCCCATCGGCATCATCGCCACCTTGATCGTCTGCACGGTGCTCTACATTGGCGTGGCAGCAACGCTGACCGGCCTGGTGCCGTGGCAATCCATTGCAGGCGACGGCGCGCCGGTGGTGAACGCGCTGAAGCGTGTAAGCCTGCTGCCCGGTGCACACCGCCTGCACTTTGTGCGGCTCTTCGTGCTGATTGGCGCGCTGGTTGGCATGGTGTCGTCCATCCTGGTCTTCCAGCTTGGACAAGCGCGCGTGTGGTTCGCTATGAGCCGCGACCGCCTGCTGCCGGATGTCTTCTCGTCCGTGCATCCGCGTTTCCGCACACCGGCGTTTGCAACGTGGGTCGCGGGTATCCTGGTTGCAATTCCGTCGGGCCTGTTTGACGTGGGTACCTTCGCGGAGATGTCGAACATCGGCACGTTGTTTGCCTTCGTGCTCGTCTCCATCGGTGTCATCGTGCTGCGCTACAAAGACCCGGCGCGGCATCGCGGCTTCCGCGTGCCAGGCGGCCCGGTCATCCCCATCCTCAGTACGCTGTTCTGCATTTTGCTGATGGCCGGCCTGCCCGCAATCACATGGCTGCGCTTCTTCATCTGGCTGGTCATCGGCCTGTTCGTCTACTTCTTCTACAGCCGCAAACGCAGCGAGTTCGCGCAGTGAAGCAGCCACTCACACAACCTAAGGAGTCGGTCTCAACCAGCCCGGAAGCGAAACCCACAAGCCGCGAACTTGAACTGGACTTCATCCGAGGCATCGCCATCCTCATGGTGGTGGATTATCACGTTCCCAAGCATCTGCTGGGTATGCCCTTTCTATGGCTGGGTTGGCAGCATTTCGGCTGGGCAGGCGTGGACATGTTCTTTGTCCTGAGCGGCTTTCTGGTCGGCGGTCTGCTGATCAAGGAATGGAGGGTTCGCGGACGCATCGACATTAAGCGTTTTCTGATTCGCCGAGGCTTCAAAATCTGGCCTCAGTACTACGTCTTTCTGCTGGCGATTCTGCTGACCCGCCACCGGACCTTCCATGAACTACTGGGCAACTTCCTTAACATCCAGAACTACGTAGGCGGTGTTGCGCACACGTGGACGCTTGCCGTGGAGGAGCACGCATACCTGTTGCTGGTGGCTCTACTTGGCATCGCGGTAGCGTGGCGGCTGCAGGCGCGCACCATCTTCGCCATCATCTGCGGCATAGCCGCCATTAGCATCACGCGACTGTTTTGGGTGGCCTCTCACGGAGGCAATGTATTCACACCCACAGACACCCGCATTCACGGCATCCTGTTTGGCGTGCTTCTGGCGATGCTTTACCACTACACCCCGCAGCGCTTCCAGCGGCTTCAAAGCTTTTGGCCTCTCTGGATCGCCGTTCTGTTCGCAACGCTGGCTGCCTTCCGTTTCCTGCGAGGCACATGGTGGAGTGCATCCGCGCAAATACTGCTTGCCGATATAAGCGGCGTTGCCATCCTTCTGCTGCTCTATCGCCATCGCACCGGCAAGCACTACACGTGGGTCTACCGCGCCATCGCATGGATCGGCCTGTACTCCTACGGCATCTACCTGTGGCATATTTCGGTGATCGATCCCACTGTCTCATTCAGCCGGCACCTACCCATGGCGCTTCGCGCCCCCTGGCTCTTGCTTGTGCCTCCATTCGCGGGCATCGTCACCGGTGTCATCACAACGCGGCTGGTTGAATTTCCCTCGCTGGCCCTGCGCGACCGTCTCTTTCCCCGCCGCATTGACTCCGCCGTGGGCACACCTGCCCAAACAGAAGCAGCGCAGATTTTCAAGGCATAGGCCACACGACTGTGACCAACTGCGCGACACTAGAGACATGGAGACTTTATCGCCGCGCGAATGGTTGCGGGGCCTTCCCAAGTGCGAGCTGCATCTGCACCTTGAAGGCACCATTGTGCCGGAGACGCTGGTGCAGCTATCCGCCCGCAACGATGCGGAGCCGCTGACGCTGGAAGCTGCACGCACTCTCTACGTGTATGAAAACTTCCTCGGCTTTCTGATGGCTTTTAAGGCTGTCAGTGAGCGGCTGCAGACACCCGCTGACTACGAACTGATCACCTACGAGATGATTCACCGCCTGGCCGAGCAGGGCGTGAAGCATGCCGAGGTGTACATCTCCGTCGGCATCATCCTTCGCTTCAAAACGCAGATCACCGTGGAAGAGATGATGGCCGCCGTTGAACGCGGACGCATGCGCGGCGAAGCAGACTTTGGCACCACGGTCCTGTGGATATTTGACGCCGTCCGGCACTTTGGTCCGGAGGAAGCAGCGGTCGTCTTCACCAAGGCAGCGCAGCTGAAGGCGCAGTACCCCAGCATTGTGGGCATTGGCATTGGCGGTGATGAAGCGCGCGGACCCGCCAGCGACTTCAAACACATCTACGAAGAGGCGAAGGCCAACGGCCTGCACCTGACCGTGCACGCCGGCGAAAACGTACCGGCAAGCAGCATATGGGCTGCCATCAACATTGGTGCAGAGCGGCTTGGCCACGCGCTCACCGCGGTCGATGACCCTGAACTTCTGGACATCCTGGCCGAACGCCAGATACCGCTGGAGCTGAACGTGACCAGCAATCTGCGCACCGGATGTTGCAGCTCAATCGACAAGCACCCGGTGCGCCATTACTTTGAACGCGGCCTCATGATTACGCTCAACTCAGACGATCCACCCATGTTTGGCGCGGACCTGCTGGATGAGTACGAAACCGTGCAGCGCGAGTTTGAATTCACCAACGAACAGATGCGCGAGATTGCAGCGAACTCCGTTGAAGCCAGCTTTCTGCAGCCCACACGCAAGATCAAGCTGCTGCAGGCGGTGGAGCAGTACCGCTAAGCCTCAGCAGCGATGCCGTCCAGTCTCTTCAACACCTCAGCCGACAGAACAAGTTCAGCAGCCGCAAGGTTTTCACGCAGATGCGTCACCGACGATGTGCCCGGGATGAGCAGGATGTTGGGTGAACGATGCAGCAGCCATGCCAGCGCCGTCTGCATGGGCGTTGCGCCCAGCTCTGCGGCAACATCATTCAGCGTGGATGACTGCAATGGCGTGAAGCCGCCCAGCGGAAAGAACGGCACATAGGCAATGCCCTTTGCCGCAAGGCTGTCCACCAGAGCATCGTCTGTGCGGTGCGCCAGGTTATACAGATTCTGCACACAGACTACGGGCGAAATGGCATTCGCCTCGTCGATCTGTGAAGCGAGCGCGTTGCTTATGCCCAGGTGCTTGATCAGGCCCTTCTGTTGCAGCTCCGCAAGAGCGCTATAGCGTTCTGCAACTGAGCCTTCAACCGGGATGCTGCCGGTGGGACCACCGCCCATCAGCCGGAGGTTCACAACGTCCAGCACGTCCAGCCCAAGGTTGCGCAGGTTGTCATGCACTGCAGCTACCAGTTCCGCAGGCTTCTGCGCGGGCAGCCATGATCCACCGTCGCCGCGTACTGCGCCCACCTTCGTCACAATCGTCAGGTCGTCTGCATATGGATGCAGCGCCTCGCGAATGATCCCGTTGGTGACGTGCGGACCGTAGAAGTCGCTGGTGTCGATGTGGTCCACGCCCGCTGCAACCGCCTCGCGCAGTACTGCGACACATGCATCGCGATCCTTCGGCGGACCCCACACATGCGGCCCTGCAAGCTGCATGGCGCCATAACCCACGCGCTTTACCGTAACCGTTGTAGCCGGCAGCGCAAAGGTACCCCCAAGCTTTTCTGTGTTCGGCATCGTTGTCTCCATCGGATTATTTGAAGCTACGCAGATATTAGATGTGGCAAGCCTCAGTTTTGGAGCGCGCATTTGCGAACGGAATTCTTTTGCCATGCTGTAATCTTGGCGCGAGAGGGATCGCGATGAAGCCGCGCACAAAATGTCGCCTTGCATCGCTTGCGATTGCCCTGCTGCTTGTAATGGCGTGCGCGATTCGTGCGGACGGTCAATCTCTTTCGTCGCTGCACATCGGCGACCCCGCGACAAAACTCGCCGCTCTGGGAAAACCCGTAGAGACAAGTGACAACAAGGGCATGACGGTTCAGCGATGGGTGCTGCCTAACGGCAATGACCTCTCCGTAACCACCAGCCAGGCGGGCAAGATCGTCTACATCGAATCGGACTGGAACGCAGGCGCGGACAAGAATCCGCTGTGCGACCTATCCGGTTTGCAATTTGGACAGACGACGCTCACCCAACTGCGAAAGCGCTTTGGCAGCAATGGACTTTCCTTCAAGGATAGGGGCGGCCAGATGCTCGCGGAAGATGGCGCGGTCATGCTGAATTCGTATGAAACCGGCAATGCCGTGGTCACCTTCTACAACAAGATCAGCAATGCAGAAGTTAGCAAGCTGGACCCTGAGGGGCAGGGATCGATGGCAGACCACGCCAGGCTGGACGCGATTTCGATTGCCGATGGAGACTACGCGAAGAGCGAATGGGGCGACCGCATCTACGACCCGCAATACAAGAAGATCGACTGGAAATAGCTGCGCCGATCAGGCAGACAGACGGCGAATCTTGTCGCGGTGGGTCATCACCTTACCAACGTTTCCCTGTACAAACCCTGCCAGCGCATAGACGTGTCCGGCCAGCTCCCGACCAAACGATGTCAGGCTGTACTCCACCTTGGGCGGCTTGGTGGGATATACCTTGCGCAGCACGAAGCCGTCTTCTTCCAGTATGCGCAGCGTTTGCGCCAGCATCTTCTCGCTGACGCCGCCGATGAGATAGGCCAACTCGCTAAAGCGGTAGGTCTTTTCCATCAGCAGGACAATCACCAGCGATCCCCAGCGCGACATCACGTGATCCAGCACAATGCGTGTGGGGCAATCCGCAGCGTACAGATTGCCTTGGCGGATGCGAACGGTTTTCGTGCTCTTGGGCCATGCCATGCATAGAGCTTACCAAAAAGTATGTACTTACCCAAAGTAAGCTTGTTGATCTAACTTGAACTCAGCCGCTCGTTCGCGGCCAGGAGAAGAACAATGATCGCTGTAACTGGAGCTACGGGCCACCTCGGCCAGCTTGTGATCGACGCGCTGTTGAAGAAGGTTCCCGCATCGGAGATTGTGGCGGCCGTACGCACGCCTGCCAAGGCGAAAGCACTTGCCGCAAAGGGTGTGCAAGTGCGCGAGGCCGACTATAGCCGCCCGGAGACCCTGACGAAGGCCTTTGAGGGTGTGGACCGTGTTCTGTTGATCTCAGGGAATGAAGTAGGCCAACGCGTGCCGCAGCACCGCGCAGTCATTGACGCGGCAAAGGCCGCTGGTGTGCGACTGCTTGCCTATACCAGCCTGCTGCGCGCAGACACCACGCCGCTGCTACTGGCGCCGGAGCACGTTGCGACCGAGCAGTACCTGCAGGGGAGCGGCCTGCCCTTTGCCTTGCTGCGCAATGGCTGGTACTTCGAGAATCAGACCGCAGCCCTGGCGTTCGCTTTGCAACACGGAGCCCTTGTTGGAGCCAGCGGTGAGGGCCGTGTCGCTGCCGCGTCGCGTGCCGATTACGCGGCTGCAGCCGCCGAAGTGCTGACCAGCAGCGGTCACGAAAACCAAATCTACGAACTCGCTGGTGACACATCGTACAGCCGTGCGGAGCTTGCCGCAGAGGTAAGCAAGCAGACCGGCAAGACGATCCCGTATCGCGATCTTCCCGAAGGGGAATACGCGAAAATCCTCGCAGGATTTCTGCCCGCCGAGATCGCCGGAGTCCTTGCAAACTGCGAGACCCTGACCAAGGATGGCGCGTTGGACGATGACACCCACACGCTGAGCAAGCTGATCGGCCGCCCCACTACGTCGCTCAGCGAAGCGGTCAAAGCAGCGCTCGCAGCGCCGCCAGCGCCGAATCACTAGGTCGATACGCGGCGTGTCCGAAACCGCGGCCTGGCATCAGCCGGTGCGGTTTCGGGCAGGTCGCCTTGCTCCTGCACAAGGTAGCGGCGATAGCGCTGCAGCAGTGACGTGGGTCCGTGTGCGGTAAAGAAGACGATGTTGCCCGCAAAGCGTTTTTGATCGATGAAGCAACCTGCTTCGAGTGAAGCGATGGCGCGGCCCTCGCGCTGCGGTATGCGGAAGCTTGCAGTGGCCGTTGGATCAACCGCCTCCGCACCGCCAATGCGTTCTTCAATCGCAGCAATCAGCGCCTGCAGCCCATCACCCGTATGCGCGGAGACGGCGACGGTGTTCTTTTCTGGAAAGCGCAGCAGGTCTGCACGTTCCAGCGCGGGCAGCAGGTCAATCTTGTTGAGCACCTGCAGCGTGGGCGTCTTCGCTACATCCAGCTCCGCCAGCACCTTCTCTACCTGCGCCTTCTGCTCATCCATCATGGGCGATGCAGCATCGCGCACATGCAGCAGCAGCTCTGCGCGCTCCACCTCCTCAAGCGTGGCGCGAAAGCTGGTGACCAACGCATGCGGCAGGTTGCGGATGAAACCCACCGTATCGCTCAACAGCACCTTGCGGCGGCTGGGCAATGCAAGGTGCCGCAGCTTGGGGTCAAGCGTGGCAAACATGCGCGAGGATTCAAGAACGCCGGCGTCTGTAAGCGCGTTGAACAGCGTGCTTTTGCCCGCGTTGGTATAGCCGACGAGCGCAACCGTTGGCACAGGCACTGCCTCGCGGCGCTGGCGCTGCTGGCTGCGGTTACGGCGTACGGTATCCAGCTGTTCTTTCAGGCGATCAATGCGCGCGCGAATGCGGCGGCGATCCGTCTCAAGCTTTGTTTCGCCGGGACCACGCGTGCCAATGCCGCCGCCCAGCTGACTCATCGCCTTGCCGCGGCCCGCCAGTCGGGGCAGCTGATACTCCAGCTGCGCCAGCTCAACCTGCAGATGACCTTCGCGTGTGCGTGCGTGACGGGCAAAGATGTCCAGGATGAGTTGCGTGCGGTCGATCACGCGGCACGGTAGTTCCTTGTCCAGGTTTCGCAGTTGCGATGGAGTGAGGTCGTGATCAAACAGAACCAGGTTCGCGCCGGAACTGGCAACGACCGCCACTAACTCCTCCACCTTGCCGGGCCCAATCAGCGTTGCAGGATCAGGCTTGGCGCGCCGCTGCACCACGGTTGCAGTAATCTGCGCGCCAGCGGATCGCGCCAGCTCCTGAAACTCCTCAAGCGCCGCGTCAAAGTCCAGGTCAGGAGCCGATGCGGGCTCAGTGTCTTCTTCGCCTTCATGTACAGCTGCTGCTGCGCGCGCCTGCTGCGCTGCGGCAGGCATGCGTTTGCGCGTGCTGGTGATCTCAACAGAGACGAGCACAGCACGTTCTTCCGTCGACTCTGTGGAATGCCCCGCGGACGGACCGGGGGCATTACCAGCGAGACGGCTGCTTTTGGTGTTCAAGGGTGCGGTGCCCGGTCCAGTCAGGAGCCGACGGTGCCGCCCAGTGCGGCAGCGCCCTCACCCGCGGGGGAGTCTGGACGGAAGCCGGCATTGCCGCGCTCCATGTGGGGCGTACCGCCGCCACCGCGCATGGAGACCACAGTGGAGATGGCATGTTTGAAGATCAGCTGTTCCTGCGTGTTGTTCTCCAGCAGGACCGAATACTTGTCAAAGGAACGAATCTTGCCTGTAAGCTTCACTCCGCTTACCAGGTAGATGGTGACGGCGCTCTTATCCTTACGAACCGTGTTCAGGAATGTGTCCTGAATATTTTGTGCCGGCTTTGAATCCATACTGGCCGATCTCCCCTTCGCGCCGCTCCGTGGCGGACGCTGTTTCATTTCTGCCTCTTACAAAAACCGCAGACCAACTTTGCCTGCAGATGAGCACAAGAGCAAAAGCTCTCAAGACCCAAAACAATACGAGCAACAATGCCAGTGTGGCAAGTACAGAGCATACCCAAACTGGGGGATGCGTAGGCGGCCTTGATTTGATTAGACGCAACATAGTGCCTACTTGTCTCGCCTATATGCCACTCGGCTGGCGATGGCGCATAGAAAATTTCGCACGGCAGCACAGAAACTCCCACAGAAGTCGTACCCGGCCAATCGCAGTCCGCAGGTCGTTCCAGCCCGTTGCCCTGACTTGACCTAACATGGAGAGGATGCAACCGGACCAACAGCCACCCGTCCCCGTTCTGGATTTGAGCCGCCAATACGCCGCCGTGGGCGATGAAATTACCCGTGCCGTCGCCGATGTTTGTGCCGCAGGCCGCTTCATCCTGGGCCGCGAGGTGGGTCAGCTTGAGGCCGAGATTGCCGCCCGCACCGGAGCCACGCAAGCCGTGGGCTGTGCCAGCGGGACCGACGCGCTGTGGCTGGCCATGGCAGCTTTGAACATTGGCGAAGGCGACGCCGTGGTGACCACGCCGTTCTCATTCTTTGCCACGGTCAGCAGCATCCTGCGAGCAGGCGCGCGGCCCGTGCTGGCGGACATTGACCCGGCCAGCTTCAACCTTTCTGCCGGTGCTGTTGAAGAGGCCGCAGCTGCGGATCCAACCATCCGCGCCGTCATGCCCGTGCATCTCTACGGCCAGTGCGCAGACTGGGATGCACTGGCGCCCGTGGCGCAGCAGCACAACCTGTTGCTGATTGAGGACGCTGCGCAGGCCTTTGGGGCGACGTGGAACGGCGTGGGTGCAGGCGCGCTGGGTGATGCCGCGGCTTTCTCGTTTTATCCCACGAAGAACCTAAGCGCATGGGGCGATGCCGGTCTTACCACCTTCCGCGACGCCGCAGCAGCCGAGCACGCACAGTCGCTGCGCGCGCATGGCATGCGCCGCCGCTACTACCACGATGAGGTGGGTTGGAACTCGCGTTTGGATACCGTGCAGGCCGCCGTGCTGCTGGTAAAGCTGCGCTACATCAACCAGTGGAACGACGACCGCAGCCACGTGGCCGCGCGCTATGCGCAGCTGTTTCTGGATGCAAAGCTGGTTGGCAGCGTGGACGACGGAGGCATCGTGCTGCCGGTGGCCGATCCGCGCGGCACGCATGTGTGGCACCAGTACGTCATCCGCACACCGCGCCGCGACGACCTGCGCACGCATCTTGCAGCGCACGGCATTGGCAGCGAGGTCTACTACCCTGTGCCGCTGCACATGCAGCAGGCGCTGCTGGACCTGGGCTATCGCGAAGGCCAGTTCCCTGAGAGTGAACGCGCCGCACGCGAGGTGCTCGCACTGCCCATCTTCCCGGAGCTGCGCGAGGACGAACAGCTGCGCGTGGTGGAAGCCATCCGCAGCTACTTCGCGTAGCCGTATTCATAAAGCAAAAGCAGAACGCCGCGATCGCGGCGGAGACGTGGCGTTCGCTGCGTTCTGCTTTTGCTTTGCTCCAAATTCTGCTGGCTCAAACGCTAACATAGAGATGATGCAGAACACCGTCCAAATCGGCAACGTCACCTTCTCCAACACCGCGCCGCTCGCGCTCATCGCAGGGCCGTGCCAGATGGAGAGCCGTGCACATGCGCTCGAAGTCGCTGCGGCCCTGAAAGAGATCGCAGCCGCCGCAGGCATTGGCCTTGTTTACAAGAGCAGCTTTGACAAGGCCAACCGCACCAGCCTCAGCGGCAAGCGCGGCATTGGTCTTGAGGCTTCGCTGCCTGTGTTCGCGGAGATACGCGAGAGCCTTGGCCTACCCGTGCTGACTGACGTGCATGAGAGCTGGCAGTGCGCCGCCGTTGCAGAAGCCGTGGACGTGTTGCAGATTCCCGCATTCCTGTGCCGCCAGACGGACCTGCTGCTGGCGGCTGCAGCAACCGGCCGCACCGTCAACGTGAAGAAGGGTCAGTTCCTCTCGCCGCCGGAGATGGTGCATGTCGTAAACAAACTGAGCGATGCAGCGGGCGGCGTTCTGGTGACGGAGCGTGGCACCACCTTTGGCTACAACACGCTTGTGACGGATATGCGTTCGCTACCGGTGCTTGCCGCGACGGGCGCGCCCGTGATCTTTGACGCGACCCACTCCGTGCAGCAGCCCGGCGGCATGAACGGCAGCAGCGGCGGCCAGCGCGAGTTTGTGCCGGTGCTGGCGCGTGCTGCGGTTGCTGTAGGCGTTGCGGGTGTTTTTATTGAGACGCACCCCGACCCCGACCACGCACCCAGCGATGGCCCCAACATGATGCCGCTGCACAGCATGCCGGAGTTGATCCGACAGCTAATGGCCTTTGACGCTCTGGCAAAGAAAATTACGCGCGAGGCTCTTTCATGAGCAAAGGCAGAACGCAGCGTACGCCACGTTTCCGCCGCGATCGCAGCGAATTTCTTTGCGATTCGCTGCGTTCTGCCTTTTCTTGCATCGCCAATCAGGACTGCTGAGTGAAGAACGAAGCTCAAATCGCGATGGACACAGTAAGCTGCGAGATTCGCGGCCTTGAAGCATTGCGCGATGCCTTTGAGGGCGAGCTGGGTGTGCGGTTTGTGCTGGCTGTGGATGCGATTGCGCAGGCGCGTGGCCGCGTCATTGTTACCGGCGTGGGCAAGAGCGGCCACATTGCCCGCAAGATTGCCGCAACGCTTGCCTCCACGGGTAAGCCCGCACACTTTGTTCATCCCGCGGACGCGAGCCATGGCGACCTGGGCATGATTCGCGCAGAAGACGCTGTGCTGGCGCTGTCGTGGTCCGGTGAAAGCGCGGAGCTGGGCGACATTGTTGCGCACACACGGCGCTTCCGCGTGCCGCTCATCGCAAGCACCGGTGTACACAACAGCACGCTGGCGCGCGCTGCAGACATTCTGCTGCCGCTACCGCACTGCGAAGAGGCCTGCACGGATCTGCTTGCGCCGACCGCAAGCACCACCATGCAGCTTGCACTTGGAGACGCGCTTGCCGTGGCTCTGCTCACGCGCGTTGGTTTCTCATCAGACGACTTCCGCAGCCTGCATCCCGGCGGCCAGCTGGCCACGCGGCTGCTGCGCGTGCGCGCGCTGATGCACACCGGCGCGGAGGTGCCCACGGTGCCGGAGACAGCCACACTGGCCGAAGCGATTGTGCGCATGACGGGCGGCCGCTTTGGCATGACGGGAGTGGTGGACGCAGCAGGCAGACTCACAGGCATCGTCACCGACGGCGATTTGCGCCGCGCCTTTGCAGTTGGCTTTCAAGACCGTTCTGTAAGCGAGGTGATGAGCCGCTCGCCGCGCACCGTTGCGCCCGATGATCTTGCCACCGCAGCACTCGCACGCATGAATGCGGATGCGATCACCAGCCTGTTTGTTTTGGACAAAGACGAACTGGTGGGCGTGCTGCATGTGCATGATCTGCTGCGCGCGGGTCTGGTCTAGATCAGAAGCCGCCCGCCTGCGCTGGCGGTGCTACGGAGACCTTCTTGCCCGGCCGGTTTGGCGTGAAGTGTGGCACCACAAACTCCTGCATCAGCGCGCCAAACGCTCCAAACGCCGTGCCAATGGCGGCGTTGCCCATGGTCAGGCCCACACCGTGGCGATCCGACGCTGGATAGTAGATGTTTGAGATGCCCGCACCGCCAAAGTTGCCCAGCACGTTGCTGTAGTTGAACTCGCGTTTGCCGTTGTCGCCACGGCAAATCACCACGCTGGCAATGGCGTGTTCCGCACGCGACATGAACGTGCCTGTGCCCTTGTAGTAGTAGCGCGGGTCCTGCTTGAAGATGGTGGGAAAGATAAATCCTCCAAGCATTGTGGCAACGGTGTTGTCTGCATAGTTTGCGCCGTACCGTTGCGCATAGCCTTTGTAGTCATTGCCCCAGCCGGAGAAGCTGCCGTTGGCCTGCTCAATCCCCGCGCTGATGCCTGTGCCAAGAAATGAGACAGGGTCAAGCAGCGATCGCCATGCCAGATGAAACTTTTGCCCTGCGGACAGTGGCGCGGGATTGGGATGGTAGACCACGTAAAAGTTGGGGATGATGCCAAACACGCGCTGATGCATCTCCTCCCGCAACTGCTCCGTGGCAATCTCATGCTGCGTTGCAATCACCGTAATGGTGGAGTGGTCGCCAACGGGGCGCAGGTCAATGGGCTGCATCTGTTCCTGCTGGCCGACTTCCAGTGACACGTGCACGGCTTCGGCTGCGTAGCCTGAGTCTGACACGCGGACATTGCAGCCTCCGGCAGGCAGGCCATACACATGAAACTCACCATCACCGTCTGAGATTTCAACCTCGGTGCTGCCTGCACAGGTCACCTCAACACGGGCTCCGGGCAGCAACCCACCGTCGCCATCTTCTACCGTACCGCTCAGCGTTGCGTCCCCTGTGCTGGCAGGTTGCGGAGACTGGGGCAGCCCCTGCTGCTCCATCGACTGCGCGCAACACACGCACGCCGGCAGACAGAGCAATGCCGCAAACACGATGCTACGGCTGGGGGACATGTAGTGGTAGACGACCATTGAGCGCGATAGTTCCCTAGTAGGACGCGCACTTCTGCCATGCAGGGTGGCTGGCTTTGCGCAGAAAGCTCACACACGCAGGGGATTTACTTGCGCTTCTTGCCGTTCTTGTCTTTCTTGTCCTGCTTCACTTCCGGCTCCAGCCGCGCCTCTGCGGGTGCTGTGGTCCCAGCAGCCAGCACGCGATGGGTCAGGTTGCCGTCAAGCCGGTAGACCTTCGTCACCAGCTGATCCTTGCGTGGCCGCGACAGACCGGTTGCCGGATCAATCTGCGGAACAGGCGCGCCTGCGGCCAGCACAGTATAGGTGTAGGTGGGTGCGGGATTAATGGCTGGCGAATGATCTGTGGCTGGTCTGCCCGGGTCCGTGCCAATCGTCACAGGTAAGTAGCCCAGGATGTTCTTGTCGCGGTTCGCTGTCTCATAGCGATGCATCTTCAGATTCCAGGAGAAGACGCGCAGCTGGTTGAAGTCGTATGGCAGGCCTGCCTTGAACGGAGACAGCACGGCCACATACTGCGGCACCTCCTGGCTGGCGCCTTCAATCGTCGGGTCCGTCACGGTGTTGATGACGTATGCGCCCACAATGCGCTGATTCTCGGCGTACCGCGCAATGGACTCAGGCGCGTCCGTGTCCAGCATGCGGCTCAGCATCCAGCCGGTGTGGTCGTTGGCATCGCGCACCAGCCACCAGTCTTCCATTGCAGGCGGAACCGGCGGAATGGGCTGGCCTTTGGCGTCCTTAGTCGCAACAGGCGCGCCCTGCGTCACCGGCTTTACCGTGCTGGCGCGTTCCAGCAGCTTCAGCTTGCCGCCCTCGTCCAGCCGGTACAGCTTGTCGGTATCGCGCCCCGGCAACGAGTGCATGTACACATCGTCACGCACGGTGGCTGTGGCTACCGGGGTCTCACGCAGATGTTCTTTGTGCAGGTCGGCAAACTCCGCCTCCACCTTTTCGGTGGCAACGGCGCGTTCGTCAATCCAGCCAATCTCGCCCGCGTCTGTCTTCACGCGGTAAAAGCGGCGGTTCTGCTCCAGAATCTCAAGCCGCTGCCCGTTCACAACGTTGCCGGTACGGTTGGAGACGGCAGCGATGCGGTCCCGCAGAAACGTGGCCTTGGCGGTGACGTAGACGTAGTGGGTAAATGGTTTCGGCTTCAAGCGGCTGCAACCGGAAAGGGTCAGCAGAGCCAGCACCAGCAGGGGCGCCGCGATGAAACGGCCGAAACGCCGCAGATGTGTGGGCCAAAAAGGCATGGGCGCAGAGTTGAGGATAGCATCGCAACGACACGCATCCACATGCGCGGCATCTAGTGCGATAACGCCAGCTCGCTTGCATTGGTGCCCGTGCTGGTGGAACTGACCACATACAGGCGCCCCGGGTTGCTGGTGTCAAACCCGTACAGGGACAGATCTGGTGCACCGGAATACGCCGCCGCCAGCAGCCAGTTGCCGGTGGAGTCCGCACCCAGCGCGGTGACCGCAACGCCGGACGAGAATGGCGATCCACTGATCGCCGTCAACGCGGCACCGGTGCCAATGTTGTAGCCGGAGATGGTGCTGTCGCCACGATTGGCCACGTACGCATACTTGCCACTGTTATCAATCACCACGGAGTACGGCTGCGAGCCCGTCCCATACACATTCGCCGTTGTGGGCGTAAGTACGCCGTTGCTGGCAACCGAAAACACCACCAACCCAGTGGCGCTGCCGGAGCGCACCGTGTACAGGTAGTTGCCCGTGCTGTCGATAGCAATGGCGTTGTCGCTGGTCAGGTTGGGTGGCAGCGTTTGCGACAGCTGAACAAACGCGCCAGCGGTGGTGTCAAAGCTGAAGATCAGCTCTCCCGCCGTGCCCATGGCCGCGGCCACATACGTACCCGTGGGCGAGATGCGCAGCGCCTTTGGCACCACCGTACCATTGGCGGTAAAGCCAATGCCGCTGGCGGGGCTCAGCGTGCCGTCGGTATTGATGGCAAACAGGTCCACCGAATTGCCGGAACCGTCCAGCACCATCAGC
The DNA here is from genome assembly GCA_026225595.1 of Terriglobus sp. Classification (GTDB taxonomy): domain Bacteria; phylum Acidobacteriota; class Terriglobia; order Terriglobales; family Acidobacteriaceae; genus Terriglobus. The sequence continues at coordinate 9,877 of JAMFTB010000003.1, read as the reverse complement.
CACTTGCCATCGGGCGTGGTCTGCATGTCCACACAGAAGGCGTTGGCAATGGCGTTGCCGCTGTTCAGCACAGTCAGCGTGCCGTCGCTGCCAATGGCGTAGCCAAAAATCTGCGAGACCGTGCCCACCCACAGAAACTGGTTGTTGCGGCTTACCGCAAGCGTCTGCGGCGCCGTGCTGAACGTGATGGGTGATCCAGTAAGCGAAGCCAAAGCGCCCGTGGTGGAAATGCCCAGACCCGCGACTGAGTTTGCGCCTGCGTTGGCAACAAAGACGTAGTTGCTGGCGCTGGTGCCCGTCCCCGTTCCTGTGCCGGAGGTCGTCGGCTTGAAGAAGAAGCCGCTGCAGCCAGAGAGCAGCAGCAGTGTCGAAAGCAGAGTGAGAGTCCAGACGCGGCGCATGCGGTAGATGTTACGGCTCCAACTGAGTGTGCGTACCAGCGCCCCTGAATACAAACGGCGAAGCGGCGCTAACGGCTTGGACGAGTGGAAATGGGAATGGGCACGGGAGTTCAACAGAAGTTAATTTGGCCGGCGTTGGCAGTCGGGGCAAATGCCAATCACATCCACGGAGATGCGTTCCACCAGGAAGCCGCCGGGCATGGAAGGCGCCTGCAGCGGCAGTTCCTCGTCCGCCAGGTCGCTGATGCGCTTGCACACGCTGCACACCAGGTGATGGTGCGGAACCTTGTTCATCTCAACCCGCAGGGTGCCGTGGTGGATGCTCAGCTCGCGGAAGACGCCGCTCTCAACAAACAGGTGGATGTTCTTGTAAACCGTTGCCAGCGAGATAGATGGGATACGCCGCTTGACGGCGTCAAAAACCTCTTCCGGCGACGGGTGCCCATACATGCTTTGCATGGTCTCGTACAACACCTGGCGCTGGTGAGTGACGGCAATGCCGTGTTCGGCGCACAGCTCTCGAAATGATCTCAACCCGTCCGGCATCGCACCTCCAAGTAGATAACCGTGTGACGGTAGTGTCAAGAAAGATACGACCCCGCGGAGACAGGTTACGTCCAATGGGAGACGGCTGACGATGCGACTATTGGAGTTGCAGGCTACTTTTGCAGACAGAGGGAGGGCGACAGTGCGGACATTTACCCTGCCAGAGGCACACACGCTGCTGCCCGTGCTGGATGCTCTGCTGCAGCGCGCCCAGGCCGCCGCGGCCGTGGCTACCGCGCGTGAACACGCGCTCAGCGGCCTGTCGCAGGCAATCTTTCTGGCCGGTGGTCTCCGCGTGGACCTGCCGGAGGTCGCCCGCATTAAGGCAGAGCACACCGCCGCCGTCTCCCAGGCAAAGGACACGCTGGAGGAGATCTCTGCCATCGGCGTCGAAGTCTACGACCTTGCCAGCGGTCTGCTGGAGTTCCCCTACCTGCTCGACGACGAGGTGGTGATGCTGTGCTGGCTGCAGGGTGAGAAAAACATCACCGAATGGCACGCCGCCGAAGCCGGATGGGAAGATCGCAAGCCCCTGGACGAACGCTTCACCCGCGGTGAACGTCCCCAGTAATTCATCCCCCGACACAAAGCAGCGACCAACAGACGCACTCGTGATCTATGATGTATTGCTGACGAGAACCCGATATATCGTCACTGATCCAATACGCAGATACCGTCAGCTGAAAACATTCGTTTCGGGCTCTTGCCGCAAAGTTCTTTCACGATGCGCAGAGCGCATCTACTCCCCGCCTGCAAATGCGATCGATTCCGCATACGTGCCGGATGCTGGCTGTTCTCTGGGGCCTGGCTTTTTTGTCTCCGGAAGGAAACCGGTGAGCAATCCAAGCGCGGGCAGGAAAGAACACACTTTGTAGACGAAGTCGATGCTGGTGTGGTCGGCAAGCGTACCAAGCACTGCGGCGCCCAGGCCGCCCAGGCCAAATGCAAAGCCGAAGAACAGTCCGGAAACCATGCCCACGCGACCGGGCATCAACTCCTGTGCGTACACAAGGATGGCTGAGAAGGCAGAAGCAATGACTAACCCGATGACAACGCTCAACGTAATCGTCAGCGGTAGAGTGACGTAGGGCAGCAGCAGCGTCAGCGGAAGAACACCAAGAATTGATCCCCAAATTACTTTCTTGCGTCCGATCCGATCGCCCACCGGACCACCAATCACGGTGCCGGCAGCCACAGCAGCAAGGAAGAAGAAAAGATAGAGCTGCGCGTCGCGCTGCGTGGAATGGAAGTGCTGCATCAGGTAGAAGACATAGTAGCTAGTGATGCTTGCCAGGTAGAAGTACTTTGACAACGTCAGAAAAATCAGGACAACGAGAGCGCCGCCGACCTGTTTCCGGCTGAGGACAGTTGTCGTCATCCTGGCGTGACTGTTCTGAATCGCCTGCCCATGCTTCTTGTACCAATGGCCAAGACCAGCAAGGACCAGCGTGGCGAACATCGCTACCAATGTGAACCACGCCAGACTCTGCTGTCCTCGGGGCAGCACGAAGAAGGCCACGAACAGAGGCCCGAGAGAGGATCCAAAGTTGCCGCCCACCTGGAAGATGGACTGCGCCATGCCATGGGCTCCGCCAGAGGCCAACCGTGCCAGGCGTGACGACTCAGGATGGAAGATCGAGGAACCGACACCGAGAAGCGCACCACCCACCAGCAACATGGCATAGTTATGCGCAAACGCCAAAGCGAGCAGCCCGCTGGTGGAGATCATCATGCCGAAAGGCAGCGAATACGGCAGTGGCTTGCGATCGGTGTATAGCCCAACCAGAGGCTGAAGCAGCGACGCGGTGATTTGAAAGACGAGCGTCAACACGCCGATTTGGCCGAAGGAAAGATGGAAGTTCCCTTTGAGCAGGGGGTAGGCGGCGAGAAACAGTGACTGCAGCATGTCGTTCGTCAGGTGACAGAGGCTTGCAGCCCCTAGAACGCGATACGACGCGGACGTTTGTGTCGAATGTTCTGGGACGGTGTTCATCGTGGGACGCCTGCTTTCTTCTATCTGTGCGGCTACCTCTCGAACCATATAATTTCCTCAGAGCGGCCCACCACCGCATCTGGGACAACTTTCTATGCAAATGGGCCATCGTTTCAGCTTCGACATCGACAAGCACTTTGAAGATGCGTCTCGCCCCGTTCTCGCCCTTGGCGGAACTTATCCGGCGTCCCATCATGTTCGTGCGCACATCCACGCACGCAGCCAGCTGTTCTGTCCGCTGTCCGGCATTGCAACAGCCTCTACCACTCAGGGCGCATGGGCGATTCCGGCGACGCGAGGTTTCTGGATCCCCGCCGGCGTTCGACACGAGCTTCGCATGCAAGGCATCGTCGAAATGCGAAGCCTCTACTTCGAGCCCAGCGCGTTGTCGAATATGCCGGAGAGGTGCCAGGTCGTAGCAATCTCGCCCTTGATGAGAGCCCTCACTCGGGAAGCCGTGGCGCTTCCCGTTCGCTATGAACTCGGGGGGCGCTCTGAAGCCTTGATGCAACTGATTCAACACGAAATCAACATGCTTCCTGAGCTGCCGCTTTCCTTACCGCTGCCGAAAGACAAGGTACTGGCCCGACTCTGCAGGAAGTTTCTATCTAAGCCCGATGCAGCCAGTGATATCGATGCGTGGGCCAGCACCTTGCATACCAGCCGCCGCACCTTCACGCGCCTGTTTCGCAACGAAACGGGATTGAGTTTTGTCGCATGGAGACAGCAGGCTTGCATCCTCTCCGCACTGCCACGACTTTCCGCGGGTGCTTCGGTCACTGAAACAGCCCTCGAAATGGGATATGAGAATCCAGCCTCATTCACTGCTTTGTTCAAGCGAATTCTTGGATCGTCCCCCAAGGACTACATGACATTGATTGATCGAAAGCTTTCATAGGCGTGAATGTAAGGGGATATATTGCGTGCTTCGGCCCACTTGTCGGAGCGTCGCGGCTTTCCGTTGCGGATTTGCATTCAGCATCGATCAACGCGCCTCTCGCCAACTGACGGTAAAGCAGCAGGCGATTACTGGACGGGCTGGTAGCTGGTAAACAAATCGACCACGCTCTGCGGGGCTTTGTCGTTGAAGAAAAGCTTCATGTTCCGGTCCGCTTCAGCCGCCGCGGATGCACTGCGGGGAAACATCTCCTGCTCATACGCGGTAAGCGCGGCTTCCATGTCCCCAGGGTGCGCGGCGATGGCCTTCGCCAGCTCCGCGCCGTCGTACAGTGCAAGGTTGGCTCCTTCACCCGCGAAGGGCGACATCAGGTGCGCCGCATCGCCGATCAATGTCACCCCAGGTACGCGTGCCCATGTCTGCTCAATGGGCAGCGAATAAATCGGGCGAAGCAGAGGGTCCGTCTCCGTAGCGGTGAGCAGCGCCGTCAGCTGCGGAGCCCATCCATCGAACTCTGCAGCGACGCGCGCCAGCGTAGAAGCGCGGTCTGAGAAGTCGATGCCGGCAAGCCACTCCTCAGGCTTGTTGAGCGCCACGTAGGCGTGCAGCGTGTCACAGCCTTCGCGGTGGGCCATGATGCCTTTGCCGGGAGCAAGCGCCATCATGGTGCCGAAGCCAACCGCATCCGCGCTTGCCTTGTGGCGCGTCTCGCTGTCGTACAGAAAAGTTTCGATGAACGAGGTGCCTGCATAGGCCGGCTTTTCGTCTGTGAGCAGCGGACGAACCTTGGACCACGCTCCGTCCGCACCCACAAGCAGATTGGTCGTAACGGTAGATTCATTCGCTCCATTCGCGAAGGTCACCATGTGTCTTCCATCGCTCAGCGAAGACACCTCCGTAGTCTTATGCCCCCAGCGGACCGTACCAGCAGGCAGTGACTCCAGCAGGATGCGGCGCAGCTCTCCGCGTGGCACCTCAGGGCGACCTCCATTGCCCTTGTCTGCCTGATAGAGCAGGACGTTCGCGTCCTTGTCGAGCACGTACTGCGACTCCGCCTCAGCCTGGATGAGCGCGCGGAATTCGTCGTAGAGACCCGCTGCCTTCAGCGCAAGCTGCCCGTTGTATTCGTGAATATCGAGCAGGCCGCCCTGACTACGTGCATCGGGCGAAGCCTCAGCTTCGTAAACCGTCGCGGCAATACCGTGGACGTGAAGGACGCGGGCGAGCATCAGCCCGCCAAGCCCACCGCCGATAATCGTGACTTCAGAATTCATAGTGATTCCTTCGCAGCCCCAGGTACCCGCTAATTGGCCAGCGCATATGGAACTGCATTCCATAATTGTGGAATGCAGTTCCATTTGTGTCAAGATAGGGCATGACTCAAAAAGCACGCGGCAAGAAAACCAGCAGCGGCCAACGACGGGAGGAATCCCTTTCGCGGGAGCAGATCATTGCAGCAGCAATTGAGCTTTTGGACACCAGCGGAGAGAATGGCCTCACATTCCGTGCCCTGTCAGAACAGCTATCCACCGGCCCTGGAGCGATTTACTGGCACATTACCGATAAGGGTGATCTTCTGACCGCCGCATGCGACGGCATCGTCGCACGCACTATGAACGCGGCGCCCATTAAGCCCAACGCAACTCCGCAGGCGTCCATTCGCCTGCTGGCGCTGGCCATGTTTGACGCCATGGACGAGCATCCGTGGGTTGGATCGGCACTGACAGGAGCCCGCGGGCATTCGCCAATGGTGCGCATTGTGGAACCCATTGGCCGGCAGATCCAAGCTCTTGGCGTGCCAAAGAAGCAACACTGGATCACCGTGTCCACGCTGCTGAACTACATCCTCGGCGTGGGTGGCCGGAATGCGGCCAATGGGCAATACGGCCGAGCGCATGGCCTCGATCGATCCGACTTTTTGGAAGCGGTATCGGCCGAGTGGTTGCAACTCGATCCGAAGGAGTACCCGTTCGTGCGTAGCCTTTCCGTACCGATGCGCACACATGATGACAGAAGAGATTTTCTCGCGGGCATCGATCTCATCCTCAGAGGCATCGACACATCGCACAAAAGATTCGCATCTAAAAACGTATGACTGCCCAAACCGTAACCCGAGCGATTGAATCCGATTCTGAGCCGATTGACCTCTATAACTTTCTCGCGCAAGCCGGAAACATTCCGAAGTGGGCGCCTGTTTTTGCAGACTCCATTGAGCATGTGTCGGATGAGAAATACAAAGTCACGAAGGCCGGTCAGACGTTCGACATGGAACTCTTTGTGCATCCGTCTGCAGGCGCTGTTGACTACCTTCGAGAGATGCCGAACGGCAAGCACGGCGGCGCTTATATTCGCGTGACACCGCGCCCGCTGGGTGGAAGTGCCATCACTATGACTGTGCCTCTGGGACCGAATGCGAGTGAGTCGAACATCGCGAAAGAACTGGAGCGCGAACTCATGCAACTCATCAAGCTTGCACACCGTTGATCGCGGACATGAGGTGATTTATCAGGATCGATCCGAACTCGAGTCGAGACTGTACATTCGCTGAATCTGTTTTTTCGTTACGCTCGCCGGTGTGTTTTTCAAAGCGGCATTTCGTAGAAAGCGAAAGAGCGGATTGCCAACATGACAGATCTTTCCAAACGACCACGACGTGGACACCGTCCACTCCACCTTCTTGCGCCGAAGCGGTTCAAAGCGTTTCCAGGTTGCCTCGCTGAGGCCACATAGTTCCATCGAATCCGCCAACGCCAGCGCATCTTCTACTGCCATCGCTCCGCCCTGCCCCAGGTTCGGCGTCGCCGCGTGCGCCGCGTCACCGATCAATCCAATACGCCCCGCAGACCATTGGGCGAGTGGCTTCAGGTCGTGGATATCGCTCCTCAGGATGTCTTGCGGCTGGGTCTTGTGCAACAACTCAAGCCACTGCGGAAACTGGGTGCGAAACAATGTCTCCGCATGAACTCTTCTCTCGCCTGCTGAGACTGGTTCTCCTACGGCCGCGCCGAAAGTCATGTACCAGTAGAAGTCCTCAGCATTGATCCTTGAGAATCCGACGCGACATCCCTTCGCCCATATCTCATAGGCATCATGCTCTGCCTCCGGTGGAAGAATGCGCGCACCACGAGCGATGGCTCGATAGGAAGAGGTGCCGGAATATCGCTTCTCGTCACTTAGACCAATCAACCGGCGCACCTGTGAATTGATTCCATCCGCGCCAACAACGATTGCGGCTGAGCAGGAGGAACCATCAGACAGTTTGATGAAAACCTGATCGCCGGTTTGTTCGATAGAAGCAATCTCACAATCGAACCGTACAGAGTCCGCCGGAAGCTGTTCATACAGCAGCCGCTGCAGCACGCCGCGATGAAGAGCAATCGTCTCAAAGCCATACTGCTTTGCAATCGCAGACATGTTTGTGGTCTGGATGTCTCCGGATTTCGAGTCCCGTAGGCGAAGCAGGTTTATAGCCCATCCGGCCTGGATAACTTTCTCCGCAAAGCCGAGCCGGTCAAACACCTGCATGGCATTCGGTGCCATCCAAATGCCAGCGCCCACCTCGCTCAGCTCATGGACTCGCTCAACCAGCCTGACCTTGTAGCCACGCTGCTGCAGCGCGATTCCCAATGTCAGGCCGCCGATGCCTGCGCCCTGAATCAATACATCGCAGGCCGCTCCAGTTTCTCCATGGACTTTCGCGTTATTCATGCTTCAATTCTAAGAAGAATAGCGAGTATTCACTCGCCTTTTCTGCTCGCTTTTGAATAGGCCTCGGAGGAAGCATGAAGAAGACGATTCAACCGCGAATGAAGCCACAACAGGCCCGCTCACGGCAGACGAGAGAAGACATTTTGCAGGCCACTGCTCACCTTTTGAACAGAAAGCCATTTGGCGAAGTGTCCACGAATCACATTGCGAAGAAGACGGGCATCAGCATTGGCACACTGTACAAGTACTATCCAAACAAGGACGCAGTGCTGGCCGACCTTTCACTGATGTACATGCAGCGGGACGCAGAACTCTTTGGCCGGATATTTGAAGACGCATCCCGCAAGCGTCAGAAGAACGATATCCTGGTGAGCAATCTGGTTGATGCGCTCATGTCCGTCCATCGCGACGATGCGCAGGTACGTGGCGTGGTCTACCAGAATCTTGAACGCCTTGGACTTCTTGGTTCCGCACAGAGCGCCACTCGCAGCATTCAAGCGAAGGGCGCCGCTTCGATCCCCGGGCTCAATCCGATTCTGACGTGGGTCGCAATTTCAGCAATCAATGCTGCCGTCCACTCTACGTCGCAGCTGCCAAAGACCTTTCAGCAATGGGATTTTGTAAGAGCCCTTGCGGAGACCATTCTTCACAACCTTTTGAACACTCGCGGCTGACGTCAGGTTTTTGCTGGCTGATGGAAGGGCGCATCGTATGATGGTGCCCAAACCTTATGTGCTTTTCTGCAACGGCGAATTTTGTTGGGAGTGGTGTGCTTGGTGGCCTTGGCGTCGCGACACTGATGCAGGTAAAGCACCGGCGCGAGCTGATGTTTGCATCGCTGCCCACCCTGTTTGCGATTCATCAGTTCACTGAGGGCTTTGTATGGCTGGGGCTTGACGGGATGCTTTCGCCCGCAGTGGTGCACAATGCCGGCGCTGCCTTCATGCTGTATGCGCAGGGGCTGCTGCCGGCGCTCATTCCTCTTAGCGTGATGCTCTTCGAACGCACGGCAAAGCGAAGACGAATCATGCTGCCATTTGTGATTCTGGGTTTCGCACTGACGTTCTACACGCTTTGGGCACTGGCGACCTTCCCCACGCAGGTGTACGCGCTGCAAAACAGCATTGTGTATACCAATCCGGCAACGAACTACACGTCGATTGCCATCCTCTACATCATCGCGACATGCGGATCGTTGTTCGCTTCCGAAAGCAAACCGATGATCGCGTTTGGGACAGCGAACATTGTCATCCTGCTGGTGGTGATGGCGGTGAAGCGTTATGCGTTTACATCCGTCTGGTGCGCGTATGCGGCCGTGGCCAGCGTGATTATCCTGGCCTACTTTTGGAGGAGCCGCGGCATACGGCCACTGCACTACGCCGGGCTTGTCTAAAGTCTCCGCGAACGAGAAATCTCTACGATCCCGCGACCGGAAAACTTCCGCTGGTCTTATTGGACGCAGCCATCATCATTACCTTGCGGATGCAGTTCCGACCTTCGGCCTTGGCCATGTAGAGTGCCTTGTCTGCAGAGAGGACGAGCGACTCCGGCATGCGGATGGCTCCGCCTGCACGTGCAAGGGCGGTAGCGATGCCGAGGCTTGCGGTGACCTTACCGCCTCCCTCGGGATTGCCGACATGCGGGATATTCAATTTCTCGATGGCGCTTCGCACCGCTTCCGCGACGACGAGTGCTTCCGCAGGATCGGTCGCGGGCAGGATGAGGGCGAGCTCTTCGCCGCCGTAGCGCGCAACAATATCGGCGCTACGCACGGCCGACCGAACGGCAGCGCCAACCACACGCAGACAGTCGTCACCGGCAAGGTGGCCATACTCGTCGTTGAACTTCTTGAAGTGGTCAATGTCAAGCAGCACCAGCGAAACCTGCGTGCTCTCTTCCAGAACGCGCATCCACTGGCGTTCCAGCTCGGCATCGAAGGCACGGCGATTGGAGAGGCCGGTGAGGCCGTCCGTCATTGCCATGGCCAGCAGCTGATCCTCCAGCTTCTTACGCTCGGTAATGTCGCGTGCGACAAGGATCATCTCTTTCGGCTGGCGAGTGTCGGGATCTTCGATCATGCGCGCGCTGACTTCCATCCACACCAGCGAGCCGTTCGCATGAAAGAAGCGGACGGCCACGTTGGAGGACTCAGAGTCAGGCTTGCTGAGCTCTTCAATGTGCTTGCGGATGATGACGAGATCCTCCGCGAAGACTGCCGACGAGGGATGCAGGCCAACAAACTCTTCCGGCGCTTTGCCCAGCAAACGACGCGAGGACGGCGAGACGTAGGTGAACTTGGGTGTGAAGTCGCAGCGGAAGATCATGTCCGCG
>JAMFTB010000088.1 GCA_026225595.1 Terriglobus sp. | reverse complement strand
GTCTCTTTTATGCTTCGATCGACCCAAAGTAGCCTCCACTTTACCGTTGCCACATTGGCCTTTCTGGCTCTCTCTGCCGCACTGACGCCGAACAGCGTTGCACAGCACATAGAGACCTCCACCTTTAACCAGGCCCCGCTCCGGCCCAAGGACGACCCCAGGGTTCTCGCCAAGGGCGCGCAGGTCTATGACAAGACCTGCGCCTCCTGCCACGCGGCTGACATGCGCGGCGTCGACGGCATGGGACACAGCATCCTCCGTTCGCAAGATGCCCTGACAGACCATACCGGCGAAAACCTCGTCCCGATCATCCTCGGAAAAAATCCCGATCTGCCAAATCACCAGTTCGACATGAGCTCCAGCGACGCGAACGCTGTAGCCGCCTATGTGCGAAGCCTCATCGCACTCATTGGCAGCCAGGGCCGTCCACCCGGTGAATCCACGCGCTCACCCAGCATTCTTGTAGGCGACGCACCCAGCGGCAAACGATACTTCACCGCCCACTGCACAAGCTGCCATTCCGCCGACAACGATCTGAAGGGCTACGCCACCAAGGTCCCCAACCCAAAGACGGTGCAGGCTGCCTGGGTCAAAGGCAATCGCTTCGGTGTGCCGCTTCCGCCCATCACTGTCAGGATCATGGCGACGGGCAAGCCGGTGCTGGAAGGAACACTCATCCATATCGACGACTTCATCGTGACCCTCAAGGTGGCAGACGGCTCGCTTGTCAGCGTTCGCAGGGACGGTGCCGTGCCAAGGGTTGAAGTGCATGACCCGCTGGATGGTCACCATAACCTGCTGCCCGCCTACACGGACAAAGACATTCACGACGTAACCGCTTATCTGGTGACACTCAAGTGATCGCGCGACGCATTCTCTCCCTGGCCACAGCACTGCTCCTTGCGCCACTCGCACTGGCGCAAGGCGTCAGCAATGCAGACATTCTGAAGCCACTCAAAGACTCCTGGCTGACCTATAACGGCGACTACACCGCCAGGCGCTACAGCGCGCTCACCGCGGTCAATCGCACCACGGTCAAGCACCTTTCGCTCGCCTGGATGGCAAAGATGAGCACCGGCGACACACCTGCCGCACTTACCGGCTACACCCGCATACGCTCGCCGCTCATTGTCGGCGGCGAGGGCCCCACTGGCGGTGGTGCCGGTGGCGGCGCCATCAAGGGCACGCTGCTTGAGAGCAATGGCATCCTCTACGCCACGATGCCCGACAACGTGTGGGCAATGGACGCTCGCAACGGCGAAGTGCTCTGGCACTATTTCTGGAAGACGCGCGGCGGCACCCACATTGCCAACCGCGGCGTTGGCCTCTATCGCGACTATCTCTTCTTTGAAACGCCCGACGATTACCTCGTCTCACTCGACGCGAAGACCGGCAAGGAGCGCTGGCATCGCCAGATTGCCAAGGTCGAAGGCGGCTACTTCGCCACACCCGCGCCCGTTATCGTCAGGAACCATGTCATCGCCGGCGTCGGCAACGACATCGACTCGCCAAGTTTTCTCAAGTCATTCGATCCTGAGACCGGCGACCTCCAATGGATCTGGTACGTAACGCCACAGAAACAAGGCGATCCCGGCCTGGATACCTGGAAGGATCTCGACGCATCGCGTCACGGTGGCGGCGGCACATGGGTCGCAGGAGCCTACGACCCTGAGACGAACCTCTACCTGTTCGGTACCGGCAATCCCACGCCTTCGTGGACCAGCGGCCAGCGCGGCGACGGCGACAACCTCTACACCTGCTCACTTGTGGCGCTCGACGTCGACACCGGCAAGATGAAGTGGGCCTACTCCACCTCTCCGCACGACACGCACGATTACGACTCGGCACAGGTGCCCGTGCTGGTGGACGGCATCTTCAAGGGCAAGCCGCGCAAGCTCGTTATACAGGCCGCACGCAACGGCTACTTCTTTGTGCTGGACCGCGCCACGGGCGAGCATCTTCTCACCACCCGATACGGTGAAACCACGAACTGGGCGGAAGGTGAAACGCCACTGGGCGCGCCCAAAGTAAATCCCGCGAAGGACGCCTCCACAGGCGGCACACTCATCTCACCCAGTTCAGGTGGCACCATCAACGGGCAACCGCCCGCATACTCTCCGCAGACAGGTCTTCTCTACCAGTACGACTCCGACACATACTCGATGGCCTTTCTTCTCGACCCGGATCCGCGTGGTTCCATGGGACTGGGCGGCAAGGAAGAGGTTTCGATCGGCACCAAGGGCAGCTACCTCCTTGGCATCGACTACAAGACCGGCAAGCCTCGCTGGCGCCACCCGCTCTACACCGGCACGTTCGGCGGCGGCGGCTTGCTCGCAACCGCAGGTGGCCTGGTCTTTGGCGGAGACGGTGCAGGCAACCTGGTGGCATTCGACGCAGCCGACGGCAAGTCCCTCTGGAGCACACGCATAGGCAACATAAGCAACGCCCCGCAAACCTTTCTGCTGGACGGCCACCAGTACGTCCTTGCCGCTTCCGGCGACACCCTCTACGCCTTCGAGCTGATGTAATTCTCAAGATGAAGTTTACGAAAGAAGTGGAGGCGCCCGATCTCACCCACACCGGACCGCAAAGTCGGCTGTAACTTACAGAGACGCTTTCCAGGCGGTCAGCCGCTCCACTGCGAGACGAACATCCACTGCCCGCTGTGATGCATCCGGCTCCTCACGCTCAATGATCAGCGCACCCTTATAGTTCATCTGCTTAAGCAGTTTCAGGAAGCCGGGAAAGTCGACCTCGCCATCGCCAAGCGCAACTTCCCTGCCGAGCTGCCCTGAAGCTCTAGGCGATACACCATCCTTGCAATGCACAGACAGCACCTGATGCTTCAGCAGAGCCAGCGCTTCCAGCGGATTGCCCGATCCGTACATCACCATGTTGGCAGGATCGAAGTTCACACGGATGTTGGGCCGCGCAACATCTGCAAGAAACTGCAGCAGCGTCGTCGCACTCTCCTGCCCGGTCTCCAGCACAAAGTCCTGCCCATTCGCCGCACACACATCGCACAGCTCACGAGCAATGCCCAGTAACTCCCGGTAAAGCGGTGCCGAAGCGTCCTCCGGCACAAAGCCGATATGGCATGAGAGCGACTTCAGTCCAAGCGCCGCGGCAAAGTCCGATACTTCGCGCGTGCGGGCAATGCGCTCCGTAGCATATCCCGGAGCCGTAAAGCCAACTGTCTGGTGCACGCGCTCGATGTCCGCGTAATCCTCACCCTGGTATGCCACAACAGCACCGGAGAAAGATACATCGCTTTTCGCAAGCGTCGTCTTCCATCCCGCAAGCGCAGCCGCAGTATCCATCGCGGGTGGTACACCAAGTTGACCCACACCAAGGCCAAACTCCTTCAACTCTGCCAGGTGCGTCGCAGGGTCCTTCTCAGCCCAGAACACAAGGCCCAGCTGCATGGGAGCTACTGCCATACGGTCTCTCTTCCCTGCTCCTCACGGGAGCGCTTCACTGCTTCCACAAGCCGCACAACACGCGCGGAGTCCTCAGGCGGGCAACGATCAGGCGCTGCTCCTGTCTTCACGCACGCGACGAAGTATGCAATCTCATCCGCATATGGATCATGCTCGGGGATCGCAATAGCCTGAGCCATACCATTCTCCGTAAGCGTCAGTTGCTTGCCATCGTAGGCAAGCGAACAATCCGCGCTCGCAATATGGAAGCTGCACGAAAACCGCGTGTCCGACACAAGCCAGCCACCCCTCACGATGACGACACGATCGTCATAACGCAGCGTGACTTCTGCCGTATCAATATCTCCAATGCTCACCGCCGACACAGCGTCAGGCTGGCCAAACCACAACAGCGCCTGGTCAAGATCATGGCTCAGCAGGTCAAGAATCGCGCCGCCGCTGCGCTCCGTCTTTGCCAGCCAGTCACTCCACTGCGGATAGCCTGTGCTGCGTTGCAACGAACACGCGGTGATATTCTCCGCACCAACCTTGCGAACGAAGTCGAGCGCAAAGGTGTACGGATACATGAACCGCAGCACTTGCGCGACCATGAACGTCTTGCCTGCTCGCGCAGCAGCATCCATCAGTTCGTCGCACTCCGCCGGGTTCATCCCCATCGGCTTCTCGCAGAGCACGTGCTTGCCATGCGCCAGCGCAGCCAACACAACGTCTCTGTGCAGATTCGTCGGCAGACAGATATCGACCGCATCCACCGCAGGGTCAGCTACGATCTGCTGCCACTCCGGCGTCCACTTCACCGACTCCGGCAAAGGCATCGTCTTCAGATCGAGATTGCCGCGCCTTGGGCTATCTGCCGTGGGGCGTGTGCGGCAGGCAAGCGCATACAGCGTGGCACCAGGAAGGCTCTGGATGGCAGCGGCATGCGCGCCACCCATGAAGCCGTATCCGATCAGGCCAATGTTCACTTCAATCTCCGTATGCGCAGCTTATGCGCGACGGCTGCGCGCCGATACGTACACTTTGGGCGTGTAGGTCAGATCATCCACGAACGGAAAAGTCGGCGGACGATACTTGTTTTTGGGCAAATTCAAAATGTCCTGATTAATGGCGCCGTTCGTAAGCGCCATCAAATTAGCCTTCGCAAGCTGCTTAATCTGCGGCTCAAGATAGCCGGACTTTACAACAACGATCTTTGCCGCGTGCGGATCGACACCAAGCTTCGTGAAGTCCACAATCTCGTGATAAGGCCGGCGATACGCGCTCAGAATCAGCGTGACACCCTGGATCTGCACAGCAGCCTCGCGCCTGGCAGCATCGTTGATGTCGAGCAGAGCCTCGACCGTTGCCTGTACCTTAACCGGCTTGCTCGCGTAGGGGTCAAGCGTAGCGCCAATGGAAAGCGGAATCGTTTTTCCGACACCCGCGTTGTAACAAGCCTCTACAGCAGGGCGATCCGTGATGCCACCAAACGCAACTCCCTGCGCATTCGCTTTCAGCAGGGCCTCAAGCACGGTGGCCTGGTCGCTGTTGCCGCCGCCGGTCGGGTTGTCACCGGAGTCAGCCAGCACAAGCGGATGCACATCCGACTTCATCGCCTTCGCAATGCACTCATCAAGCGGACAAACCGGATCGCCAAAGGCAAACTCACGACGCGCATCCCAGTACTGCTGCGCCAGGTTCTTTGCTACCTTCTCCTCGTTCGCAGGATTCGTTCCAGTGACCACAACCGAAGCGGCGCTGCGAGGCTGATCGGCCCACACGTAACCAACCAGCAGCGAAACATCAAGCACACCGGGCGTCTTGTTCAGCTCAGGCAGTTGGGCCCAAAGGCGCTTTGCCGGCTGCCAACTTGTCGAACTGCGCTCACCCGGCATAAGCACCGGCACAGTTGCCCACTCAAGCGTTGGGCGGATATTTTCCTTCAGGCACTTCACCAGCATGTCGCACGCGCGAAACATCGTCTCTTTCTGGTCCACGTGAGGCGCCGTACGATAAGCCGACAACATATCCAGGTTATCGATAATCTTTTTGCTGATATTTCCGTGCAGATCATAGCTCGCAGACATTAGGCACGTGGGTCCGACGACTGCACGTGCAGCTGCATACCAATCACCCTCCGCATCATCCAGCCCATCCACGGACATGGCGCCATGCATCGGCAGGTACAAGCCATCCAGCGGCAACAGCGCCTTCACCCGATCCAGAAACTCACCCTTGATTTTTGCGTATGCCTCAGCGGTAATTGGTCCACCGGGAACCGCCGTCGCAACAATGGTGCCAAGAAATGGAACGTCAGGATAACGCTCCTTCAGAACAGCGAAGCGAGGCATCGCTCCCAAATCATTGCCACGCGTGATTGTGAACTCGTCATACCGCGTTCGGATATGACCGTAGGTGCTGCACTCAATCCCGATGCCTCCGTAAGCGATACGCGGCGCTTTCTCCATAGAAAAACCCTGCCGCGTAGCGGCAAGGGAGAGCGCTGCAGCAGAGGCACGTTTCACAAACTGGCGGCGCAACATCGATATCAACTCCTGATGAGACGAGTCATACAAAAAAGCCGAACAACCCCAGCGGGACCGCGCGCACTTACGGCGTCACCGTGCTGCAATGGTAAAGCAACTCCACGAAAGAACAGCCTACCGTGTCACTTACTGAAGCTAACAAGTACGAATTTTGATGCGGGGATTCTAGTGGATACCGAGGAAGGCATCTGCTGCCACTCTGCCGCGCTCGACTTATCGAAGTGCGATCACCGCTGCATCCCGCGCGGGTACATTCACGCTCACCTGCTGGCCGGTCACCGCTACCTGCAGACTGCCCCATTTGTCCTCGCCCGCGGTGAAGCGGCCAATCTCCGGCTGCAGGGTTACGGTTACGTTGCGCGCTGTGCGCGTGGGGTTCACGACCCAAAGATTGGTGCCGCCATCGCCCATGTGGACGCGCGCCTGCACTTGGCTGTCTGTGACCGTAACGCGTGGAGTGATGCCAGCCGACTTGAGAAAGCCTGCAAACAGCGTGCGTGTCTCCGCTGCATGATGCTTGCTATAGCCGCTGCCCGGAAATGATCCCATCAGCATCGTCTGCCCTTTGCCTGTCTTGTTTGCAACAGCAGCAACAGAGCCGTCAGGATAGTGGCCCACTGCCCTTCCGCTACCCTTGGGCTCATAGGTCTGGAAGAAGTAGCGCCCAAAGATCGCATTGCCATCCACTTCCATCTTCAGATCTTCGTGGATGTCTGCAAGAAATTCGATTGAGCTCTCGCGCGCGCCGAAGAGTTCATCCAGCCCATAATTTGGCTGCACGGTACCAACGCGTCCGTGCTCGCCAAAATATGCAGGCAGACCTTCGCAGATAAACGTGCCACCACCGCGCACATAGGCCTTCAGCTTCTCAACCGTCTCCGGATGCATCATCACTGGGTAAGCCAGGTAGACCAGCTTGTATTCGCTGATGTCGTCGATGACGATGAAGTCCGGCTGTATGTTCTGGTCAAAGAACGCCTGGTACGCACCGCGCATTGACGTCGCATAGTAGTCCGTCGATTGCTGCTGCATGTACGTGAACAACTCCGCCTCAGGCACGAAGAGAAGCGCAACATCACCACGCACAGGCCGTGATTTCCATATCTCAGGATGCGCGTTGGCCCACGTAAACGTCTTGCCTGCCATCTCCGCGCGCGGCGTTACGGAGCCATCCATGCCCATGGGTCCAAAGGCGCCGGCCAACGATCCATCCAGCAGCGGACGATAGCGCGGATACAGCAGACCCCGTGCGCCACCCGCAAAACTGATCATGTTCCAGATGCGCACATCTTCAGGCTCTGTAACGCGTCCATTCTCACGTGGTTGGCCCTGCAGCTGCGGCTGCATCCACAGTGGACCGGCCTGCGCCTCAGCATGCCAGAACGGTTTGCCGCGCGAGCCCGAACGCACTAGGTCAAAACTTTGCCACTGACGCCAAGGCTCCGCACCGTGACGCGATTGCACCCACGTAAGCCCGTACACGTCCACACGCTTCGCAGCCATCCATTCGTGATGGCTTGTCTGCGGATAATCTTCAATTGCTGTGGCCGTGCCGTGCGCGGTGACCAGATGCTTCGGGTCAAGTTTGCGATACATGGCGATGCGCCAGTCAAACAGTTCATAAGCCTTGTCGATGCGATGCTGCAGAAAGTCCAGGCTCTCCGGATAGCCGCTGAAGTCGCGCGGTGGCTCAACATCGTCCCATTCCGCAAAGCTCGGCCTGTGCCACGTCTTTGCGACGCCCTCAAGCGAGCCATACTTCGCCTTCAACCACTCCCGCAGCTTGGCTTTGCTGGCCTCGCAAAAGCAGTTCATCTTGCCGTAGCGGCCACCGTCATACGTGGTTTCGTTCCACAGGTCATAACCCAGCAGCGCAGGATGGCCACGATAGTGTTCGATCAGCTTGGTGTGAAAGTTCTGGGCCAATGCCTTCACATCCGCATTGTCCAGGCAGAGCCCCGGAAAGCCACCAACAGCGCTGGAACCGGACACGGTCGAATAAGCGATGCTGCCGTCTGAGGCCAGATACCGCGCATGCGGATACCTGCGAAACGCCCACTCCGGCGCGGCTGTATCCATCGTTGCGATGATGACCTTGATGCCGTTCTGCGCGGCCAGATCCATCTGCCGGTCGTAGTCTGCCCAGTCCCACTTGCCCGGCGCAACCTCCAGTGCCGACCACATAAACCAGTGGCGAAAGGTGTTCATGCCCAACTGGTGTGCGGTGGCGTGGTCGCGCGCCCAGTCCTCCGCCGGCGGGTTCGATTTGCGAAAGTAGACAGCACCGGCAGGAAAGACCGAACCCATATCCACAGGAACGGTCGGCATCACGATGGAAGAAGCGCCAGCCGCCTGCACTGTCGCCGCCTGTCCTGCAATGGCGGCCAGCGCTGATTGCGTACCGCCGCCCACTGCCGCGGTCATCATTGCAGACGTCGCCAGAAATTCCCGACGTGTCCACTCATTGTGTTCGCTCATCTTATGACTCCGCTTTTGAGTGCTGAAAGAACTGGGTCGTAACTTCAGCGAGAACTTTATCTGCCCACCAGCGGCCATGTCACCCGACGATTTACGCATTCCCTCGCACCTATTGATAAACTTGACTGACAACTTGTTTTAGGAGCGCTTGATCCGATGTCTGATCTCCCCACAATCTCGCTGCCGGAAGGGCATGAACGTCTGCTGCTGCATTCGTGCTGCGCGCCCTGCTCCGGCGAGGTGATGGAGACAATGCTACGGTCACAGATCGACTTCACCATCTACTTCTACAACCCGAACATCCATCCCCGTCGCGAGTACGACCTGCGCAAAGAGGAGAACAACCGTTTCGCACAGAAGCACGGCATCCCCGTGATTGACGCCGACTACGATATGGAGAACTGGTTCGAGCGAGTGAAGGGCATGGAACATGAGCCGGAGAAGGGCATCCGCTGCACGTCATGCTTTGATATGCGTTTTGAGCGCACGGCGCTGTATGCGCACGAGCATGGCTTCGACCTCATCAGCAGTTCGCTCGGCATCTCGCGCTGGAAGGATTTTCGCCAGGTGACAGACTCCGGCGTGCGCGCCGCGGGCCGATACGAAGGCATGGCCTACTGGGAGTACAACTGGCGCAAGGCGGGCGGCGCTAATCGCATGATTGAAATCAGCAAGCGTGAAAACTTTTACCAGCAGGAGTACTGCGGCTGCGCCTACTCCCTGCGCGATACCAACCTGTACCGCATTCAACAAGGCCGCGCACCCATCACGCTGGGCACCATGTTCTACAGCGAAGAGCAAAAGCCCGCAACGGAAAGCTAACACCACATCGCGT
>JAMFTB010000087.1 GCA_026225595.1 Terriglobus sp. | reverse complement strand
CCCGAGCAGTCCGCCGCGCGAGGCCTTCCACTGCCACATGTCGACCATGTGGCCGTCGGTGTAGTGATAGCCGCGCCCGTTGCGCGATCCCTGATACTCGGCGAGCGGCTTCGGTCCGAGATGGGCAACGCCGCCGGCGCCGAATGCCGCGCTGGTCGAGAAGATGACGGCGAACTTGTCTTCATAGAATGTCGTCACGTCATCGGTGTAGGTATTGTCGGCGACGATGTGCCAGCCGTCTTCCTTCTTGATCAGCGGCCCGTTGGTCCCATCTACGTGGAGGGTCATCCTTCTCTGAAGGGCCGCGTGCTCTTCACCAACTCCGAGCCGGGCCGCGCGGATGCAGCCTTCCTGGAACGCAATGAAGGCCCCGCTGCGGACATTGAAAAGTTGGTGAAGCAGGGTTACCTCATCCGCGCGCGCACGGACTCGGATACCAAGGAAGCGCGTGCGAATAATACCGCCACGCGCGACGCCATGATGGCCAGCGGAGCGCAGATGTTGAGCACGGATTATCCGGTGAATGAACCCGCGCGCTGGGAGGGCCACTTCGTGGTCACACTCCCCGGCAATGTTGAGGCTCGCTGCAACCCGGTAAACGCTGTTGCCTGCAAGGACGCAGCGTTGAATCCCTAAAGAGTTTGGCAGCAGTTTGAGCCAACAAGCCCGCGGCGCGCTTTGGTAAGTCAGCGCCGCGGCTTCTTTTTTTGAGCTCAGCTGCAGGCTTTTCTTTGCTTGAGAACTCCGCGATCGCCGCGGCAAACTCCGCGTACACCGCGTTCTGCTTTTATCTCGTAAAGAAGGCCATCTTGGCCGCGAGCAGCACCAGCAGCACGGCAAATCCGCGCCGCAGCACGGTGTCTGACAGGTGCTGCGCCCACAGGCCGCCCACCCATCCGCCAATGGCAAAGCCCACCGCAATCAACAGCGCCAGCTTCACGTTTACGTGGCCTGCCTTGTAGTACTCCCAGAAGGCGAACGCGCCGATGGGAAGCAGCAGCGTGGCGATGGATGTGCCCTGCGCCGTCTTCTGTGACATGCCGTAAAAGAAGATCAGCGCCGGGATAAGGAAGGCGCCGCCGCCCAGACCCACCAGCCCTGAGATCACGCCAATGGCCGCACCCAGCGCCAGCGCGCCTGCAAGAAATGCAGTACTCATGCGCTAACTCCTACACGTATGCGGCGCGATGCGATAACACACCATCGACAACATCGGCTGACTGAGCTTCTCCGCAAGGCAACCTCCAAAGCAACGTCTTCCACACCATCGTCGCATGCGCGGCGAAGCCAGTAAAAAGGTGCGTGAGCACCCGCCCCGCGCGTAGCGGGCCCGTCCGGCAGGACAAAGCGAGCTACTGCACAGGTGCTGCTCCAACCGGAGCTGGTGTTGATCCTGTGGGCCCAGGAGGCGTCGGGTGTCGAACCTCAGGCGCGACGACACCGGGAACAACGGGGCTCTGTGACAGGTTGCCGCTCACGGCTGCGGTCATGCTGATGCCGTAGCGATCCAGCGTGCTTGCTGAGAGTTGCAGCAGTGCAGCGCGGTCACGCGCATATGCGGCCGTTGCGCTGATGAGCGTGTTGCGCGCCAGCGCCAGGTTGCGGCTCTGCTGAAACACATTGGAAGGTGTCGACGCGCCGAGCGCGTACTTGCGCTGCTCTGCATGCAGACTCTGCTCGGCATAGTTGCGCGCGGCAACGGCTGCAGCCACCTGCGCGCGGTCGTTCTGCAGAGCGTACTGGCCGTTCAACACGCCAATGCGAATCTGCGTGTACAGCTGCTCCAGCCTCATCTGCGACTGTTGCAGTTCCATCTCAGACCGCGAGTGGTCAGCCTGCGCGGTGCGGTTGCGCAGTGGAATAGTGACGGTCAGGCCAAAGCCCTTGTCGGGCGCGCTGTTGTTGAACATGTTGCCAAAGGCCGTGCCGTACGAGATCGGCGGAAAGCTGTTCGGTGGATACGGCTGTCCCGTGGCAAAGTTCAGCGCGGTGGGGCTCTGCGCTCCGGCAAGCGCGCTGCCGCCGTAGAAGGCAAACAGATCCACGGTGGGCAGCAGTCCATTGCGCTCTGCCTTGATGGTGATCTGGTTGTTCTTCATGTTCAGCACTGCCTGTTCAATCTGCGGATTGTTGGCGTAGACAACGCTGACCAGATCTTCCACGGGTGTGTCTTCTTCCGGTATGCGGTCCAGGCCCACGCGGTCTGTGGGAACGATGGGTGCATGCGCCAGCTGCGGATCGTTCAGGTTGCGCACGATCGCCTGCTTCATCACCAGTTGCTGATACTCAAGGTTTGATTGCGCAGCAACCAGCGCCTGCTTGTCACTCGCAGCGGCAGAGTCAGAGTTGACCACGTCCAGATCGGCAAGCGTGCCAATGGTCACGCGGCGGCGGTTATCCGCCGTCAGCTGCGTGGATTGATCCAGCGCCTCTTGCTTGTCCTGCGCGTCCTCATATGCGCTCACCAGCCCCCAGTAGATGTTCTCAACCTGGTTGATGGTATAGAGCAGCTGCTGGCGAAATGCGGAGTCGGTGATCTGCCGGTTGTTCTTTGCCTGCAGCACAAAGCGCATGTTGATGCCGCGGCCAAAGCCCTGCAACAGATGCTGTGTGGCCTGTGCGCGAAAGTTGGTGGTGATGTTGGGGCTGTAGCTGTTGAAGGGATTGTTGGTGCTTACGCGGGCATTGTTGTAGGTAACATTCAGCAGCGTGCCGGTGGAGTATCCCTGCTGGTAGCCAAAGTTGAACGTGCCGGTGTTCGTATACGTGGAGGGCAGGCCGCCGCTGAACAGCAGGTTGCTCTGCGGCGTGGTCGTTGCCTCATACTCCAGCGTGCTGGTTAGCACGGGGTCCATCGCCTCTGGCGTGGGGCCGCTGCCGTTAGTGCTCAGCACCAGTCCGTTGGCGCCGGTGCCGCCGCCGCCGCTGGAGGTGGTGGTGCCGCCGGGTCCGCCGCCGCCCGTAATGGTGGATGTGCTGCCGCCCAGTGTGTTCGTCACCAGTCCTGTGGAGACGCCGCGCAACGACGAGCCCGCCTTGGCGCGCAGAATGTCCGTGTCCGCAATGTCCAGGTTGATGCGGGCAATGGCGATGTCGTAGTTGTTTTCCAGCGCCAGTCCAATCGCGTCTGACAGGCTCAGGTAAATCTTGCCGCCGTGCATCAGCTCGCCCAGCCGCGCGGTGTTGGCCAGCCGCGCCGTGTTGTATTTGCGCGGAGCATACAGCCGCAGCGGGTTGGGCAGGGGATTGGGCGAGCGGGCCCAGTCCGTGGCCGTGGGACGCATGTACAGCGGCGTCGTCAGCACGGGCGCGGGGGCCTGTGGCAGGCCGGGCGTGCCGGTGGTGTCGTTCTGCACGGGCTGCGGCGCGGCAGGCGTCATGGGGTCTCGCGGGGTCTGAGGGGGGGCCTGCACCGTGCCGCTTGCCTGTGCTGCTTGTCCATACACCGGTACTTCAACGGAAGCTGCAAGTACCAGTGCCGTCAGCGCGGCTGCACCCATCTTTCGAGCATTCATTGGAACGGATTCCTCCACACCGGTGCAGGCACGCTGCGGCCGATGCATCCTTTATACGGAATGCGGCGCACACCGCTGTAAAGGAGGGTACGCGCACGACACCGGCGCGGTTCCCCTTACGAGAGACCTTGTCCTTCCGGACGGGCCTCCTGCGCGGAGAGCGGGTGCTCACGCATCTCTTTACTGCCTTGCGTGGCCTTCCCGTTGGTCAGGAGTTGAAATCCATGCCGTACCAGCGAAATACAGGTCCTTCGACTTCGCTGCGCTTCGCTCAGGATGACAAGAGT
>JAMFTB010000086.1 GCA_026225595.1 Terriglobus sp. | reverse complement strand
GACCACCGTGCAGAAGGCCGCCATGTCGTCCAGCCTGCCTACCACTGCGCAGGAGCAGCTGCAGAACGTCAACGTGCCGGAGCCGGAGCAGCAGCCGATTGATGCATCTGCTGCCATTGCCTGCTCACTGGAAAACCCCGAAAGCTGCGAGGCCTGCCAGTAGTCTTTCGCCCCAGCAACTCTGAGGAAAACAGCGAAGCGGAGAGTGCTGAACTCTCCGCTTCGCCGCCTCCACACAACCCCTTGCGGTTTGTTCACGAACCTAACTTGATTCCTCTTCAGGAGAACGACATGTCCACGTCTGCAACACCTGTCACAACTGCATCCTCGGTAGCCGCGCCTGTATCCATCCTTGATCCCGGCATGTGCCTGACGCTGCGCCCCATGAAGTACCCGGTCTACTACGACATGTTCCGCGATGGCATCAAGAACACGTGGACGGTGGAAGAGGTCGACTTCTCAACCGACCTGGTGGATCTGCGCGCGAAGATGAGCCCCGCGGAGATTCATACCATCAAGCGCCTGGTTGCGTTCTTTGCGACCGGTGACTCCATTGTGTCGAACAACCTGGTGCTGAACCTGTACAAGCACATCAACTCGCCGGAGGCGCGGCTCTATCTCTCGCGCCAGCTGTATGAAGAGGCCGTGCACGTGCAGTTTTACCTGACGCTGCTGGACAACTACGTGCCCGATCAAAAAGAGCGCGAAGAAGCCTTTGCGGCAGTCGAAAACATCCCCTCCATCATGAAGAAGGCTGAGTTCTGCATGAAGTGGATGGACAGCATCCAGGCGCTTGACACGTTGCAGACGCGCGACCACCGCCGCCAGTTCCTGCTGAACCTCATCTGCTTCGCATCGTCCATTGAAGGTCTCTTCTTCTTCGCGGCGTTTGCGTATGTCTACTTCTTCCGTTCGAAGGGTCTGCTGCACGGTCTTGCGTCGGGCACCAACTGGGTCTTCCGCGACGAGAGCTGCCACCTGGAGTTTGCTTTTGAAGTGGTCAACACGGTTCGCCAGCAGGAGCCTGACCTTTGGGACGCAGACCTTGAGCGCCAGATCATCGAGATGCTGGAAGAGGCTGTGGACTGCGAAGCGCAGTTTGCCGAGGATCTGCTCTCCGGCGGCGTCGCGGGACTCTCCGTGCGCGACATGCGCTCGTACCTTGGCTACGTGGCAGACAGCCGTCTGCAGCGCTTGGGCATTGCGCCGCACTTCAAGACGAAGAACCCCTTCGACTTCATGGAGCTGCAGGACGTGCAGGAGCTGACCAACTTCTTTGAGCGCCGCGTCTCCGCCTACCAGACCGCGGTTACCGGCGAGGTGAACTTCGATCAGAACGATTTCTAGTCGTTGCGGAAGCAAAACAACAGGCAATTGTCCAATCTTCGGACACACAACAGAAAGCTGCCCAATTCACCGGGCAGCTTCTCTGTTATTTTTATCGTCTGAATAAATTATGCGAGTAATCGAAGAGTTCCCCATCGCGGCAGACGTTGCTACCCACTTAGAAAGCCGCGCGCGGGAAGCGATGGACGTGGTGGAAGCGGACCAGGTTGAGTCCGCCATTGTGTCCAAAAAAATCGGCGACCGCATCCGCATGCGCCGCATGCGCCGCATGCGCCGCTCCATGGGCCTGGTGGAGCTTGGCCGCAAGACGGGCTTGTCCGCCAGCTTTCTTTCTCAGTTGGAGACCGGCCGCGTTGTGCCCACCGTGCGTAACCTCGCGCGCATCGCACTCGCCTTCAACAAGGATCTCGTTTACTTCTTTCGCGACGAACAGCCCATCACCTTCCGCCTGCTGCGCCAGACGGAGCGCATGCGACTGCAGAACAACTCCGGTGTCACCCCCACTTTCCTGTCAGAGAATCTCAGCTCGCTGATCTCGGACGGCAGCATCTCGCCGTGCATTGCGGAGTTTCGTGGCATCGACGAGGACGACGCGGTGCTCTTCCGGCCACGCATCTTCGAAGGCATGGAGTTCACGATGGTCACGGAGGGTGAGCTGCTGCTTACATCAGAGGACGAGACGCGCCTGCTGGAAGCCGGTGACGTTGCCTGGGTGGACGCAACGCGTAAGCGCCACTACACCTGCGCGGGTGGAAGCAACGCGAAGGCCATCATCATTACCCGCCATAACAGAACCTAACCGCAACAACAGAACGTAGCTGCGAGCTTCCTAACTTCGCGCACAATAAAGAGATGCGTTCGCCTGCTGATTCCGCGCCACAACCCTCTGCCCTGCCGCAGAGCTGGCGTGACGCAGCCTTCCGCGAACCAAACACCGTTCTGCTGGAAACATCTCTGCCCAGCGCGGCCGAGCACTGCTCCTACCTGTTTACCAACGCACTTGAGATTCTGACGGCACAACAGCCGGATGATCTGCCGCAATTGTTTGCCGCGGTGGAGCGCCAGGTCGGCCAAAGCAGCCACGCGATCAGGGCGGTGGCCGCGACGGCAAAGCCGACGCCAAGCAGAACCGGGACCAGATGGCTGCGGCGCTTGCGGCGCCAGGCGCGCGGGTGGTGATGGGTAGGCGACAGCAGGGTCATGCACGCACGATCGGCAACCGGAATAGACTTC
>JAMFTB010000085.1 GCA_026225595.1 Terriglobus sp. | reverse complement strand
GTACCAGGCTACGGTTGGCCTGTCGCCGGCGGAGCATCTTGGTGTAACGCTGGCCGGCGGCGCAATTGCTCTGGCTGCGCATGGCGGCAAGACGGCTGTGCGCGCGGCGGTTACGGCATCACCGGAGCCATTCTCAAACATGACACTCAGCATGGCAGAGGATGTGTTGGCCATCTTCCTCACATGGATGTCGACACGGCATCCGTATGTGGGCGCGTTCCTTGTGGCAGCGTTCGTGCTGGCCATCATCGTGATGATGCGGTTTGTGGTGAAGGCACTGCGCAGGTTGTTGCAGGGAGCGGAGCACGAACTGGAAAGCCGGGACTTCTGAGCCATTTCCTGCTTGTGACGGTACATTGTCTAAATGCTTGAAGATGTGACCGTCCCGGGTGTTGACCTGGTGGGCGTTGGGCTGAATGCCACCGATACCGTGATCCCGCTGGCGCATTTTCCTGCGCCGGGTTCGAAGACCGAATACACTGAACGCGGCACGCTGCTTGGCGGCGAGGTGGCAACGGCATCCATTGCGTGCCAAAGCTGGGGGTTGCGCACGCGCTACGTCGGCAGGCTGGGTGATGACCGCGCCGCAGCTCTGCACCGCGCCGCCTTTGACCGCGCAGGCGTTGAGGCTCGCATTGTTACCGTGCCAGACGCGCACAGCCCGGAGTCGCTGATTCTGGTGGATGCAGAAGGCGAGCGGACGGTGATGTGCCATCGTGATGCACAACTGACATTGCAGCCAGAAGACCTGCGCAAGGAGTGGGTAATCAGCGCGCGCGCGTTGCTGGTAGACGGCTATCACACGCAGGCGGCGATAACCGCCGCAGGCTGGGCACGTGAGGCAGGCATACCGGTGGTTGCAGATCTTGATGTGATCCGGCCAGAGCTGCACGACCTGCTGCCACTGGTGGATTACGCGCTGGTAAGCCGCGACTTTCCCGCAGCACTAACGGGCGAAGCGAATCTTGAGACGGCTGTGCGGCGGATGAAGGAGCGATATGGCTGCCGGCTGGTGGGTGTAACGCTGGGGCTTGACGGCGTGTTGACCTGGGATGGCGAGACGATGCTGCGCGTGGCCGCCTTTCGCGTGGCCACGGTGGATACCACCGGCGCAGGCGACCTCTTCCACGCAGGTTTTCTGTATGGATTGCTGCAGGGCGGCGACCTAAGCGAGCAGCTCGACTTTGGCTGCGCTGCTGCTGCTTTGAACTGCACAAAGAGCGGCGCGCGCGGCAACATCGCTTCCGTTGAGGCGATCCGCGCATTGATCGCGGCGAACGATCGGCACCCGCTGCATCCGCTTAGTTAAAGCGCGTACGCCGCCACAGCATCCATCCACACCACGTGATGGATAGCAGCATGACGGTGGCCAGTGCGGCCATCCATAGCAGGTTCATGGCGATGGTGGGCACAGCAGCGTGCATGCCAAAGAAGACAAACACGGCGGTTGCTGCCAGCACGATGAGTGCATCCCACCAGTGACGCCGTTCTTCTTGCGTCGCCGTGGATGAGACATCCTCCGTCGAAATGCCGTAGCGATCACACTCGCGCTGGATTGCCGCAAGGCGCGCTGTCTCTTCCGTGCCGGATGTTGCGGCGGAGCTGATCAGCAGCGCTCCCAGCAGCATCAGCAGTGATCCGGCAACAACCAACATGCGGTGCGTTGGGTCCGCTGTTGACAGCTCGCCAAACACAAGGCCACCCCACGCAAGACCCCACAGCTGGTTGGTGTTTGAAAGCGGTATGCCGCGGCTGATGCCGATGTACTTGGTTGCGTACTGCTGAAAGATGTCGCCAACCACCCACACAAAGCCGCCCAGAAACAGCCAGAAAAGCAGGTGGCTGTGCGGCGCCAGTTCATGCAACGTGCCGCGGATGCCGCCGTCGAACAGGAAGGTCAACAGCGCCATTAGCCCCAGCTCGCCAAGGGTGAATGCTGTTACGAACGACAGCGGGTTCAGGCCGCTGAGGTACGCCTTGCGATAGGGGATGTACATGGTGCCCCACATCAGGCTTGCGCCCGCCGCAGCCAGTAGACCGCGCGCGGCATGGCCCGGCGGAATGGCCGTGTTGTGCAGCGTGCTGAAGCCCAGCAGGATGGTTGCCACCACAATGATGGTCGCGCCCGCAAGAATCTTGCCCACGTTGCGGCCGCCGCCCTTCAGCTCGCCGAAGAGGAGCCATCCCCAAAGAATGCCGATGAGCGAATTCGCGTTCCATATAGGAAAGGCGGTGGCAAGGCCGACGTCACGGATGGCAAAGACGGTCAGCGTATTTGCGACAACCCAAAGAAATCCCGCAAGCAACGCCCACACGATCAGGTGCTTGTTCGCCATCAGATCGGCAGAGACGGAGCGCGTACCCTTCAGCAGCGTTGGGAAGGTCCAGCGCGCGGTGAAGACGCCCACCACCATGCACAACGAAATGGCAAAGGGCGACAGGCCTGCATTCACCAGCTTTGTGGGCGCTTCTGCTGCGCCTAGCCAAACACCCGCGGCCAGCCCACACGCCACGCCTAATTTGTGGAATGAAGCCGCGCCCCTGCTTGTTGCTCCCTCGCTCAATGCAACACAACCAGCAACACAATGCCTAGCAGCAACACGAGCGCAGGCACCCACAGCTGAACATCCGTCAGCAGCGCCTTCGCCATCGCCTTTCCGGTTTTCAGGGCCATGTGCAGGTTTCCTTCCTGCAACAGCTTACGCCGCCACACGCCGCGGACTTTATCCATCGT
This sequence comes from Terriglobus sp., assembly GCA_026225595.1. Classification (GTDB taxonomy): domain Bacteria; phylum Acidobacteriota; class Terriglobia; order Terriglobales; family Acidobacteriaceae; genus Terriglobus. The sequence goes on along the minus strand of JAMFTB010000085.1, from coordinate 4,199 downwards.
GCGCGGATGGCTATACTTTCAGTGCGGGCTGCATCTGCGTGTATCGCGGAGTGGCACTGGAGAAGCGATGAGTATGACGGAAGTACGGGACGCAATGCGTCCGGTGAGCGTGGCAAAAGTCACGCCGCAAACACTGCTGCAAAGCAAGCAAGCCTCAACCCCAATCACAGCTCTGACTGCGTATGACTATCCAACCGCCCGCCTTGTGGACGAGGCTGGAATTGACCTGCTCTTAGTAGGCGATTCGCTGGGTATGGCGGTGCTTGGATACGACAACACCCTGTCCGTCACCATGGATGAGATGCTGCATCATGCGCGTGCCGTTCGGCGCGGCACACAGCGCGCAATGCTCGTGGTGGATATGCCGTTTGGCAGCTACCAGGTGTCCGTTGAAGATACATTGCGCAATGCGCTGCGACTGGTGAAAGAAGCCGGCAGCGAGGCGGTGAAGCTTGAGGGCGGAGCTGCGCAGGCATCACGCGTGCGTGCACTTACAGACGCGGAGATTCCGGTGGTGGGCCACATTGGCCTTACGCCACAATCATTGCACCGCATGGGTGGCTATAGCGTGCAGGGGCGCAGTGAGACTGCCGCAGAACAGTTGCGTGAAGATGCGTTGGAGCTGGAGCGTGCGGGTGCGGTTGCACTGGTGCTTGAAGGGATTCCGCGCGAGCTGGCCGCACAGATCACGGGGCTGCTTACCATCCCCACAATTGGCATTGGAGCGGGTCCGGATTGTGATGGGCAGATACTTGTCTTCCACGATGTCTTCTCGCTGTCGTTCACGAAGCAGGCAAAGTTTGTGCGGCCGTTTGGCGATGCGCGCCAGCTGATGCAGAACGGCCTCGCACAGTTTCGTGAAGCTGTCGCCGCGCGCACCTTTCCGGATGATGCGGAGAGTTACCACATGCCATCCGGCATCACGCTGGCCGGCGTTCCGCTTACAGAAGAAGATGTTGCTGCAATGAGTGCGAAGGCTGCAACCGTATGCAAATAGTTACGTCGCCGCGGGCGATGCGTGCCGCATGCAAAGCACTTCAGCGCGTCGTCCCCTCGCAGACTATTGGCCTGGTGCCGACGATGGGCGCGTTGCATGAGGGGCACCTGTCACTCGTCCGCGCATCGCGGCAGCAATGCGACCGCACCGTTGCAACCATCTTCGTCAACCCATTGCAGTTTGGGCCGAATGAGGATTTCACCCGCTATCCACGCACCTTTCAGCAGGATTGCGAACTGCTTGAGGCCGAAGGTGTTGACCTGTTGTTTGCTCCCGCAAGTGAAGAGATGTATCCCGCGCAGATGCAGACGATCGTGGATGTTCCGGAGATTGGCGGCCGCCTGGATGGTGCGTCGCGGCAGGGACACTTCCGTGGTGTTGCTACTGTGGTGTGTAAGTTGTTCAACATCATTCAGCCGGACCGTGCTTTCTTTGGGCAGAAGGATGCGGCGCAGGTTGCGGTTCTGCAAGCCATGGTGCGCGACCTCAACTTCGATCTGGAGCTGGTGGTGTGTCCCATCGTTCGCGAGGCAAACGGCCTGGCGATGAGTTCGCGAAATCGCTATCTTTCAGACGAAGAGCGCAAAGAGGCACAGGCTCTCTCGCGATCGCTTTGCAGCGTGCAGCGTGCGGTTGCAGAAGGTCAGCGCTCCGTCACAACACTGCGCGAGACATTGCTGCATGAACTGGCAGCGGCCGCTTCGTTGCGTGTCGATTACGCGGACGTTGTTGATCCGAACACTCTTGAAAGCATGAGCGAACTTCCCGCGAGCGCGCTGGTTGCAGTGGCCGCATGGGTTGGGCAGACGCGGCTGATTGATAACTGCATTGTGCATACGGAAGAGGTAGCGCTGTGAAGGTACTGCTTGGAGTTTGCGGCGGCATTGCTGCCTACAAGGCAGGCGAACTGACGCGAGAGCTTCGTCGTCGCGGCGCAACAGTGCAGGTCATCATGACCGCGGGCGCTGAGCATTTTGTGACTCCGCTGACGTTTGCGGCACTCAGCAGCAATCAGGTGATGACGTCGCTGTGGCAGCCCGTCAACAGTGACGTAGCATCAGGCGAACCGGGCGCGTTCGACATTGAACACATCCGCGTTGCGCAGGATGCAGACGTGCTGGTGCTCGCACCCGCCACTGCCAACTTCATAGCAAGGCTGGCGCATGGCTTTGCCGATGATCTGCTTTCGGCAATTTGTCTTGCGGCGAAGATTCCAATTGTTGTTGCGCCTGCCATGAACGTAAACATGTGGCTGCACCCTGCCACGCAGGCAAACATTGAAACGCTGCGGCAGCGCGGTGTTCAGATTGTGGGTCCGGGCAGTGGCGATCTTGCGTGCGGCATGGTGGGCGATGGACGGCTGGCGGAGCCGACGGAGATTGCAGACCACGTGCTTGCAGCCGCGCAGCGAACATCCGATATGGCGAATGAGACGATCCTGATTACGGCGGGTGGAACGCGCGAACCCATTGACGCGGTGCGCTTCATCGGCAATCGATCCAGCGGCAAGATGGGCTTTGCACTGGCGGAAGCCGCCATGGCACGCGGTGCCAAGGTGATCCTGATTCACGCTGCAACGACGGCCGCGCCACCTGCGGGTTGCGAACACATCCACGTAACTACTGCGGCACAGATGGAGCGCGCTGTCCTGGAGCAACTGCCGCGCGCGTCCATGGTCATTATGGCTGCCGCAGTTTCTGACTACCAGGTGGTGTCGCCGCATGCGCAAAAGCTGAAGAAGACAACGGCGTTGACGCTGGAACTCACGCAGACACCGGACATCCTTCGGCAGGCCGCGCAGCAGCGTCGCGCCGGCACGTTGATGGTTGGGTTCGCGGCGGAGACAGAGCATCCCGTGGAAGAGGGAAGGCGAAAGCTGCGCGAGAAGGGCATCGATGTGATCGTGGCCAACGATGTTTCGCAGCCGGGCCAGGGCTTTGACTCAGACCAGAATGCAGGCACCATCATCTCCGCGCATGACGAACGCATGCTGCCGCTGTCGTCTAAGCGGGTGATGGCGGAGAGCATCATGGATTACCTGCGAACGACTTCACTGCGACTGAATCCTCGATGAAATAAGGCAGGAGTAAACTTGCGCTGCCTTCTTCGATGAGTGGATACGAGATCTCAACAGGAGCAGTCGCATGAACAGTGTGTGCATTGTTGGAGGCGGTCCGGCGGGGATGATGCTGGCGCGTGCGGGTGTGCAGGTCACGGTGCTTGAGAAGCACAAAGACTTTTTCCGCGATTTTCGCGGGGACACGATTCATCCTTCAACACTGGAACTTCTGAAGGGGCGGACGGCTGAGATCGATAGCTTTGACAAGCTGAAGCTGCTGACCATTCAGGTGAACCATCTGCAGCAGTGGGCCATGCCCGGGTTGCTGTGCATTGGTGATGCAGCGCATGCCATGTCGCCGGTGGGCGGCATCGGCATCAACATAGCGCTGCAGGATGCTGTGGCCACCGCGAACATTCTGACGGACGGACTGCTGGCAAGCACGACGACCGTGCATGACCTGGCGCAGGTGCAGCATTATCGCCAGGCTGCTGTGCGCAATACGCAGCAGTTCCAGATCGCTGCTCATTACATGCTGTCGAAGGCTGTGCTGGGAAATCCGGAGGCGCTGAAGCCACCTGTGGTGTTGCGTGTGCTGACGCGGATACCGGGATTTCAGCGAATGGTGGGGCGGTTCATCGGGATGGGGCTGCAGCCGCAACACATCGGCACGGAATGCTCTATCCCCGTAGGCACTTCATAAAAGAGAAGTCTGATCGTGATCCATCGACGCGGGTGATGTAGAAACACTGGGTTCCACCCTGGGCTTTCTCGACGGTGAAATACTTCACGCCAGAACCGATCTTCTCTGCTTTGCGTGGATGCTTGTTGAGCAGATCTAGCAGGAATTCGTGGTCTGCCCCATTAATAGGCTTCAGTAGCTGATGCCTGTAAAGCACCTCTTGAATAAAAGTGACCGCGGCGGCCTGCGTGCCGAAGCTGTGCGATCCAATTGTTTGCGGCTTCGCCATGTCCCGATCCCTCTGTGTGGTGGTGTTTTCAGAATGATAGTCCGACTAGGTCGGCAGGCCGCAAATTGAAAGGATCAGAGGTGTGGTGAAGAGTGGTGGCCAGAGACGGGATCGAACCGCCGACGCCGGCCTTTTCAGGGCCGCGCTCTACCACTGAGCTATCTGGCCTTGG